>NZ_JBICZJ010000009.1:0-65288 GCF_043201895.1 Streptomyces sp. NPDC048254
CGGCGTCCACCCGGCACGACAGCCGGGCTGCCACCCTGCCCACAATCCACGCGGCAAGCCGAAACGGCCCACCGGAAGAACCGACGGACCGTCACCAAAGATCGAGGTTAAAGATCTGTACGCCCTTAGGCCGAGAGATTGTGGTTGCAACGGAACAAGTTGTCCACATCGTACTGAGCCTTCAAGCGGACAAGACGGTCGAATGCCTCTGGATCATAGAACTCCCGTACATCATCTGGTGCGGACGGCCTGCCGTCGCTGTACACGAAGTTGAGGCTGCGTCCGACCGACCACGGTTTGAAGGCCCGCATGAGTCGCTGATGTACGGGGCGGGCGTCGGCGAACGGGTCCTCGCGAATCGTGCCGACGATTCCGTTGAGCACACGCAGGACGTATTGCGCCTTCCTGCCACCCACAGCGCTTGGCACGGCCGGAGGGCGCGACATCGCACCGCCAAGGTGACGCAGGTCCACGACACACGGCGGAAAGGCGTCCGGGCCGGTCAGGTCCAACAGCATCTGCAGAGCGGAAGGATCCAGCTCGCGCAGCAGAATGTTGTTGCCGTAGTAGGAATGGGAGAAGTCCGGGTCGCCGTAAATCGAACCGACCTGCGCGTACGGCATTTCGGTCACGGTGTCAATAAGACGCGGCCCGATTGCCCGCAGCGGAGCGATCAGCCGTTCCCCCTCCGCCGGATCACCATTGAACACAATCCGGATGTGAGCGGCGTACCGCCCGCGCAGTGGCTCGGGGAAGGCAGGCATGGGCGGGTAGACCATCAGCCCAATGGATGAGGTCAGCTGCTCCGGCACCGTGAGCGACCAGTTCCTATAAACGCGCAGGATATCGATGGCATCATCCGCCGCTTCGAAGAACAGCCCTCCGCCGTACAGCCCAGCGACCGGCACAAGCTCCGTCTCAACGGCCGTGACGACACCGAAGTTTGCGCCACCGCCACGCAGCGCCCAAAAGAGCTCCGAATCGGAGTCCGCGGTGATGTGCCGGTGCGTCCCGTCGGCAGTGACGATGTCAATGCTGCGTACGTGATCGCATGCGTAGCCGAACTCCCGTCCGAGCAGTGGGGTTCCACCGCCTAGCAGATAGCCCACCACACCGACGCCCGGCGCCGAACCGTTGAGCGGGGCCAGCCTGTGCCGAGCCGCCTCCCGGATCACGTCCTTCCACTGGGCTCCCGCCTCTATATGTGCCGTGCCGGCTCGGGCGTCGACCTCGACGCGGTTCATGCGCCGAGTGGTGATCAGGACGCCCTCCCCCCTCAGTGGCGTGGAGATGCCGTGGCCAGTGCTCTGGACCGCGATGGGCCACCTCCGCTCGGCCGCGAAACGCACTGCGGCACACACGTCGTCCGCGGTTGTGGCTCCCACCACAACGGCGGGACGGTGCTGATAGGCCGCCTGAAAGCCAGCACTCTCGGCGTCATAGCCCTCGCTACCGGGCAGCAGGACCGGTCCCTGAACGGCCACGGTCAGCGCATCTACCTCCCCGGCGGTAGCGGAGTCGCGGGGCGCGACCAGGGACGCGCTCACGTCATCGGGTCGGGTAGGACCAGCCGGTTGCCCAGGCCGGACCCCCCTCAGAAGCGGACGTGCGCCTCTCAACGCATCCGGCTCAAGCGGGCTATCAGCGGGTTCGGTCATGGTTGTTGCTCCAGTTTCCGGGGTTGGCGGTATTCGCTGGCGTGGCATACCGCGTGGATGAGTTCAAGGTTCTTCCTGTCGTCCAAGCCGCCCTGGCTGCGGTGAACGACGGCGGTGGACGTGTGTTTCCCCCGTCGACGCCGTGAACCAGGCGACCCACTGCGGGGGCACAGACCTTTCTGCCGCACTGCGGAGGAGTGCTCGGTGCTTGCTGTCCGCCTGCGGATGCGGATGCGGATGCGGATGCGGATGCGGGCGATGATGTCGCCTGCCCGCCGAGTACGTGGTTATGCTCGGGTCATTCTTCGACGCCCGCCATAGCACACCGCGACAGCAGTTTCGACATGTAGCTGTCGAGCTTTCCGAACGACTCCTTGGAGACGACGCCGCGACAGTAAGTCGGCCATCTCCGGATGATCAAGTTCAGCCGGTGGATCACTACTGCCACCGGGGCTCCCGCCAACTGCCGGACGATCGCCTTCATTTCGCGTTTGCGCGGCCTCACGACTTCATTTCCGTGATTTGAGTCAGGGCACCGCACCCGGCCACGGTTTAATTACATCGCCGGAACGGTGTGCAGGAGTCTTCTCTCCACGGCAGTTGCACACCGCCAGCATCAATCCACCACGCCCCACCCGATCCGGTGCCATTCCAGGACGCGGCGTCGTGGTGGGCCGATCAGGGCGGTGCCGTAGAGCCGGAGCCGATCCCCTTCCAGGACCAGCTCCCGAATCTGCTCCGTGCCAACCCAGGCGGGATCGGGGGCAAGGTGAATCGCGTGAATAACGCGGTCTCCCTCCCGCCGCCAGGTCCCGGCGTAGCTGTTGAAGGTTTGGTCGCCCGGCTGCGCGGCGCTGGTGCGCATCATGGTGACCGACAGGCGACCGTTCGGTGCGTAGAAGAGCAGCCCGTCCGGCGCGAGCCCGAGCGGGCCTGCGTGGCGGGCGCCGTGCTCGTCCAGGTCGTGATAGGACACGAGCCGCCAGACTCCGGCAAGTTCATCGCCTGAGACGGATGGTGTCGTGGGTCTCGGCACAGTTCTCACTCCTTGCGCTACGCGACGGGAACGGCGGGCAGGGCCACGCGGCCCGCGTCGCCGCCGAGTAACCCGTCTGGGGCCAGGGCATTTACCTCGTGCGGTGGGCCGAGCGGCACACTGGCTTCGACGTCGGCAATCAGCCCCACCGAATTGGCCATCGCTGGCGCCGTCAGGCGTTCGATGACGGTCTGCGGTGGCCCCAGCCTGTGGCCATACCCACAGGCGAGCGGCAGTGGGGCCGCTTGGAGGCGTCCCGCGCCGCTCGCCGACCAGGTGGGGCCAAGTGATCAATATCGAGGGGCCGCTGAACAACGTCGGAGCCAGGCACACGTCCCGCAACGGAGAGCCTGGTGAACTGATCAACGCTCAGGGCAATCCGGATCGCGGTCAAGTAGTCGTCGAGCTGCGCGAGGGTACGCGGCCCAGTGACCGGGACCAACGTGGTGCCCAGACATCGGGCGTGGCGCCGGGCCAGTGAGCGCCGCCAGGTCGAGGGGCGCACCGGCCTCCCACAGCTTCCCGAGCGTGGACAGCAGACCGGCCGGCTCGGAAATCCGGCCGCCGGGATGCGGCAGCGAGGACACCGCCAGCAGGTTTGCGGGTAGGTCGGGACGGCGCTTGAGGAGACTCGTCAGCGACTGGCCGGGCCCACATTCCAGCAGCACGTCCGGCGAGGAGGCCAGCACCGTGCCGACCGCGTCGGAGAAGCGCACTGTCTGCCTCATATGCCGGGCCCAGTAGTCGGGGTCTGTTGCCTCCTGTGCAGTGATCCACCGGCCGGTGATGCAGGAGACGAACTCCCTCGTAGGCGGTCGCAGGGTGAGCCGCGTGGCGGCCGCGCGTAGCTGCTCAATACAGCCCTCCATGAGCCTGCTGTGGAAGGCGTGCGAGACGCGTAGCCGCTGGCCCGGCGTCCCGGCTGCGGCGAGTCGGGCCTCGATCCGCACGATGTCCTGCTCGATTCCAGCCAGTACGCAGGACGAAGGGGCGTTGACAGTGGCCAGGTCCGCGCCCATCTCCAGATACGGCGCCAGCTTTTCTTCCGCCAGTGGCACGGCGAGCATCACTCCGGTCGGGGCCTGCTGCATGAGCCGAGCCCTCAGGGAGACGAACTCCAGAGCGTCGGGCAGCGTCATGACCCCAGCGAGCGTGGCGGCGACATACTCACCCAGGCTGTGCCCGATCATCGCCACAGGTTCCACCCCCAGCTTCTGCCAGGTGCTCGCCAGCGCGTACTCCAGCAGGAAGATGGCCGGTTGGGCGACGACGGTCTGTCGAAGCGCTTCCGCGTCCTCCCTGTCAGTGCCGGCCAGCACCGGGTGAAGGTCCAGTCCGGCGACCTCCCGCAGCAGATCCAGGCCGTGCTCGAACTCCTCGGCAAAGCTGGGAAGTTCCTGGCACAGGGCGAATCCCATGCGAGCGTACTGCGATCCCTGGCCGGGAAGGACGAGCGCAACCCGAGGCCGCTCCGCAGTGTTCCGAGACGCGGGGATCGCCGGCTTGGCCAGGGCGTCCACGAGCGTATTCAGGTCGCCGCCGAAGACGAGCCGGCGGTACAGCAGGGGAATGTCCCCGGCCGACGGCGCGGCGTCCGGGGCAGCCGCGCCCACCTGACCGGTCAATTCCGCCCGGCCGCGTCGCACCGCTTCCTCAAGGCCCTCGGCGCTTTCGGCAGCCAGGGCAAGGAGGCGGTGGCCACCCATCCGACCCCAGACGGCGACGCCGTCGTGGGAGCCGTCCTGCGCGTTCCCCGGACTCAGCCCGGGCTCCGGCGCCGCCATGACGTG
Organism: Streptomyces sp. NPDC048254; assembly: GCF_043201895.1. Lineage (NCBI taxonomy): Bacteria > Bacillati > Actinomycetota > Actinomycetes > Kitasatosporales > Streptomycetaceae > Streptomyces > Streptomyces sp. NPDC048254. The sequence goes on from NZ_JBICZJ010000009.1 coordinate 4,485, forward strand.
CCGGATCTGCTTGAGCATCAGGCGCCGCTGCTCCGCGTCCCGGAAGGGGAAGTGGCCCCCGGCCAAGCAGAAGAGCTCGAAGGCGCGGCTGGTATGGGCGCTCCATTCGGCCACCCGCAGCTTGTCGCATTCCAGGTCGCCGACGAACGCCGTGACCGGGATGTCCAGCAACGGCCCAGGCTGGTAACGGTAGGTTTCGTAGATCGTGATATCGGCGCGGAAGACGCCAAGGGCCATCTGCAGCAGCCGGGGATCAGCACGGATCTCTGCCGGCAACTCACCCCAGCGCTGCTCGATCTCGGCGAGTAGCAGGTCGTCGCTCAAGGTGTGAACAGGTTGCCCGCCGCGGCCGAGGGGCGGCGGGGGACTGGATGACAAGAACAGCTGCCGCGGCAACTCCCGGCCCGCATCGCGGAGTGCGCGGGCCACCTCGAAGGCCACCAGGCCGCCGAGGCTGTGCCCAAAGAACGCGAACGGCCGCTCGGGGCGCAGAACCTCCAGGACCGCGTCGACCACCGAGGCCATGGAGGTCAGCGGCGGCTCACGCAGCCTGGATGCTCGGCCGGGCAACTGGACGCCGGACACCTGGATCTCCGGCAGTTCCTCCTCGAAACGAAGATATTCGCCAGGCGATCCCCCGGCATGGGTGAAGCAGAACAGATCGGCTGCGGCGTCCGGGCGCTGCCTCCGGGCGACGATCCAGCGGCCTCCCTGCGACGCACCGGTACGCCGCGATGTCTTCTCCATCATCAAATCCTTCTCAGGGTGCCGGAGCCGTCTGTTTGTCGATCAACTCTGCGAACTCCGCGGGGGTCTGTGCCTCGTAAATGACAGCGGCGTCGAGTTGGGCAGTGGGGAAGAGTTCGCGGGCGCGGCTCAGCAGCTGGGTGGCGATGAGCGAATCGCCACCCAGGTCGAAGAAGCTCTCGTCGAGCTCGACAGCCTCCAGGCCCAGCGTCTGGGCGAACAGATCCGCGACGACCTGGTAAACGGAGCCCTCCGAGCCGTCGGACGACGCCCCGATTGCCCTCCCGGTCGGCGGACCGGCGGCAAGAGTCACGGGAACCCCGGTCCGGGGCGGTGCGAATGGGTGCGGTTCCACGACGTACCGTTGCCGTTCGAACGGATAGGACGGCAGCGGGACTCGGCGCTGCCTCACTCCTGCATGGAGCCCTTCCCAGCGCATGGTGGTCTCGGCGAGCCAGAGACGACCGGCGGCATCCAGCAGGGCGGGCAGCGCGTCCTGCCGACCGCTTTCCGGGAACACGGGCATCCAGAGGTGGTCCGTTGCCTCTCCGGGCCCGGGTGCCTGCTTGAGCACGGGGATCCTGGGGGTGCGGAGTTCGACCGTGGCTCCGGTGACGGTCCGGCGGACCGCCTCCTCCACTGTGCAGACTCCGGCTACGACGTCCGCCACCACGGCCCCAGCGCCGCTGCCTGCGACGGCCGCCGGGCGTAAACCCCAGGACTGCCAGAGTCGGGCGAGCGCAAGCTCGGTGGCCAAGACGTCGAGTTCCGCAGGGGCCTCCTCGGCGTCGGCGACACTCAAGCACTCCTCAAAGGCCCGGAGAAACACCGGCTGCGTCGCGCGCAGATCGCGCGTCCGGGAGGAGTCGATGGTGCCGGGGAAGACAAGGGCAACCGACCGGTCCGGCCCTCGCTCTTCGAAGTCGATCAACCGGCCCGGGTCCAAGCCGGTCAGGACGCGAATGGCGTCGTCGGCATCGCGCACCACCGCGAATCGGCGGCAGGCGTGTTCGCGGCGCCCGGTCTGCAGCGTCCAGGCAACGTCGGCGAGCGGCAGCTCCCCAGCATGCGCCCGCAGATGGGCGGCGAGCCGGTCGGTCATCGCATCCAGGGCTCCCGGCGTACGGGCCGACAGCACAAGCAGCTGCCAGGGCTGCACGAGGTCCGTGGTTGTCGGCTCGGGAGCCTGCTCAAGCAGGACGTGGGCATTGGTGCCTCCGATACCGAAGGAGCTGACCCCTGCACGGCGTGGAATGCCCTGATCAGTCCGCCACTCCCGTGTGCTGGTGGCTACCACGAAGGGGCTCGCTTCAAAGTCGATGTGCGAATTCGGGGCCGTGAAGTTGAGGCTCGGCGGGATGACGCCATGCTGGAGGGTGAGCACAGTCTTGATCAGTCCGGCGACGCCGGCGGCCGCGTCGGTGTGGCCGATGTTCGTCTTGACCGAGCCGATCCGGCAGAAGCCGCGGCCGTCGGTGTCCTGGCGGAATGCCTTGGTCAGTGCGGCGATTTCGATCGGGTCGCCGAGCGGTGTGGCTGTGCCGTGGGCCTCCACGTAGCCGACAGTCGCCGCATCGACATCGGCGACAAGCTGCGCTTCACGGATCACCGCTGCCTGCCCCTCCATGCTGGGCGCGGTGTAGCCGATGCGGTTGGCTCCGTCGTTGTTCACCGCGGAGCCGCGCAGCACCGCGCGGATGCTGTCGCCATCCGTGATCGCCTCGGACAGGCGCTTGAGCACGACGATGCCAACGCCATCGCCGCCCACCGTCCCGCCCGCTTCAGCGTCGAAGGCGCGGCAGGTACCGTCGCGGGAGAGGATGCCGCCCTCGATGTAGGGACTCTCCTTGGCGGGAACGTGGACCGCCACACCGCCCGCGAGGGCCACATCGCAGTCACCGGCCAGCAGCGCCTGCGCGGCGGTGTGGACCGCGACCAGCGAGGTGGCGCACGCCGCCTGGACAACCACGGCGGGGCCGCGCAGACCGATCTTGTAGGCGACCCTGGAGGCGAGGTAGTCCGGCGCGTTGCCGACCAGGATCTCCATGTCCGTCACCAAGGGCAGCTCATCGCGGCGGGAACGGACGACATCCGCGTACGAGGTGTCGGTGCTGCCCGCGTAGACGCCGACGGCCCCCGGGAAGCGCTCCGGGTCGCAGCCCGCGTTCTCCAGCGCCTCTACCGCGCATTCCAGGAAGATCCGGTGCTGAGGGCTGATGATGCGGGCTTCCCGGGGCGAGAAGCCGAAGAATCCGGCATCAAACCACTCGGGGTCCTTGAGCAGGCCCCTTGCCGGGACGTACTCCCCGGCACCTGCCTGCCCGGCAGGCCCGGGAACAGACCGACGGGGGAAGCGAGTGACGGTCTCCAGGCCCTGGACCAGGTTGTACCAGAACTCATCCGAGTCGGCGGCCCCGGGGTAACGGCACGCCATGCCGATGACGGCGACGAATGAACCGCCATCCTCTTGCTGCCCGCTGCCCTGCCGGGCCGCCACTTCGCCACGGACGTGGTCACTCATTGTCGTCGCCCTCCCCGAACAAGGTCGACCGGCGGATGCGCCCGTCCCGCCTCCCGGCGAGCCTGGCCCGGCCGTCGGTGCGCAGAGCCTCGCCACGGCCGACGCTCAGCTTCGCGCCCGGGGCGGCCTGCCCGTCGAGGTATGCCGCCAGGCCGCGGACGGTCGGATACTGGAAGAGCTCGATGAGGGGCGGGTTCATGCCCAGACGGGCGACGATCCGATCGTGGACCATGTGCAGGAGGACGGAGTGGCCACCCAGGTCGAAGAAGTTCTGCTCCACGCCGACGTGCGGTACTTGCAGCACCTCGGACCAGATGACGGCCAGGACCCGCTCGGTGTCCGTGGCACCGTCAGCGGGGGGAATCGGCTGTGCACTCACAGGTCCTACCTTCTTTGATGTGGGCCTGAGCTGGTCATTCGTAAGATCTGCGGGCCCAGGGGCTCTGGGTATGGCTGTCACAGGGAAGCCGCTGGACGGCTCAGGAGACCTGGCCGCCCAGGGCCCCGCCACGGCTCGACTGCTCATGGGGAGAGGCGACGCGATCGCTCTGTCTCCTCCGGAATCGGCAAGGCGCTCGGCTCGTGGAACTGGTACTGACTGAGCCGGTGATACGCACCGCCGGCTCGCAACAGCTGCGTGTGCGTTCCCTTCTCCACGATCCGACCGTCCTGCAGTACGACGATGACGTCGGCGTCGCGGATGGTGGAGAGCCGATGGGCGATCACCAGGCATGTGCGGCCGTGCCGCAGCCGCGAGGTCGCCCGTTGCAGGAGGAGTTCGGTGCGGGCGTCGACCGCACTGGTGGCCTCGTCGAGGATCAGCACGGCTGGATCAGCGATGAACGCGCGCGCGATGCAAATCAGCTGTCGCTCGCCCTCGCTCAGGCGTCCGTCCGCACCACTGTCGACCACCGTGTCGTAGCCCTGTGGAAGAGCGTGCACGATGTGGCTGACTCCGCAGGCCTGAGCGGCCTGCTCGATCTGCTCAAGTGTGGCGTCCGGCCGCCCGTAGGCGATGTTGTCGCGAATGGTCCCGCCGAACAGCCACGGCTCTTGGGGAACGAGCCCGATCTCGGAGCGCAACGCGTCCCGTGACACCGAGGTGATGTCTCTGCCGTCGACGAGGATGTGTCCACTGCCAACGTCGTAGAACCGCATCAGCAGGTTCATCAGGGTCGTCTTCCCGGCGCCCGACGCGCCGACGATCGCCGCGGTCCGCCCCGGCTCGACGACCAGGTCAAGGTCCTTGATGGTCAACTCGCGGTCGTAGCCGAACGATACGTGCTCGAACGTTACCCGGCGCGGCCGAACGGCCGGCAGCTGTCCCTGGCTGCCAGGGTCCTCCTCCGGCTCGTCGAGCAGGGCGAACACGCGGGCGGCGGACGCGATACCCGACTGGAACAGGTTGGACATCGAGGCGAGTGATCCGAGTGGCTGTGAGTACTGCCTGGAGTACTGGACGAACGCAACGACTCCGCCCAGGGTCAGCTGCCCGCTGATCACCCTGAAGGCACCGACAACGCAGAGCAGGACGTAACTCAGGTTTCCGATGAACAGCACCAGCGGGGCGATCAGGCCGGACACGAACTGCGCGAGATGGCTCGCCTTCTTCACCTCGGCGTTCCTGTTCGCGAACGTCTCGCGGAACGCCCCTCCACGGTCGAAGACGGTGACGAGTTCGTGGCCGGAGTAGGACTCCTCGATATGCGCGTTGAGTTCTCCGGTCAGTCGCCACTGGTCGCCGAACAGCCGTTGGCTTCGCTTCGCCATCACGGCCCCAATGGCGAAGGTCAGCGGTATCGAGATCAACGCGAGCAGGGTGAGCAGGGGTGAGATGCTCAGCATCATGGCCAGTGCGCCGACGACGGTGAGCAGACCGAAGAGCAATTGGGTCAGCGTCTGGCTGAGCGAGGTCGCGATGTTGTCGATGTCGTTGGTCATCCGTGACAGCAGCTCGCCGCGCGAAGAGCCATTGAGGTAGCGGACCGGAAGCCGATTGAGCTTCGCCTCGACGTCGTTCCGCAGAGTTTGCATGATGCGAGCGATCGCGCTGTTCTGGATGTACTGCTGGCCGAATCCCGCCAGGGCGCCGAGGCCATATATGCTGGCGGCTATCAGCAATAGATGTCCTACATAGCCGAAGTCGATGCCGGACCCGGGCGTGACGTTCAGCCTCTCGACAATGTCCGCGAAGCTGTTTCGGCCGCTGTCGCGCAGCGCCTGCGCGGCAGCCTCGTTGGTCTGTCCTGTCGGCAAACCGGCGCCCAGGGTGCCGGCCAACACCGCGTCGATCGCACGGCCCCAGATCCGCGGGCCGACCAGGTAGGCCAGTACGCCGAACACAGCCAGAGCGAGCGAACCGATCACCGACACCCGGACTTGGCGGAACAGGCCTGCCAGTCGGCGCGACGTCGCGGCGAAGCTCGCGCCGTCTTCGAGCTGAACACGCTCCCGGCGGCTCATGCCGACGCCCCGATCGCGTCCTGCGAAGCCACGAGCTCCTGGTACGTCTGACAGCTGTCCATCAGTGATTCATGTGTCCCGTCGCCGACGATACCGCCCTCGTGGAGCACCACGATCCGTTCGGCACCGCGGATACCGGCAGTCCGCTGCGACACCATCAAGACTGTCGCGTCGGCCGTGGCTGTGCGCAGCGCTTCCAGTAGTCGTGCGGATGTTTCGGAATCGAGCGCCGAGACCGGATCGTCGAGGAGGAGAACCCGTGGGGCGGCAACGAGTGCGCGGGCAATGCACAACCGTTGCCGCTGGCCGCCGGAGACGTTCGTTCCACCCTGGACGATCGGTGATTCGAGTCCGTCGTCCATCGCGGCGACGAACTCGCGGGCCTGCGCGACCTCCAGCGCCTTCCAGAGTTCGGCGTCAGTGGCGTCCGGCCTGGCCAGCCGCAGATTGCTTGCGACCGTACCTCTGAAAAGCAGCGAACGCTGCGGAACGATCGCGAGCTGACCGCGCAGCACCGTGAGATCGATGGTGCGCAGATCGACGCCGTCCAGCCGGACGGATCCGGATGTCGCGTCCTGAAGTCTCGCGACGATCGACAGCAGGGCGGTCTTGCCGGCGCCCATCGATCCTACGATCGCCACCGTGCCGCCGGGCTCGACCCGTAGGTCGATGCCGGACAGGACGTCAGCATCGGCGCCCGGATACCGCAGCGCAACGCCGCGCAGCTCCAACTCACCGCGGATCGGGACCGACTTGGCGGGTACGCCCGATGGCCGGAGCACAGGGGTGGAGTTGAGCACCGCCTGAATACGTTCCGCCGCGACCATCACTCTTGGCAACATCATCACCGCCGAGGCGGCCATCATGACTGCCCCGAGGATCAGGCCCAGGTAGGTGACGTAGGCGGTCAGACCGCCGATCAGCAGATGTCCCGACTCGACCCGGTGGCCACCGAACCACACCACGGCCAAGATCGACAGATCGGTGATCAGCATGACGGCCGGAACGAACGTCCCGTTCAGCCGCCCCATCGACCGGGTTGCCGCCGCCAGCTCATGGTTCACCTGCCCGAACCGCTCGGCCTCGAAGCGCTCGCGGGTGAACGCGCGAATCACCGTGAGACCCATCAACTGCTCGCGCAGGACCCGGTTGATCGCATCCAGCCGGTCCTGCATCCGGCGCGACACCCGCGTCATCCAGCGAAGGATCACCGTCAACGCCACACCCAGTACGACGACTGCCACGACGATGAGAAGGGACAGGCCAGCATCCGCGCGCAACGCCATATAGGCCCCGCCCAGCATCGTGATCGGTGCGGCGGCCGCCACTGTGCCGAAGGTGAGCAGGAACGCCTGCATTTGCTGGACGTCGTCGGTGCTGCGAGTGATCAGCGTCGGCGTGCCGAAGTCCTGGTGTTCCCGGCTGGAGAAAGTCGCGATCTTGTCGTAGACGTCCGACCGCAGGTCGTGCGCGGCGTTTGTGGCCGCGCACGTTCCGGCATAGGACGAGATCGCCGCTGCCAGCAACTGGACGATACTGACGACGACCATCCACCCGCCGGCCGTCCAGATGTACCCGACGTCCGTGCGCAGTAAGCCGTTGTCGATCAGATCCGCATTGATCGTCGGCAGATACAAGGTGGCGGTGACGCTGACCAACTGAAAGACGATCAAGCCGGAGAACCACCATCGGTGCTTGGCGAACTGCGCAAGGACCAGCTGCATCGGTCAACCTTTCGTAGGAGGTGCTCAGGCGATGACGAAGCTGGGTTTCAACAGTCCGGCAGGGTCGTACTTACGGGCCAGCTGCAGCAATCGGTCACGACGCTCGGCGTCGAACACTGCCGCGGCGGTACGTTGGTCGGGTCGTCCGAGAGTGAAGTTCGGCGAACTGCCCACGGCGGCCTCGGACCAGCCGGCCAACAGCTCATCCTGCAGCGCCCGCGCACTTGCCGCGTTCGACTCGTTCGTCGGGGCTACCGCACACAGCAGGTAATTCGCCTCGCGGTGGCTGACCGCGTTCGGCACCCTCGGCGGAGTGGACAGCGCCCCACCGAGATGACGAACCGAGATGATGGAGGGAACCGACCGGCCTGGCGCCGAGGTGGCGATGGCGTCGCGGAGGCGTTCCTCGTCGATCGCCCGCAACAAGACGTTGTCGGCGACATACGCATGCGGCTGATCCGGTTCGCTGAAGACGGTATGTGACTGCTGGTACGGGATCTCCCGCAGAGCGTCGTACGCAGGGTTCAACGCCCGCAACGGGGCCACCAGTTCGTCGGCCTCCGCAGCCGAACCCAGGTAGGCGATCTGGACATGTGCCATATGCCGATTCGAAAACGCAAGCGTGGTCATCGCCGAGGTCATCTCCGGAGGCATTGTCGCCGTCCAGTGCAACCAGGTTGCGACCACGTCCGGCGTCTCGCCCAGGTCGAACATCAGACCGCCGCCGACCAGCTTGGCGACCGGCATCAAAGCGATCTCCAGCGCGGTCACGATGCCGAAGCTCCCGCCACCGCCGCGGAGCGCCCAGAACAGGTCCGGCTCCTCGTACTCCGAAACTGTCAGCAGGGAGCCGTCGACGGTGACCAGATCCAAGCGCGTGACATGGTCCGCGGCGAAGCCGTAGCGACGAGCCATCAGCCCGATGCCGCCGCCGAGCGTGTAAGAGACAGCGCCGACACCGGGCAAGCTCCCGGACAGCGGTGCCAGATCGTAGCGTGCAGCGGCCTCGATCACGTCGCTCCACCGCGCTCCGGCGCCCACCCGTGCGGTGCCGGCGTCGGGGTCGACATCGACGTCGTCCATCCTTCGCGTCGACACCAATACACCTTCACCGGCGAGCGGGTCGGCGAGTCCATGTCCTGTGGCCTGGACCGCGATCGGCATACTCGCCCCCGCGGCGTGCCGGACGGCCGCCACGACGTCGTCGGCGTCCCGTGCCGCCACCACCAGAGCCGGCTGATGTTTGTCCCGCAACTGGAAGCCGGCACGGTGCTCGTCGTACTCGGCAGAGCCTGGGTGGTACGCCACCGGTGATGCGGCGTCGGTCGTGTTGGCACTCATCGCGAGCAACTTTCTGGATCGGGGTGCGTGCGCGCCCACTCGGCGAACAGGCAGGTCGAAGGTACGCAGCCCCCAGCCTGACCGGAATATGCGCCGCATCGTGTCGCAATTCTTGTAAAGATCGGGTGTGTGACCCCAGATCGCTTCTTCAACCTGATGCTGCTCCTCAATGCGAGGGACGGCGTGACCACACAGGAACTCGCCTCGGCGCTCGGCGTGTCCCTTCGAACCATCACCCGCGACCTGAACTGGCTCCGCGACGCCGGTCTGCCGGTGACCGCACACCGGGGCCGCCTCGGAGGCGTGACCATGCTGCCCGGGTCCGGACTCGACCCCACGCGGCTCACACCGGACGAGCGCGATCATCTGTCGCTCACCGGGCTGGACGAGAAGCAACGTGCGGAGCTCGACGCATCGGTCGAAAGCCGACGCGCGCTCTCCAAGATCGCCGCCGTACAGCCACGTCGAGTTCATGAACTTCTGCCGCTCACCGACGTCGTACACGTGGACAGCCGTCCCTGGCGTCAGGCACGAGCCTCCGGCACGACTCCGGCTTCGCTGATCGGCGCAGTGCGGCGAGGCCGCCGACTACGGATCGAGTACGACAGCCCACGCGCGTCATGCCCACGCACCCTGGTCGTGGATCCCTACGGGCTGTTCGCCAAGGCCGGCAGCTGGTACCTCGTCGCCGACTGTGCCCGAGTGCCCCGGATGTACCGGCTCGAACGGATCACGACGTGGAACGAAGTCGACCAACCACGACGGATCCGCGAGAGCCAGACCCTGGCCACCGTCGCCGCAGCGCTCATCGACGAGTGGGAGCACGACCACGCGACAGAGGTCAGCGCCACCATCGACCGGACCCAGATCGAGCGAGCGCAACGGATCTTCGGCCAACGACTTGTCCGGGACGACCAGGAAGAATCCGCCACCGGCCGCAAGGTGACCATCCGCTTTCTGCATCTGGAGGACGTACGCGCACTGCTGCCGTTCGGGAGCGCCATCACTGTGCACGGCCCCGCCGAAGCCAGGGCTCACCTCCGCAACCTCGCCATCGATCTCGCCCATCACTATGCGCCGTCACCAACGTCCTGACCCGCGACACCTGGCCGGCAACCGAGCGCGTGGCTCCTGGCCAAGGCAGCAGGGTCGTTCTCGCCCGCGGCCGCTTCGACGACCTCGGCGAAGTGCGCGCACGAGCGCTGGACCGCCGCCTTCCATCGATCGGGGCGGGGATCGTTGCGCAATCGGAGGCCCTTGAGGCGATGGGCGAGCACCGACATCTTGAGCGCCCGCATCTCCTGGACGACCTGATCGTGTGCGGCGAGCACCGGGCACGACGCCGCGCCGATGTATCTGGCGATCAGCTTCCGGCAGGCCACCGCCTGTTCGAGGACCAGCTGCACGTTCTGCAGGTGCATGTCGGCGCTGGAGAACGCATCGTCCAGGCACAGCCGCTGGTCGATGACATCACACCCGTACAGATACTCGGCGTCTTGGACAGGGTGCAGGTCGGCAGGCTGCCACCACTGCACCGCCCCCGGATGGACGACCGCCGCCTCGGCGAACGCCTGAACCGCGGCGGCCGCCCGGGTGACGTCGCGCGGGACAGGCGGCTCACCAGGCGACAAGGCTTGTGCGACATACAGGACGTCACCGGGAGCGCTGAGGCGCTGTACGTCCGGCATGGCGGCAGCCACCGCTCCCAGCGGATACCGGCATATGGCGAGGCGTCCGGCGGCGTCGTAATCCACCGAATGAACCACTTCGCGGTCCGCGTCCACTCCGAAGATGAGGATCTCGTGCGGGAAGCTCGGCAACTGTCGGCCGAAGAACGGGCCGAGTTGTGATCGGTCGAGGAACACTGTGAGGTACCGACCAGCGCGGATCGACTCGACGATCAGCTCCGCCGCGCTCTCGCTGTCGGGTATCTCGTGCTGACGAAACAGCTCCTCGGTCAGGACGTCACGGTACTCACCCAGCCGCGGGAAGTCGGTGTAGGCCTCGCCGTGGTCGTTGTACCAGCCACGTGTCGCCAGCATGCGCTCCTCCAGCCACGTGACATGTCCGAGAGTTCCCATGACGGACGAAGCGATCGCCGCGTAGAGGTAGCAGGTGCGGCTGGTGTCGAGCCGCAGCGGGAGTGCTCCCGTCGTCACGGCTGGAGTCTGCGCACGCACCACTGACCTCCACTCCACTTGTACGAAAGTCGCCGGTGGAGGCGGTCGGAGGCACTCGACCAGAACTCCATGTGCGTGCCGCACAGCTCATATCCGACATACCTGGCCGGTCGTGCGATCACGGCCGGTCGCTGTGGCGCGTCGGCCTCGAGAAGGCGGACCCGATCGCGCAGCTCAGTGGGGTCGGTCAGTACCTCGCTCTGCCGGGACAAGCTGCTCATCGGGTGCAGAGCCGGATGCCGGTTGCGCCACAGCGACTCCGATTTCTGCTCGTCGACCAGCTCGAAGGTCCCCGCGACGAGCAGTTGCCGGCCAATCTCGCGCCAGTAGAACAAGGCGCTTCCGGACTTCGTCGCGCGGATGTCGTGTGCCTTGCGGCTGGTGGTGTGCGTGGCGAAGACCGCCCCGCGAGCGGTCAGCTCCACCATCGTCATCATTCGTGAGGACAGGCGGAAGCTCCCGTCCACGGTGGAGACCGCAGCGCCGCGTGGCTCCGCGCAACCCTGCTGTTCGGCCTCGTCGAGCCAGGTGGAGAGCAACTCGAACGGTTCCGGCGGCGGATCGTTGTCCCACTCCGGAAAGGCAACGTCGTGCAGGCCGGACAGGCTCTCGTGCCGTGCGCTCACCAGTCCTCCGGATACTCAAGTGTTCCGCTGCCGACGGTCACGCACTGGCCCCAGGTTCGTGACTGCAGCGAGTCGCCGACGGGTTCGAGCTGTACGTGCATCTCAGCGAGTCGGCCGAGCTCGACGCCCTGCTCGATCCGGCACGGACGACCGGTCGGCGCATCCCGGTAGGTGTGGGCGTGCGCCAGCAGCGGACCCGCGGCCGACCCGGTCGCGGCGTCCTCAACGACGCCGTACGCCGGAGAGAACATGCGGTTGCGCCACGTCGTCCCCGAGCCGGCGTAGCAGTTGAAGGCAACATCGGGGAACTTCGCCAGCCTGGTGTGATCCGGCTGTAGGTCCCGCAGGGAGTCCAGGCTGTCGAGCGCGACCACGAGGTGCCGGGCACCGACGTCGTACAGCTCGATCGGAGCGATGTTCGCGGCACCCAGTGCCGCGACGATCTCGGCCGCGGGAATCTCCGCCGGAGACGGCCGCGGTACCGGCAGAGTGAATCCGGCCCAGAGCTCTTCGCCTCGGGGCTCCACCCATCCGGCCACCTTGCCGCGCGGAACGCGAACCGTAACATCGCCCGCAACGTCGAACTGGGTGTGCAGAGCGGCCAGAATGCCGATCATCGGATGGCCGGCGAACGGCAGCTCCTGGGTTGGCGTGAAGATCCGCGCCCGGAAACAGGCTGGCAACCCGGTCGGCGTCACGAAGGCGACCTCGGACAGGTTGAGTTCGGTCCCGATCGCCTGCATGACCCGGTCCGACAGGTCGGTCTCGGGGAAGAAGACCGCGACCGGGTTGCCGTGGAACGCCGATCTCGCGAAGACGTCGATCAGGAGGTAGGGGTGACGGATCATCGGCGCTCCAGCCGGGCCAGGGCATCAGCCAGGACGGTCGTACCGTCGACACTCAAGGCGGATTCGGGATGGAACTGCATGGATACGAAGGTCTCCGCGGTCAATCCGGTGATGTCTCCGGCAGAATCCGTGGCGACCTCGACGGGGTATCGCGGGTCGGTCGTCTTCCCGGGCGTGGCCGCGAAGGCGTTGTAGAAGCCGAGGCGTCTGCGGCTGCCGAACCAGTCCACGTTTCTGGCTGTTCCCTGGTTCGGCACCGCGAGCCGGTGGATGCCGAAGCCGAGGATGCGGCAGAGGATCTGATGGCTGAGGCACACCGCGAGAAACGGCCTCGAAGTCGTCAGGGCCTTCGTCAGCGCCTGCTCCAGGACGGCGACCCTCGGATCACTTTCGTCGCACGGATCGCCGGGGCCAGGGCCGAAGATCAGAAGTGTGTCGTCGTCCAGCGCTCTGACAGCGTGCTCGTTGGGCACGACGTCGACGGCATATCCAAACGCGCTGAGCTGATGGGCCAGCATGCTGTTGAAGTCGTCCTCGGCGTCCACGATGACCGCCCGCCGGGCGGCGACACCGTACTCGGCGGTGGCCCCGCCGAACCACAACGGATTGATGTCGCTGCGTCGTTGGCCGATGGCTCGCACCAGATCGGGATCGTCCGCGGCGGGGGGCTCGGGGCGATCGAACCGGCGCGGTCCCAGATCCCCAGGTACTACCGTCTCGGCACACACAGCACTCAGGATGGCGGCCGCCTTGGCCTGTGTCTCGGCAAGTTCCCGCTGCGGGGACGAGTTGCGTACGAGTGTCGCTCCCACGTCGGTGCGCATCCTCCACGCGTCACCATGCCACCGCACCTGTGCCGAACGGATGTTGATGGCCGAGTCGAAGGTGTACGTCGAGTCGCCCGCAGGCTCGACAAGTCCGAGATAGCCGGCGTAGTAAGACCGTCCGTGCGGCTCGTGCCGAGCGATCACCCGGCACGCGTTACGGATCGGGCTCCCGGTCACGGCCGGCGCGAACATGGTGTCTACGAGGACGTCAGCCAGCGGACGACCGGTCGTACCCTCGATCGTGAACTCGGTATGGGTGACCCGCGACATGTGCCGCAGACCCGGACCGGTCACCGCCACGGAACCCGGTTCGCACAAGGACGCCAGCATCTTGAGCTCTTCGTCCAGAACCATGGAGAGCTCGTCGGCTTCCTTGGGGTCGGCAAGGAAACCGAGCAGCCGCGCCTTCTCGGTGTCGGGGTCGGCCATGCCCCGCGCGACAGTTCCGGAGATCGGGTTCATCGTCACCCGCCGGCGGCTCACTGAAACATGACGCTCGGGGGTGGCGCCGATCAGATACAGGTCGCCGGTCCGGACCAGGAAGGTCCAGTAGGTGCCGCGTTCGTTCCGGAGCAGATCAGCGAACGCCGTCAGCATCGCGAGATCGTCGACCCCGTCGAGGTCGGCCGAATAGGTGCGCTTGATGACGAAGTTCGAGCCGGCGCCGTGGGCTATTTCTTCAGTGATGATCCGTTGCACCACTGCGCGGTACTCCGCGTCGGTGTCCAGGAACGTGCCGTTCTCGGCTTTGGGCTTCGCCCCGCCAGACAGGCTCTCGAAGTCGGCCGGCGAGAACGTGTGTAGCTCGCGGGCGGTCAGCAGGAGCAGATTCTCGTCGTCATCGAGTACGTCGAAGCCGCGCTCGGTCAGCTGGCGGAACGGCACCAGGAGGAGACTCGGCAGGTCCCGGGCCTGTGCGGCCGACGCGGCCGAACTCACCGACTCATGTACGGATGCGCTGCCGATCAGACAGGTCACTCGGTCGTCACCGGACTCCGGCCGGTGCAGGAGCGCGTAGTCGTGACCGGAGACGACTGCGGCGATGTCAGTTGGCACTGGCGCTCAACTCGTTCAGGTTGATCACCCGGCCGGAATACCGCGCGACGTAGTCGAGTGCGGCAGTGTGGCCGTCGGCGTCGAAGTCGGCGACGCAGTCGGACAGCACGAACGGCCGGATGTCCTTGTTGAACGCGTCGAGAGCAGTCGCGAGAATGCCGACGCTGGCGTACACACCCGCGATCACCAGATTGTGGATGCCCTGTCGACGCAAAGCCCATTCGAGCCCGTTCCCGACGAACGCGCTGTAACGCCATTTCGTGAAGACCGGCTCGGAGCCGTCCGGCCGGACCCGGTCGACGATCGAGATGTCGTTGGCTCGCCGAGCCATACCGGTGCCCCAGAAGTCCGAAAGGAGTCCACGCTCATCAGGAGACATGCTGCCGGGCTGCGCGGTGTACATCACCGGGACCTTCGCCTGGCGCGCCCAGCCGATCGCCCGGGCGACGCCGTCGACCAATGCCGTGCGCAGTGGCGGCTCGAACGCGTTGACGAAGTAATCCTGCATGTCGTGGACGAGCAGGGCGGCGCTCCGCGACTCCACCTGCCACCGGTCGCCGGGACCACCGGACCGGAATCGTGGCAGCTCGTAGGCTGGAATGGGCTGCATTCTGTGCACTCCCTCTCTAGGTCGGGATACCGGCCCGGACAATTTGCGGTACGGCGATGCCGAGTGCCTCGTACTGCCGCAGCGGATTCATGAACTCGCGCTGCCGGAGGATCAAGCCGTCGGCGTCGAACTCGAACGAGTGGAGGAAGTGATTCTCGTAGTGGCCGTCCGGATAACCCTCGAACCGGATGGCACCGCGCCCGTCACACTCGGCCCAGAAGAATGTCGGGTGCTGAGTGTCGAAGATCTGTACGTTGTACCACTCCCAATCCGGGAAGCACTGCAGGGACCAGACGCCGTGGTCCCGCAGTTTCTCTTTTCCGTGTGTGGCGATCGGATCAGGCTTGTCGCTCGTCCAGAGGCCGGCTTGGCCGTCGGCCGCGAACAATTCATAGCGGGCTCGTCGCTGCTCCTCGCCCTTACAGGCGAGGTAACGTCGTACGACGTCGCGGTTACGAGCGCGCTCTTCGTCAGGCAGCATGTCGTCTTCCTTCGTCAGATGTCATGACTCGCGATAGCCGCGGGTCGCCATGAGAAACTCGGACAGGTAGCCGTCGTGCGCTTGCAAGGGATCGACCCAGGTGGTCGGGATATCGCCGAAGTACGGATTCCGGATTCCGCGGGCGACGCCGATCAGGCGGCGTGGCTCCCGGACCAGGTCGTGGTTCGGGTCATTCGCGGTTGCCGCCGACAGGCTTCGGGGATGCTGCTCGGCGCCGCAGCTCCAACTTGTCCACCCGGCCGACAGGCGTCAGGGGAATCTCGGTCAGCGGATGGATCGTCGTCGGGATCTTGTACCGGGCTGCCCCTGCGGCAACGAGGAACTCCGCGACGTCGGACTGATGCAACTCGTCACCGACGACGAAGGCGACCACCGCCTCGCCGAACCGGTCGTCCGGCGCTCCCACCACGGCAACGTCGCGGACACCGGGATGCCGGCGCAGCAGCTCCTCGACCTCGCGCTCCGACACCTTCTCGCCACCGCGGTTGATCTGATCCTTGATGCGTCCTTCGAAGGACACCGCACCGTCACGGTCCAGACGGACGAGATCACCGGTCATGTACCAGCCGTCCGCCGTGAACACCGTGGAGTTGCTCGTGCCGTCGGCGTAGTATCCGCGGATCGTGTAAGGCCCGCGGGTGAGCAACTGGCCGACCTGGCCGGGCCCGACCGGATCCCCGGCCTCGTCGATCACCATCAGCTCGTCCAGGGGTGAAAGGGGAACACCCTGGTTGGCAACCATCTGGTCGTGCGGCAGGTCCGGCGGCTGAACGCCGCACAATCCTTCCGTCATCCCGAACCCTTGGTGGACGCCACAGTTCAAGGCCTTGCGGAATCCGTTCAGCACGTCGGCCGACGGCTTGCTGCCGCCGATCAGCACCGTTTGCAATGACGAGATGTCATGGGGCGTTCCCACAGCCGCGTCGGTCCACAGCGCCGCCAGAGGCGGGATCAGGCCGGTGCGTGTGACGCCGTACTGCGCGATTAGGCTGAAAGCGACCGTCGGAGCCGGTGTCGGTGAGATGATCAAGGAGCCGCCCGCGTCGAGGACGGCGAGTGTGTTGCACATCGCCCACCCGTGCGCGAGAGGCATCGCGACCAAATAGACGCTGCGCGGATCGAAGCGACAGCGATCTGCCACGCACCGCCCCAGGTACAGCCAGGCCCGGTGGACCTGAGGGACGATCTTGGGCAGGCCGGTCGTTCCTCCGGACACGAGCAGTACCGCGACCGAGTCCGGCGCTGTGCGTCGGAAACCGGATTCTGGTTCGGTGTCCGGCTCTTCGAGCAGCGAGACGGTGTTCAGAACGTTGCGCACGGCCGGCCTCGACGCTCCGGCGGCCCGACAGGTCTCCAGGCAGTCCGGCGTGGCCACCAGCGTGGTCGCACCGATTCTGTCGATGAACGACAGCAGCTCATGGGTTCCGAGCTGAGGAATGGCCAGCAGTGGGATGACGCCGATCTTCGTACAGGCGAATATGCAGGCCAGTCCACTGATCTGGTTCGACATCTGCAGCACCACGTGCTCGCCGGCCCGGACGTCGGCCCGATGCAGGGCGTTCGCCATCCGGTCGACGAGGGCGACGAACTCGGGTCTCGTCAGCCGCAGCTCGCCGTCGCAGATCAGCGACTCCGGGTAGCTGTCCGCACCCCGTACCAGCCATTCGTAGAGATTCTCGTCCCGCCACACGCCGGCCTTGACGTACTTCGAGGCGGCTTCCGCGGGCCAGTCGATCAGTCCGTGCACCATCAGCTTGGTTCCTCCATGAGTATGCGTCGTTCCTTACCTGGCGCCGGTCGTTCCCTCCTTCGCGGCACTGGTCTTCACGACGTCGATCCAGCGCAGCCGCCACAACTCGCGGGTCTCGTCGGTGACCGAGGTAGTGATCGCCGATCGCTCCGAGATCACGGCGGCCGTCGCGGAGCTGATCCGCCGCTGCCGGTGATAGGTGCGTGCCGCGGTGTCCAGCAGGAACCACTGCCGCTCCGGTAGCCGCCATTCGAGCCGAACATGCACCGGTAGCTCGATCGTGAAGTCCGCCAAGTCCGTCGTCGCCGACCGGGTGACGACAAGGTCTTCGAGGATCAGCGCATCGAGCGAGCTTGTGAGCAGCAACCGGATCGCGTCCACAGGTGTCTCGACCATGGGCTCGTGACTGTTGTTCATCGAGGTGTTGAGCACGACCGGCACCCCGGACAGCTCCGCGAAGGCGTCGATCAGTGCGTGGAATCGCGGGTTCTGCTGAGCGTCCACGATCTGCAGGCGCGCGGTCCCATCGACGTGGGTGGTGGCTCCCAATGACGTCCTGAACTCCGGCCGCACCGGCACCACGTGCGACATGTAGGCGAAGGACGTGTCGGCTCCGCCGAGTTCGAAGTACTTGTCGCCGCCCTCGGGTGTGGTCGCCGGGGCGAACGGCCGGAATCCCTCGCGACTCTTGATGGCGAAGTTGACGCGATCGCGGTTCACCGCCGGCCGCGGATCGGCCAGGATGCTGCGGTTGCCCAGTGCTCGTGGCCCGAACTCGCTGCGCCCCTGGAACCAGCCGATGATCTTGTCGTCGTCGAGCAGCGCCGCTGCCTCGCGCACCGCGTCGGTGGCCGGCCGAACCGTGATGAGCGGGCGGAACGCTTCCGCCGCGCGCTCGATGTCCGCGACGTCATATGCTGTCCCGAGGTATGGGCTGAACGGCCTCGGGGACGGTGAGCGGAAGTCGCCTCGCCGGATGAGCGCGGCCCCGAGCGCCGCGCCTGCGTCGTGCGAGGCTGGATGTACATACAGCGCATCGAAGAGTCCAGAGCTCAGAATCCGGCCGTTCAATGTTGAGTTGTGCGCGACGCCGCCGGAGAAAGCCAGGCGTGTCGTGCGTGTCTCGTCGCGCCAGTGCCTGATCAGCCGAAGGGCGTTGGTCTCCAGCCACAGCTGCACGGCGGCGGCGAAGTCTTTGTGGATCTGGTCGAACGGATCGTCAGCAGCCCGCAGCTTCCATCCACTTTCAACCAACCCGTGCCGGAACGCTTCGGCGTTGAGCCGTACGCCGTTGACAGGATCAATCGGCGCGACCCTCTCGAGCAGGTGGGTGAATCGCGCCGGATCGCCGTACGGCGCAAGGCCCATGACCTTGTACTCGTCACCCCAGCGATAACCCAGCGCGTGCGTCGCGTACGCATACATCATGCCGAACGACTTCTCGAGAGGCAGTCGGCCCACACGGTGCAAACTGCCGTCGCGCTGATGGAAGGCAGTCGTCGAGTCCCGTCCGCCGCCACCATCCATGACGACGACCAGCGAGTCCTCGGTCCAACCGGACCCGTGCAGAGTCGCAGCGGCGTGCGCGGAGTGATGATCGACGAACTGCAGGTCCGCCTCGGCGACCGCGATGCCGAGTTCGGAGAGCCGTTCATGAAGCAGCTCGCGCGCCGCGCGGCGGGGTACGTCGGAACGCCAGAAGTAGATGTCGTTCAGGCTGTGATCACAGAACCGCTCATCGAAGTAGTAGCCGACGGCATCGATGTCACTCGCGGAGAGCCCGAGCGTCCGCATTCCGACGGC
Source organism: Streptomyces sp. NPDC048254 (assembly GCF_043201895.1). NCBI lineage: Bacteria > Bacillati > Actinomycetota > Actinomycetes > Kitasatosporales > Streptomycetaceae > Streptomyces > Streptomyces sp. NPDC048254. The sequence goes on from NZ_JBICZJ010000009.1 coordinate 23,483, forward strand.
GATCGAGTTCGCGGGGAACCAGGTGGTCTTCTTGACGCGGCTGTGCCGTTCCTCCTCAGCGGCCCACAGCACCTCGCCGTCTGGAGCCAGGATCACAGCACTCGCATCATGGAAGTAGATATCGGGCATTCCATACGTCTCATGCCCGCGGAACGGGCCGCCGCTCAGCCCAAGAATGTAGCCTGACATTTCGCTAGTTATCTCCAATTCGGATTAGCGGTGAGTCGAGAACGGTGCATTCGAGCATGAGCGTAGGCCGCACCAGAATGCGGTGACAGGAACTCGTCAATAACTCGAACTGGCATGAGCAGGATCACGAGACGCTAGGCATATACAGGTCAGCGGCCGTTAGCAGATACGTCAGCCTGGATTGGTTGATTCAGCGTTAGGGTGAAATGCCGACGACTCTTCGAGTACGCCGCGCGGCCGGCCTTCTCGTGCGTCACCTTGGCTTGGCGACCGCGCGCAGCTCATCGAATGCCTTTGTCAGGCTCTTCACTTCGAGGCCGGCAGCGGCGAACTTGGTCGTGTTTCAGCAGTAGATGTCGGCGTTCAGGAATCACAGGTAGCCGAACGTTCCGCTCATCTGAATCAGCTGTGAATCCGCGCAACCGGCCACTGAAGCCATGGCGGTCGTTCAGTTCTTTGCCGCCTCGTTCACAGGCATGCCTTACGGGGTGACACCTGATCGCTCGAGGTAGTTCTTGGCGAAATCCATAGGGCACTCGATCGGCTCGGCTTCCCCCATGGCTACTCCCACCACCAGGTCCTCAATCGCCAGCAATATTCGCCGGGCGGACATCTCCTCGAAGTGCGAATCATGAATAACGATCGAGATTGCTCCCGCTCCATCGAGGGCGACTGACAGAAAACGCCCTTGCCCTCGATACAGCTGCTCCCGGATTTCGAATTGCGTCTGGCCCATGGCGTCGCGGAGATTACCTGCCAGCCCGGAGTAATCCTCCGGTTCCGTAGAGCCTCTTAGATCATTGAATGTGAAATCGAAGGCCCTCCTGGACTCTCTGGATTCATCCATATCTTGAAGCATCCCCGCAAGGGCCCGTTCGTCATAATGACTGGACATGTAACCCCTGATACTTGCTTGCGAAGCATCACGGACTACATCCCCGAAGGCGCCACCGAGCGATTCCATTACCCCAGGGGAGAATTGCACAAGTTCACCGACGAACGACTGCTCCTCAGGAGTCCAACGATTAGAAGATGGCAATAGGAAAGAAATCCTACTTCGGCCAATAAGCGTACCGGCAATTATCGCAACTGAGGCCAGATATACGGCAGACGTACTCACCCTATGATTCTTCGAGATGACGTAAGCAGCGGCCTTCAGAGCAGACGAATTCATCACCGCCGACCGACTGGTCTCGCCGTCCCGTGGGAACCTCTCCAGCACTTCCCTCCAGTATGCCAGGGCACGGGCACTCTTCTGCTGCCCCTTCTCCGATTGTTCAAGCCTCGCGCGCTCTATTGGTTGGAGTTGAGATGTAAACGGCTCGACGTGCTCCCCAGAAAAATAAACATCGAGCGCTCTCCTCAGTGCCATGAGCCCGTGAGCGTCGACCGCAAGGTGTGAAGCTGCACATATAAGGTGAGTTGGATCATCTGCGGAGGTCACCACTGCAAACACAGCCCCGAAGTCCGTCGTAGTATCGAAGCGTTCGCCACGGAACTGTCGCGTGATGCTTTCTATATCGGTTTCGATAGCGGACTCCTCGCTCTTGACAATTAGAATGTCCACCAACCCTTTCTTACTCACTCTCTGATAAGGCTCCCCGTCGGCATCCGCTGGAAATATCGTCCGGAGCGACTCGAACTCCTCGTAGGCCCATTTGACGGCGTCACCTACTTCACGAAGAGTCTTTCCCTGCGGAAGAGGCTGGACGTACACGAACGATCGGTATTTGAGGCGCGAACCCTGCCAAGTCCTCCACTGCGCCCACGTGAGAGGGGCAATCGCATCGCGCTCACCTTCGAAGCCAATAGTGATTTTGTCCACTCTCTGCCCCTTAGTACTGCAGCCGCAGTTGATGTGACGGTTGGTCCGGCTGTTCGTTGAGATGTGCGTGCGTGGGGACGTCACGGTTGATGAGGTGCACCGCTGGGTAGCCGGCCTGGATGCTCTGCATGCTCGGATCGGTGGGGATTTCCGCAGGTCGGAGCCGCGTCGGCGGGCGAGGGAGAATCTGCACGGGCTGCTCACGCCGTTGGAGCGTAAGAACGGCTAGACGCTGGCCGAGCAGGCCGGAGAGCTGTGCCCGGACGGCACGCAACGGCTGCTGAGCCAGGCCTACTGGTCCGCCGACGCAGTCCGTGACGAGGTTCGCGGTTTCGTGCTGGAGCATCTGGGCGCCAAGGACGCCCTACTGGCCGTGGACGAGACCGGCTTCATCAAGAAGGGCGCCCGGTCGGCCGGAGTACAGAGGCAGTACAACGGCATCTCCGGGAAGATCGACAACTGTCGGCTGGGGGTGTTGTTGGCCTATGCCTCCGCGAAGGGGCGGGTGTTGATCGAACCGGGAGTAGTAGCTGCCCATCTCGTGGATCGAGAATCCGGCCCGCAGGGCGGACGCGAAGTTCGGCGCCGACGTCACCTTCCACACCAAGCCCGCGCTGGCCCGCGCAAAGCAGAAGCGGGCCCTTGCCGCAAAGCTGCGGATTCGCTGGGTGACGGGCGATGAGGTCTACGGCCAGGACGCCATCCTGCGCGGCCGGCTGGCCGAGCAGCGGTGAGTTACATGTTGGCCCTCTCCTACAAGCATCGATGAGGGCCGCGCGGGCGACGACAACTTCGAAGACGCCCTACTGATCCGCCGCAGCCTCGCCGACGGCGAGCGCGCCTACCACCTCACCCACGTCCCAAGAGGCACGGCGCTGGCTGAGATCGTGCGAGCCGTCGGAGCCCGCTGGGCGATCGAGGAGTGCTTCCAGGCGGCGAGGAACGAGGCCGGCCTCGGCCACCACTAAGTACGCCGAAACCCGACCTGGTACCGGCACATCACCATAGCCATGACGACTGCCGCGTACCTGAGCGCGGTCCGGACCACCGCTCAGGAAAAGGGGAAGACGGCCGCGTTCTGATCCGACTGAGCGTGAACGAGATCCGCCGCCTGCTGGGCAGATTCGCCCACGCTGTCCGGCACGAAGCCGGTTACATCCTGCACTGGTCACGATGGCAACGCCGCCATCAACGCTGCCCGCCTCAGCCACTACCGCCGCCGAGGCCACCGCCCCCCGCAACTGCGGCTGCAGTACTAACCCCTCCAGTTCCTGCAACTTCCGAAACACCCCTTCGGCCGCACAGTCCATGACAGGACATAGCTAAGCCATGTGGAAAGCGCTTGTCAACGATGTCTTTCAAATCGACAGGTTGTGAACGTTTGGTAAAGCTCAAGCCCTATGGGTTTACCGGTGCCGTATGTGCCGTCGTCCGACAGGTGGTCGTTTCATCAACCCCACAGACCGGGCAACGCGCCCATCCCGGCGAGAATGTGACGTCTCGTCATCCGAGAAAATTCATCGCCCTGCCCGCTCTTGACTACGAAGATCGATCATGCTCTGCTATCCGCTCTGGAAGAGGGTTCGAACCACCCATAATCGAATTTAGGGAGATCGCATGAGTGAATCGCACAGCCCTGATGCCGCGCTCCATCTCGCTCGGCAGCTATTCCCCGGCACTGCCGACAACGATCCTCTAGACTCCCTCCAGATCATGGAACTGCTCGCGCATCTCGAGCGCAACGGATTCGAGCCGCCCTCCCCGGTCTTCATCACCGAAATGACCATTGCCGGCGTCATCGGCGCTGAGCAATAGGCGGCCTCGTCCCCACCGCCGAACCACTAGCTTCGTCAATCGCTAATCACCGACAAGGCGACTGGTAATGCAGACTGACGCACCTGGCGTTATGAGCGGCACACCGATCATGATCGTCTCTTGGTGGAACCTGGGTCCGGGTGATCCGTCCGTGCAGGACATGGAGACTGACATATTTCAAGGCACCGACGACTGGGCGTCCTGTCCCGGTCTGCTATCCAAGTACTGGTTGGCCGACCACGAACACCATCGCTGGGGCGGGGTCATGGTGTGGGAACGGCGTCCGGCGGCCGACCTGCCAATCAACCGGGCCGCGCAATTGATCGGGCGCTCGGCCGACATCCGTGTCAGCTTCGCGGTGCCCAAGATCGTGCACGGAATTCAGGGCGATCATCCGCGCTAAGTCAGCACTGGGGGTTTCCCCCCGTTTAGTGATGTGGTGAGGCCGCTTCCCATATCGCGCCATCCCAAGGAGAAACTGTGTCGACCACAGCCAACCCGGTACTTGACCTCCCGTACGACACCCGGCCCGATCCGGAGGAGTACCTCCAGGCCGTTCTGGAGTGGCACTTCCACCCGGATACCGGATCGCCCTACTGGCTCGAGCGGGCCAAATCACTTGATTTCGATCCGCGTCGGGATGTCAGGACCTTCGACGACTTGCGGCTCTTCCCGAACGTCGCCAACGAGATGCGCACGGTATCGGCCCAGGCGCTGATCCCCCGGGGGTACGGACCGACTCCCGAGATCGCAGGCGTTTACGAGAGCGGCGGCACCACCGGGGCGCCCAAGCGCGTGGTGTGCCCCCAGGACTGGCTGGACCGTCTGATCGCCTGGAGCAACGCCAACCTCGACGAACACGGCTTCCCGCGCGGCGTTGACTGGCTCGGGCTCATACCGTCCGGCCCGCACATCGTCGGGGAGATCTTCCGACGCTCGGCGGCCACGCACGGACGTCACGGCTTCCAGGTCGACTTGGACCCACGCTGGGTAAAGAAGCTGATCGCGACGGGCAAGAAGGACCAGGCCGACTCCTACGCCGAACACGTCATCGACCAGGCAGAGTTCGTGCTGCGCACGCAGGACATCGGCGTACTGACCATCACTCCCCCGCTGCTGGAGCGGCTGGTGCGGCGCGACGAGCTCGTTGCGCTCGTCAATGAGAAGGTACGTGCGATCCGCTGGGGCGGCACCCAGCTCGACCCGGACACCCATCACCTGTACCGTGCCGAGATCTTCCCCGGCCTCGTTCTGTACGGCCACTACGGCAGCACGATGATCCTCGGTATTGCCGGTCAGCGCGTGCCTGCGGGCGAGGAGGACACCTGCGTCTTCGACACCTTTTCGCCGTACGTGAACTTTTCGGTGGTGGACCCGCGGACCCGCCGACCGGTGCCCTACGGAGAACGGGGGCAGGTAGTGATGAACCACGTCTCCAAGGCGCTCTTCCTCCCCAATAATCTCGAACGGGACCTGGCCACCCGCGTCGAGTCGCTGCCCGGCAACATCGGCGATGCCGTCGCTGACATCGCGCCCGTCTCCCACTTCGAGAACGAGGCGGTTGTCGAGGGGGTCTACTGATGACGGAACTGCTTCAGCTGGATGTGCTCGGCCCCGCCGGCCCCTACCGCTCCCGCAATCGGGCCACGGTGGCGGATGTCAGTGGACGGCCCGTGGCTGAGCTGAGCCTGGCGCCGACGGTGTACGTCGACCGCGCCATGGCGGCGCTGCGCAGGGCGACGCCGCTTCCGCTCGATGAGCGGGTCGCCGCCATTGCCCACGCCGGGCGGCTGTTCGCCACCGGTACGATCAATGGTCAGACGGTCGCGGAGTACGAGCACGCGGTGAGCCGGGTGGGCGGCGTACCGATCCAGGTAGTGCGGGCCGCCACCGCGACCGCGATGCGCCGCACCGAGCAGTTGTACAACAACCTGCAGCATGCTCGGCCCTGGGGCGCGGCCGGCGACTGGCGCGATCCGCTCACCCGCGTGGGCAGGGCCGTGTGGTCCCGGCGCGGGGAGGTCTTCGCCGTGCATGCCGCCGGGAACCACCCCGGCACCCACACGCTGTGGCCGGAGGCCCTGGCGTTGGGCTATCGGGTGGCGGTGCGGCCATCGCGACGCGAGCCGTTCACCCCGCACCGGCTGGTGACGGCCCTGCGCATGGCCGGGTTCGGCGATGACCACGTAGTGCTGCTGCCTACTGACCACGCTGCCGCCGAGAGCCTGCTGCGCGGCGCCGACCTGGCCTACGGCAGCGACGAGGTGATCCGTCAGTACGCCGATGACCCGCTCGTTCTGCCGTTGAATCCCGGCCGCTCGAAGATCCTGCTCACCGCGGCGACGGACTGGCTTGAGCGCCTGGACACCATCGTCGACTCGATCAGCCACCACGGGGGCACCGGCTGTGTGAACGCCACCGCTGTTCTCGTCGAGGGTGACCCGGTGCCCGTGGCCGAGGCCATCGCCGACCGCCTTGCCCTCCTGCCCAACCTTCCCCCCGAGGACGAGAAGGCTGTGCTCCCGGTGCAAGCGTCCCCTGTCGCGCTGGCGTTGGAGAAGTTCGTGCTGGACAAGGCGGCGGGTGCACGGGCTCATCTGGGGGGAGCCGGGTTCGTGGAGGAACTCAGTGACGGCAGCGCCGTGCTCCGCCCGGTGGTGCATCAGCTGGAGCGCCCGGACGACCCGAGGGCGGGTGTCGAGTTGCCCTTCCCCTGCGTGTGGGTCGCCCCCTGGTCACGTGAGGCGGGAATCGTTCCTCTGCGCGACACCCTTGTTCTGGGCGTTCACACCGAGGACGAGCAGCTCATCGACGCGCTCGTGGACGAGCCGTCCATCGCCAATGTCTACGTCGGTGACCACCCGACCTATTGGACGGACACCGGTATCCCGCATGACGGATATCTCGCGCACTTCCTCATGCGCACCAAGGGATTCATTCGGGGCTGAGCCGCCACCGGAGCCGTCCGGTCACTCCATGAACCGAGGTCACCTCAGCCAGGACCGCACCGCGGACAAGCGGGTGGGTCGGGCAGGAAGTGGCGCTGCGCACCTGACCGCTTACCTCTTCCGCGTCGCGAGAACCAGATCAGAGCCCTGATCAAGCAGGGCCGCCCCCTCCTGGACGACCTGCGCCACCATCCGGAACCGATTCCCGCCCAACTGATCGACCCCACCGACCTCGCCAATCCTTGGTACTGCCGACGCTGCGCGAACTGAACATCGGCTTCGTCCCACTCGCACCCTGGGACGCGGCTTCCTCACCGGCGCTATCCGCAGCGAGGCCGCCTGCGCGGAGGGCGACTTGTGCAGCGTCGACCGCCGTTTCACCGGCGAGAGCTTCCGGCGCAACCTGCACCTAGGCGACGCCATCCGGCACGTCGCCACCGAGGCCGACGCCACGCCCGCCCAGGTCGCCCTGGCCTGGCTGCTAGCCCAGGGGGTGAGGACATCGTCCCCATCCCGGGGCACCAAGCGCGCCCACCAGGTCGAGGAGAACACCGCCGACGACGCCCTCCGGCTGACCGCCGATCAGCTCGCCAGGCTGAGCAGCCTCCCGGCTGTGGCCGGGGCTACCCACACGGAGGCCAGCATGCGGCTCCTCGAACGCTGACCACTCCCGAACTGAAGGACAACCTGATGCAGAACGTGACCTTGAGCAACGGCGTGGAGATGCCGGTCCTCGGCTTCGGCGTCTACCAGATTCCGCCAGAACAGACCGAGCAGGCCGTCTCCGAGGCCCTGGCCGCCGGCTACCGGCTGCTGGACACCGCCGCCTACTACGGCAACGAGGAAGCCGTCGGCCGCGCCATCGAGAGCAGCGGCATCCCCCGCACGGACCTATTCGTCACCACCAAGTTGTGGGTCCAGGATGCCCCTGCCCAGGAGAACACCCGGCGCGCCGCCGAGGCCTCACTCGCCAAGCTCGGCCTGGACTACCTCGACCTCTATCTGATGCACCAGCCCTACGGCGACGTCTACGGGCAGTGGCGCGCCATGGAGGAGCTGAACCGCGAGGGCCTCGCCAAGGCGATCGGGGTCGCTAACTTCTACCCCGACCGCCTCGTCGATCTAGTCATCAACAACGACATCACGCCCGCAGTCAACCAGATCGAGACCCACCCATTCTTCCAGCGCACCGCCGACCAGAGGCTCATGCGCGAATGCGGAGTACAGATCCAGTCCTGGGGCGGCCTCGCCGAGGGCAGGAACGAATTGTTCACTCACCCGCTGCTGAGCGAGATCGGCAAGCAGCACGGCAAGTCAGTGGCCCAGGTCGCTCTGCGCTGGCTGGTCCAGCGCAGCGTCGTGGCGATCCCCAAGTCCGTGCGACCCGAGCGCATGGTGGAGAACATCGCCGTCTTCGACTTCGAGCTGACCGACGACCAGATGGCATCCATCGCCGCCCTAGACACCGGCGCCTCGCTGTTCCTCGATCACCACGACCCAAAAATCGTTGCCTGGCTCGCGAGGCAACGTCTGACCCGGCACGTTGAACAACTCCGGCTTCGGTAGAGATCTTGAACCGATCCAGGTCGGAAGGAGGCAGCGAACAAGCTCGAGTTGGGGACCGCCTCCCTCACCTCCTCGCGCGGACCGGTCTCGGTCTCGCAGGTGTGCTCGCGGTTCGGTCGACGTGACGGGAAGGCGGCCGACCCCGACCGCAGTTCCGGCCTCGGCCGCTCTCGGACAGGACGGCGGTGGAACGCACATCGCGGCCGTTGCACCGTCAGAATTGCGTCGACGAAATTGCTTAATTCTTTTTATTCTTGCACCCTCGCCTTGTGCACAAGGTGGCACATGGTGGGGTGCGGGCCGTCAGTCCATCTGGCACCCGGTGAGGAAGGACGATGGATGTGTCGTGGCCTCCACGTCTGGGCGTGGGGGACCGGGTGCGGTTCGAGGACCGCGCCTGGGTGGTGTCCGGCTTCGGCCACGGAGGCGTCGAAATCGCCGACCCTCTAGGCGACTTGGCTTGGCTTACGGTGCCGCGACTGGTGTCGTCCAAGACCTTCGAGGTGCTGGAGCGCGGCCCTCGTTCTCGTTCCCTACGCACCCTGCCGGCAACGGGGGAAGTGCTGGAACGGGCTCGGTGGTGGGAACGGCACATCGTGGAGGTCATCACTGGCCTGCCGCCCGGGGCGGATGACCACGCCAGGCCTCGTCCGGAGTTCGACCCGGCCGTCCACCCATTGGGGGAGCGGGAGGCGGCCAAGGCGGCCGAACTCGCCACGGAGGACGTGTCCGGGGCTTCGGCGCGCACCGTGAGGCGTCGGCGTCAGCGTTACCAGGCACTGGGCATCGAGGGGCTGATCGACGGACGGGCGGTCAGGAAGCGTGCCCCGGGGTCTCGGCAGGACCCGCGCGTGCTGGAAGTACTGACGATGATCGTCGTCGACGACACCTGGTACCGGCGGACCACTTCGGCGGAGGACTACCGGCGGGCCACCGGCACCATGCTGGCGTCGCTCTACGGCCCGGGGGTTGTGAAGCTGCCGTCTCGTTCGACGTTCCAGCGGCTGGTGAAGGAACTTACCTCGAAGCACGGCCGGGTAAGGGGCGTTTCAGTTGCGGGCAAGGAAGGGATCCGGTGCTCCCGCCCCGGTGAGCGGATCTACGTCGACACCGTCGCCCTCGGAATCCCCCAACCTCTCGCTCGCCTTGCCTCACAGCCCGTGCTCATGACGGTCGCGGTGGACGAACTGACCATGTCTGTCTGCACGGTGATGGTCCACTCGTCTCGACGACCGCTGGACGGCGCCCTCCTTCTGGCTCGCCTGTGCGATCCACCCACTCTGCGAGACTCCGATCCGGGCATGCGCGAGGAGGCGATGCCTCTGATCATGCCCGAATCGCTGCTGCTCGACCGGAGATTGCTCCGTCGGCCACGTGCGTTCACAGACGCCTGCCGCCACTTGGGGATCACGGTCAGGACCCCGGAACCCACGGGAAAAGCGCGGGGTGAACGCGTTGTCGGAAAGCTCGTCTCCCTGTTCAACGCGGAACTGGCGCTCCTTGAAGCCGACCGGATCTCTGATGAGGCGTCACTGATCGTTTGGCTTCAGACACGTGCCGAACGGTGGGTGGAGTCGTTCTGGCAACACCGACCCCAACACGAGCTTCGTACCGTGGCCGGCCGAGGTGCACAGCCGACCCCCAGTGCGGCGTACGACGCGTGTGTCGCGCGTCTGGGGTGGGTGCACCTGCCTCCCGACGCGAATGCCGTCCGCTCCTTCCTGCCGAGTGTGAAGCGGCGGGTTTCCCTGAACGGCGTATATGTCGGGGGTCATCGCTACGACTGCCCTGACCTCGACCCTTTGCGGGCTGCCGTCGCGCGCGCATCGGGTGCCCCAACTCCCGAGGTACAGGTGCGTTTTGATCCACACGACGTGCACCAGGTGTGGGTGCAGACCGGGGACACGGGGTGGATCCGGGTTCCGTTGGCCAGGGCTGAGCTCAGTGGTCGTCACTCTCTGCGCACCAGCGACGAGAGCGCGGTCTACCGAACGGGCTGGAGCCCTCCGATCAACCTCATGCCACCGTCACATCCTCTCCTGGACCACGACCAGGAGCGTCTGGCCTACCACGCCCAACTCCCCTTGCTGCTGACACCGTTCCTTCAGGACGCTCTAAGGCTGGGACAGCGGCTTGTCGTGATGAACCAGGCGAGAGTCGGCGGCCATCACGGCCTCCTGATCACCGGGCCGCCCGGCAGCGGGAAGACAACTGCACTGCAGGAGTTGGGGCGGCGTTTCGAGCAAGCCGACCGTTCCCGTCAACCTGACCACTTCCTCCGCGTCCCGGCCGTCTACCTGCGCATCCAGCCCAGTGACAGCACCCGCACGGTGTTCCTCAAACTGGCAGAGCTTCTGTCCGTCCCCCGCCTGCCGAAAAGGACGAGCACGGCCTCGGTCTCCGAGAGCGTGCGCAACGCTTTGCTCTCGTCGGGCACCAGCGTGGTCCTGGTGGACGACGCCTTCACTGCAATGCCTTCATCTCCCCGCCATACAGGGCCAGTTGACCAGTTGCGCAGTCTGGCCGATGAGGTACCGGCCACGTTCGTGTATGCGGGAGTCGAAGAGCAGGGGAACTCGCCCGGCAGCGCCTTCCTAACCAGCCAGGGTCGCCTGACTCGCCTGCGGGCAGCCCCTGTCCCTTTTGGGACAGGCTGGATGCGGATGGTGGAGACCCTGGACCAGGCCCTGGATCTGCGCCACCACCAGCCTGGCTCTCTGGTGCGGCTGGCACAGGAGCTGCACGCCATAACCGGCGGCTGGCCAGGAGCCCTTGCCCACCTCGTGCGTTCCGCGGCCATCGAGGCGATCCTCACCGGAAACGAGGAGATCACCGAGCAGAACCTCGAACTCATCACTGTGTAAGCAGGTCCGCTCCGCTGCTCCCATGTGTCAGGCAGGGAGGCAGTGTGTGGCTCAAAAGACCAGGTTGGGTGAGCAACCCCAATGACGAATGACGCTTAAGACCAACAGTGTTGAAGGGGCAGGGCGCCAAACCATCCGTGGTTTCCCGCCTACGCCGGCTTCCGGAGCCGCGGAGGCCGTGTCAGCCTTCCACTTCCGCGAAGGGCAGACGGCGCGCCTGCCTCACCGCTACTGTGGCAGCATGAGTCAGCACGATGGCCGCCCGCCTTCGGCAGACTGGGTGGCTCAGGAGATGGAGCAGATGCTCCGCGAGTGCAATGCCCTCATCGAGTCCCACGACGAACAACTGCACAGGCTCCGGACTGCGATCGCCCAGATCGAGTCGGACCGTCAATGCGCGTGCGACAACCGCGACAAGGCCCAACAGGTGCTCGACTCACTGCACTCGGCGGTGAGGGAAGGGCAACAGCTGCGGGCCGCCCGCGGCCGGTCCCCGAACGCGCACCTGCACGTGGTCCCCAACGGGGAGAATGCCTCCGCCGCGCCCACCGTTCCGGAAGGCAGCGCGAGCGAAGCGGCGGCACCGCCCGAGGGCAATCCGGTCGTACTCATCGGTGGCGAGCGGTCCGTGACCATCATGAAGGTGATCTCGTCTGACGCGCGCCGGCACTGGAGCGTACAAGCCGTCACCGAGGAACTCGGTGAGCCCCGCGACGCGGTACGCCGCAATCGCGCCGTCCTCGAAACCCTGTGCGACCGGGGAGCGCTGGCGCGCCAGGAGAGCGACGACAACGACCGGCGGGGCAAGAAGAAGGTCTTCTACCAGCTAGCGGCCCCCTGGCAGGCGGCTTGACGACTACCGCCCTGCGGCCCTGAAGCCGTCGCCCAGCCCACAACCCCATAAATGACCGCCGCCGCGCCTTGGCCCGTGGATTGGAACCCTATCGGCCTCGGACACGGCGGTGGTCGGCGCCCCTCAGGCCGCCGCTTTCGACGCTACCGGCTTCCGGTGGCGCTCGTCGGGCGTTCGGCCAACCTCACCCCCCGAAGGGTCGAACACCCATGCCCATTCACTTAACTCGTGTGCGGTCGGCGCTCCTCGCGCTCGACCGTCTCCAGGTCGCGCTGCCGCCTGATCTTCTCAGGCAGGGGCTGCGCCCGCTTCCCGTTGTCGTCTCGCGGCCAGCTCAGATGATCGGGCCAGAGCCGCTCCCCCAGGGCCCCTTCCAGGCTCGCCACAGTCAGCAGATCGGGCCATACGGCACCGGCCAGCACGTTCGCGATGACCTGCCGGTTGACGTCACTCACCTGGGCCAGCGCGTTGGCACTGATCTTCTGGCGCTCCATGGCTTCGGCGAGCGCACGGGCGACAGCCTGCGCGACCCGCGCTCCGAGCAGTTCGTCCATCACCGCGTACGGCCAGACGCCGTCTTCGACGTATTCACGGGGCTTCTTGCCACGTCTGGTTCCTCCAGGCATGCGACCAGTGTGACGGAGTGGTCGCCGAGGTGCGTCCACCCACCCTGCATGCTACTTGAGTTGCAATGGCTTGTTGGGGACTACGCCCGCGTTCGTACGCGGAAGTTGTCCCGCGACGTCATCAGCCGGGCCGGCAAGGAAGGAGGTGCGTGGTGGTGAGCACTCGCAAGGGTGCCTCCGCGTCGCCCGCGAAGCCGGTGCCGACGGACCGTGTGCTGGCGGGTGAGCATCTGGCGATCACCCGGGCGTCCTGCTCGGCCCAAGGCCCGTTCACCGCTCGCGACCTGGAGGCGCTCACCGGCATTTCGGCACAGCGTTGCGGACTCGTCATGAGTTTCCTGTCCGCATGCGGCCTGGTCGAACGGGCACCGGGTCGCGGCGCCTACCGGGCGACGAAGGCGGCCGCCGCCGTGGCCAAGGCCTGGGGGCAGAGCGAAGGCAACGGGCGGCGAGCGCTGCGCGAGGTCTGGGAGAAGGCCTGGTTCACCCGGTGCGCCCGCTCCCGGCTTGCACAGGGGCCCGCGCTGCGGGTCGGTCTCGTCAGCAAACTGATGGCACTCTCGCAGGTCGGCGAGTCACGACGCCGGCACGTCGAGGTGCTGGTCGACCTGTTGGTGGCAGTCGGCATGCTTCTCCCAGAAGACGGCGGCTACCTGAGCTGGCACGAGAATCCCGCAGTCCCCAAGCCGCGCACCCAGGCCCTCACGCCCAACGAGGACCAGGTGGCCGGTACGGACGCTGAGGAGGCTCACGCTCCGGTGGCACCGGCGGGCGGGATCCCGGCACCGCGCCCACATGCCGACAACTCCGCGCCCCCGACGGGCGAGGACCTGATGAACCTGCTCAGCCCACCGGTACTGCTGGCCGACCTGGCACGCCTGTCGTCCGAGGAGGTAACAGCCCTCCACGGCCACATCCGGGACCTGGCGGTGATCCTCGCCAAGCTGAGGAGGCCCCCCATGCCCTAGAAGACCAACGCGGGAAAGAGCAGGTCCGACAGCGCCTCATTCCCTTGGCCGGGTGGCGCTGCCGGACCCCCGCCTCCACACCACGCCGCGCGGACGGACCGCGCGTACGAGGGGCTTCGGCATGCCCTCACACACGGCGAGGGGCACCGCCCACGGTAGCGGGCCCGCGCCGCCTCATGTCAGTGATCCACCGTGCCGTTATCCGGGCACGGTCACGAACCGGGAAGGCTTCCGTGGCCAAAACGAAGATCAAAGATGTGCTCCTGTGCGTTGCCCGCGTCTGGCAGCAGCGCGCCGCAGCCGGAGAACTCAGTCTCGAGACCGTCACTCTCTACACCCAGATCGTCGAGCGTCTCCTGCGCTTCGCAGCCGCGCAGGGCGTCACCCGGCTCGACGACATCACAGCGGACCTCGCCTTGTACTTCATCCAGGCGCCGGGCCACGACCGCCATCAGGGCATCATCCTCAACCCGGCCGCCGGCACCCGCAGGCAGCGCCGTTCCGCGCTCGAGGCCCTGTTCGCCGAGGCACGGGCGCTCGGAATCACCACGGCCGCGCCGCTCGTGGATCTCCCGCCGATTCCGCGCAGCCCGCGCAAGAGGGGAAACGAGCTGAGCGACGCTGACGTGCAGTTGCTCCGCTTCCACTCGGAGCGCGGCATGCCGGACACCCGTCACGCCGCCCTCCTGGCCCTGCTGCTGGCGGGCCTGCACAGCGCCGAGATCGCCGCCGCGACCACCGACGAGCTCAACCTCCTCGACCTCTTCGAAGCCGAGGTATGGACCGACGGCGCCACCCGCACCCGCGGCCGCTGCTGCCCCCTGGACGAATGGGGCGCACGCGTGCTGTGGCTGCGCCGCGCCCACCTGCTGCGCGGCGCCGAAACCGGCTCTCCACGGCGACTGGTCACCGCAGCGTCGTCCGCCTACCGGTCGCAGGCCAGCGTCTGCTCCGGCTTCGGCGACATCGCCCGGCGCAGCGGACTGGCCACCGCCCAGCGCCGCATCGAGCCCAAGGACGTCACCCGCTACGTCGCCCGGCGCATCATCGAGGAGACCGGGCAGCTCTCGGAAGTCGCCCGCCGCCTGGGCCTGTCCTCCCTCGACAGCGCCGCCGCCCTCGCCTCCCTGGACTGGCAGTCCGACGAAGCGGACACGGCATGAGCGCCCCCAAGCGCCGACGCCGCACGGCGAAGAAGAAGACCACCGAAGGCCCGAGCTACGTACTCGGCCCCATCCCCGACGACGCCTTCGGCTCCGCCTCCGATGCCCCGCCACCACGTAGCCCCGAAGCCCCGCCCCTCACGATCGACCTGCGCTTCGAGTACCTCATCCGAAACCCCGACCTCTACGCCACCGCGCTCGAAGCCCTCCCACCACGCGAAGAGGGACAAGTCGGCCGACCCCCCGTCTACCCGTCGTACATCTACTTCGTATTCCTCTGCGCGATCTCCGTCTTCGGCTCCGCCCGCAGCACCGCCGCGCACCTCGCCCGCCCCCTCTGGTGGGATCCCATCCGGCGCGCAATCCATGACTTCATCGACCCCGAGGAAGCCGCCGCACTCCCACCGACCGGTCCTACCCGCAGCCAGTGGAACTACTTCTTCCAGCGCCACCTCAAAGCAGCCGGAGACGCCGTACGCGACATCAGCCGGGGCAAATGGATTGAACAGGCCGTCGCCCAAGGAATGCTCGCCGTCAGCCCGCGAGGCAACTGGATCTACCCAGCCCGCGAACAAGTTCTCCACGGTGACGCAACCGTCGCTACTCCACCGTCCGACCACACCATGCTGGAAGAACCCGACAAAAAGACCGGCGAAATCCGCCGGCACCGCGTAGACCCCGACGCCCACCACACGACAGAGGGCGGCGGCCGCCCGGTCTACGGAAACAAATTCCTCTCCATCGCTGTCCGGGCCGCGAACATCCCACACAGCCGCGTCATCCTCGCCCTGGAATCCGTACGCCACAAAGCGCGCAGACACGACCCCCACCGAGAAGACGAAGGGAAAGCCGCAGTGCGACTCGTCAAGGAAATCCTCGCCAAGGCCCCCGGCGTACGCGCCATCACCTATGACAAGGCCCTGCGGGGAGTTCACCGCGCACCGCTCATCGCCGAGGGACTCGTCGTCTTCACCGGGCAGCACAGCGGCCTCGTACCCCAGCCACTCCAGAAGCAAAAATGTGAAGAAGGTCGCCCCGACCACGATCTCTACGCCGCCGCCGGCCGATTCTGCGAGCGGCACATCACCGTAGAAGGCGAAACCCTCTACACGCCCCTTCCGGTCCGCGAGCTTGAATTCCGCAAAGGCGCACAGGCCCGCTTCTACCAGCGTCTGGAAATCCCCTGCCCGCACGGACCCCACGCTGTCCGTATCCGCGTCGACGAGACCAAGGAAGACCGGGAAACCGACCCCTCCACCAAGCGAAAGCGATTCAATCGCACCGAACACCTGCGTCAAATCGCACCCGAAACTCCGGCAGGGCGGCGCCTCAAAGGATTCCGGCAGGACAGTGAGTCCCAGCATTCCCGGCTTGACCAGTCATATCCACACGAGCGCGTCCCCGCATACGGCGCAAAGGCGGCCCTCCTCATCTACATCGGCTATGCCTGGGTGAGCAACTCCGTCGCCCGCTGCGTCGCGCGCATCACCGGACGCCGCGCCGCCTGACACACAGCCGGGGCTCGGCCTCAACACTCCACCAAGACCCTGTCGCGGCCGAGCCCCGCCCGCCCGACCTCCTACCCAACCAGGGCAGCCGGCCTCACCGTCCAAGAGTCGCCTGCCATCACCAGGCCACCCGCTACACTGGCGGCGGTGGCGCAGCCCTCGCAGGCCGCGCTGCCGCAGGCCTGTCGGGATCCAGCAGAATGACATTCGTCCAGCTTCGGGCGAATTTCAGACACATTTTCCGACAGATCCCCGCCTTCGTAGCTCAGGGGATAGAGCACCGCTCTCCTAAAGCGGGTGTCGCAGGTTCGAATCCTGCCGGGGGCACAGAGAAACACCTGGTCAGGGGCCCTTCCGTTCGGGGGGCGGAAGGGCCTCGGTAATAGCAGCGCCACATTCGGCACCGACGCCGCGGCGACCTACAGTTGCTGCTCCCACGGATTGACCACCAGAGCCCCGGTTCGGGCCATGTGCTTGATGTTGCGTGTGGCCACTGTCCAGCCGTTGGCCAGGGCAGTGGCGGCGATCAGGGCGTCCGGCGGGTCAATGCTGGTGCCGCGGCCTTGAGGGTCTTGTGGATCGTGAGGTAGGCGGCCGCTTCCGGCTCGCCGATCGGCGCGATGCGGTCACGGTACTCGTGCCGTACCACAGCGAGAGCTTGGGCGTAGCGGGCCTGCCGCACGGGATCCGGGGTGGCGGCAACGCCGGCCTCGATCTCGGCCACGGTGATCACGCTCAGGAAGCGGTTGGGTCGGGCCGTGGACCTGAACCAGGACAGGACGCGGGGGTCGGGCTTCGCCCGCGTCGTGAGCTCGGCAACGACGTTGGTGTCGAACAGGTAGATCACTCGGCGTCCGTCTGCTCGTCGTAGGATCGGGCGCCGAACTCCAGCCCCTCGAAGGGCCGGGAGAGCAGGAACTCCTCGAAGCCGTCGTTGCTCAGTGCCACCCAGCGGTGCAGCATTTCGGGCAGTGCCTCGATCTCCGTGTCGGCGAGCTCTGCGTCAAAGTGCCGCCGTTGATCCTCAGGCAGGGACTCCCGGATGTCACGGATGGTCCGCAGCGGGTGCGACGACGGGGGCGGCGGGTGAGGCACGCCGCTCGGGGCTGTGGTCATCGGCATCCCGTCCGCTTGAACAGGCTGCGTACTGCTGCTGGCCCCAGGCTACGGGTTCCCGCCTGCCCGCTCACAGCTTTGGAACGAGAGCGGGGCATCCGTCACCCTGCCCGCCGAGCGACAGCGACACTTTCTTACGGAGTGCGCCCGGTCCTCCGCGTCGATGAGGCTTAGCATCCGGCACCCACACCCAACCCAGTGGCCTACCGGAACGGATTCAGCACACATGAGGCCGGGAAACCCCGTGAACACGCGAGAACCACGGAGGGGTGTTTTCCCAGGCCAGATACCCCGAAGCCGACGTTTCCGCATGTAACAGCCCCACCCAAGGAAAACTCCTAAAGCGGGTGTCGCAGGTTCGAATCCTGCCGGGGGCACCAGTTCAGAGGCCCCCGCATACCAGTTTTGATGGGTGGGGGGTCTCTGACATCTACGTCTGACAGCAACGAGGGCAGTCACTGACGACCGGGACACCTCTTCCTCAGCAACCGATCCATGTGGCTCGCGGCCTCGCGCCGGGTGTCCTGCACGGCGTGCGTCGCGCAGCCGGATCACGCGGAGGCCGGCGGACTGGGCGACACGCGTGAAGGAGCGGCAGACGTTGCGCGGCTCGACCGGCCGGTTCGTGCGGGTGGTGAAGACATAGTGGCGGGCGTTTATGGCGGAGCACCGGCCAGGTCCGTCGCACACAGACCGTCCACAGAAAACGCCCCATTCGGAAGATGTCAGCTAGTCCGATTTATTGATCTACAAGCGTGTTTCCCGCTATCAGACCGGTGCTCCGATGCACCCAGGCGAAGCTCCGCATGTGGCCTCGGGGATCACCCGGGACTTAGTAGCAAGGAGCACCCACATGAGTCCTGAACACAGAACGACCTCGCAACTCGGGCCGGCCGGTCACGGCCGCTCCAACAGGGTCCGCAGGCTCGCCGCGATCGCGGCGGCGGTTACAGTCACGGTAGGGACCCCCGCGGTGGCGGTGGCCGCCGGCGTAGCGTCCCAGACTGGCGTGTCATACGCCGCCGATCCCCACTGCGACCACCACAAGCCTCGCCAACAGGGGGGCGGCGACGACTGCGACACCACCCACCCGAAACCCACCGTCACCGTAACGAAGACCGCAACCGCGACCGCGACGGTGACCGCGACCACCACGGCGACCGCAACTGCGACTGCATGTGGCACCGGTGTCGATTCGACGAAGCCGGACGGCATGGAGCAATTCCTCGCCGCACTCGTTGATGGGGTGCCATTCGCCGGCAGGCGCCCCAACACCAACACCAACCCGGACAACCCGAACATCGTCTCGGGCCCGGCCAACGCGGCCGGCTGGACCGATCTCAGCACGATCACCGGATTTCCCACGGATTCCCCGGTCTGCGGCGTCTCGGTCGACTCTCAAGGCAGTGACGCGTTCTACAAGATCATCACTCAGGGCGGCTCGGTCTACACGCTGCATTGCGCGGCCAACGGCACCACGCTCGTATGTCCCGCTCCGGCGCAGGGAACGACGCCTCAGTCTCAGTGGACTGCGGTGACACCCCAGCCCTGATCAGCAGAAGCCGCAACGAGTAACTGCAGGTTCCCCGGAATGAGCGGCCCCCGGCCGGGTTGCGTCCAGGGAAGTGGTGTACGGGTTCGACCTGATCCGGGGGTTTGCTCCGGCATCAGGATGAGGCCCGCATAGACGAACGGCCACCGGCTGATCTTCGAGGTGTCGAAGCCCGAAGGAGATCAGCACGATGACCGCACCCGACAGTCTGCCCCTGCACGCCCTCGCCGAGGACAACCTCGCCGCGGCGAGTCCCGATCTGCTGCGCGCGATGGTCAAGACGTTCGCCGACGCGCTCATGTCCGCCGAGGCCCGGTGGGCGAGCCCTCCTCATCACGCGGCGAGGCCCGCCCCGCCGGGAACCATCGGGCGGTCCGACCATGCCGCCCGGCCGGGTTGCGGTCGCCCTGCCCTTCCGCGTACAGGCATCGACTCGGGGGTCGGCCCCCACCGGGGCTCAGGCGGCCTGGCCATGCCGGCGCGTGGTGTGCTTCTGAACGAGTCCTTGCTCGCCTGCGTAGTCCTGCAGCAGTTGCCGCAGGTGGTGTCGGGCCCGGTAGACGCGGGAACCGACGGTGTTCTTGGTCACGCCCGTGAAGTCGGCGGTCTCCTGGTAGGTGAAGCCCTCGACGTCACAGAGGTAGATGGTCACCCGTTGATCGGTGGGAAGGGCGCGGAGGGCTGCCCGGACGTGTGGGTCGCCCAGGCGGTCCAGCACCTCGGCCTCGGCCGAGCGCAGTCCGCGCGGCATGTGGGACTCGGCGTGGGCCTGCTGCCAGTCCTCGATCTCGTCGATGCGGCTGCGTGCCGGCTCAGACCGTGCCTTGCGCTTGGTGTTGAGGAAGGTGTTGATCAGGATGCGGTCGAGCCAGGCTCTGAGGTTGGTGCCCTGCTGGAACTGGTCGAAGTGCGCGTACGCCTTGGCGTAGGTCTCCTGCACCAGGTCTTCGGCGTCGTCCGGATTACGGGTCATGCGCAACGCGCCTGAGTACATGCGACGGCGGAATTCCAGGGCGCATTCGAAGCCGGCCACGCATGCGGCATCGGGCAGCTGGTCTTCGTCGGTGCGCTGTTCCCGGTGCCGGCCGGTACTGCCGTCTGCCGTCGACCTCCCGCTCGGAGCGCTGACGAGGGGACCGGTGAGGGATACGGGCATCGATGGTTTCCTCCTTCGACTCACTGCAAGTGCGTTCCGGTTGCGCGGGGGGTGGGATGCTGACCAACCGGTCCGCGCGAGCCCTCGTCTGCTCCGTCGGCCGGGCTCCGACCCACCGTCCACCGGCTGCTGCATGACACGCGCTCGGCCCGCCCGGCCGGGCATCGGTTGCCGTACTGAGCAGGGGCGCCCTGATTCATCCAGGTGGTGTGATCGGCCTTGGCTCGCGGACCGAGGACACGGGCGAGGACACGACGGTGGTGACCGTGCCCATGTCGCCCAGCGCATGATGGCCGTCGCGGGCATGAGCCGCCGTATGGTCCGGGGCGCTCGT
Source organism: Streptomyces sp. NPDC048254 (assembly GCF_043201895.1). Classification (NCBI taxonomy): domain Bacteria; kingdom Bacillati; phylum Actinomycetota; class Actinomycetes; order Kitasatosporales; family Streptomycetaceae; genus Streptomyces; species Streptomyces sp. NPDC048254. The sequence goes on from NZ_JBICZJ010000009.1 coordinate 43,966, forward strand.
CGTCGCGGTCTCGTGGGCCGTCGGCGTGGCCGTGTCCGACGTGCGGGCCGGGTCGCCGGACAAGGTCGGGTTACGGGACAGCCGGGTCACGCCCGCCGCAGCGAGCGCGAGGCACGGGAGTTGGAGCGCCGGCCACCAGCCGCCGCGCAGGGTTTCGCCGTAGAGGGTGATGCCCAGGGCGAGGCTGACGAGGGCGTCTCCGAGGGTCAGGGCCGGTTGTGAGGCGATCAGCGGTCCGGACTGCAGGGCGTTCTCCAGCAGGAACAAGGAGCACACCCCCGTCGCGGCGAAGGCGTAGGTCTGCCAGGAGGTGAAGAAGACGGCGACACCCTCACGGCTGAGGGTGTCGGTGGAGGACTTCATCAACGCGGCGGTCAGGGCGTAGCCGATGGCAGCGGCCAGACCCATGCAGGCGGCGCGGCTTGGGCCCACACGGCGCCTGACTGCGAGGGCGCACAGCACCGCCATGGCTCCCAGGCAGCAGGTCATCACCGCTGTCCACCGCGAGGCGGGGGCTTGGAGGGTGCCTCCCTTGGGTGCGGCCGCGAACAGCCCCAGGCAGAGACTGACGACGATCGTGCCGACAGAGAGCCAGGTCGCCCGGGGCATCGGGTGACGGAAGGCGATACCTGCGACGAGCAGGGTGAACGGCAGCTCCAGCAGGAAGACCGGCTGTACGACGGCCAGGGGGCCGGTGGCCAGTGCGGCGCCCTGAAAGAGCGCCGCGAGGATGACGCCTCCGATGCCGAGCAGCCAGACGGGCGTACGAAGCAGGTCCCACATCAGGCCGATCCGGAACCTGTCGGACTGCGGGACGATCAGGGCGGCCCGACGCTGCATCACGTTTCCCAGAGCGTTGCTCGCGGCCGCAAGCACGGCGCAGGCCAGTGACACGGCGATCAGCACGACAACCTCCTCCCGTCTCAGCTCTGCGGCAGGCCGAACCGATACTGGCCGCCCTGGTTTTCGAAGACGTAGGGACGCGTCGACTTGTCCCATGCGCCGCTACGCGCTCCTGGTGCGCAGTTCCTCCAGTGACGCTGCCGTCAACCGGTGTGGTGTCCGACCGGGTTCGACCAGGACGACGGTGGAGGCCGCGGCGTGGGTGAGTGCGGCGGTGAAGCTGCCGTCGGCGAACTGTGCCACCGGTCCGCGCGGGGATCGGCCGATCGCGATCGTGTGTGCTTCGACGTCGTCGGCGTGCTGGGCGAGGACCCTGCCGGCTGTGGCGTGGTCACCGATGGCGGTGAGTACCTGTCCGGTGGCGGTGATGCTGTGCGCGGCGAGGTGGTCGAGGTGGGCGAGTACCGCGGAGCGTGCGTGGTCGGCGTCCTCGGTGTCGACGGCCTGTTCCTCGATCACGGCGGTCTCACGGACGTGGACGACCTCCAGTGCGCTGCCGGTGTCGCGGGCGATGGCGGCGGCCGCGTCGACGACCTGGGCGGCGTCCTCGGTGGCGCCGACCGCCACGATGACCGGTCGGTACCCGGGCTCCGGGGTGGCCCCGACGCGCTCGAGGGTCGGGCGCACCGTCTCGCTGTGGGCCTCGTTCTTCTCCGCGGCGGTGATCAGTTTGTGGCCTGAGGCAAGGACGAAGCCCGCGAGGATGAAGGCGGCACCGCCGAGGTAGAACGGGACGCTGAGGTCGGTGGCGTCGGCGAGCTTGCCGGCGGCGAACGGGGCCAGGCCGCCTCCGATGAACCGGACGAAGCCGTAGGACGAGGAGGCGACCGATCGCTCGACAGGTGAGACGAGCATGACGGCCTGGGTGGTGAGGGTGTTGTTGATGCCGAGGAACGCGCCGCTGACGATGACCGCGACGATCACGGCGACGGGTGTGTCGACGCCGACGGCGATGACCGTCATGACGATGGCGAGCCCGATCAGGTTGGCGTAGAGCACCGGGGCGGTGCCGAATCGGGCCTGCAGGCGGGGCGCGACGAACACGCTGAAGGCGGCGACCAGCAGGCCCCAGCCGGTGAAGACCAGGCCGAGCTGCTCGGCGTCGAGTTCCATGGGGTACGGCGCGTAGCCGAGCATGGTGAAGAAGCCCCAGTTGTACAGCAGCGCCATGATGCCCATGGTGAGCAGTCCGCGGTGCCGCAATGCCTTGAGCGGGGCGGCCAGCGATGTGCGGTGCTCGGGTTTGGGCAGCGCGGGGACGAACGCGATCGTGGCGATCAGGGCGACGGCCATGAGCACGGCGACGCCGTAGAACGGTCCGCGCCAGCTGATGGTGCCCAGTTCACCGCCGAGCAGTGGACCGACCGCGATGCCGATACCGAGTGCGGCTTCGTACAGGATGATCGCTCCGCCGAAGCCGCCGCTGGCCGAGGCGACGATGACCGCCAGGCTGGTGGCGATGAACAGGGCGTTGCCCACGCCCCAGCCGGCGCGGAAGCCGACGATGCCGCCTATCGAGCCGGAGGCGCCGGCGAGCGCGGAGAACACGACGATCAGCACCAGGCCTATGACCAGCGTGCGCTTGGCGCCGATCCGGCTGGAGACCCACCCCACCACGAGCATCGCGACCGCGGTCACGACCAGGTAGCTGGTGAACAGCAGCGACACCTGACTCGGTGTGGCATGCAGGTTCTTCGCGAGCGAAGGCAGGATCGGGTCGACGAGGCCGATGCCCATGAACGAGATGACGCAGGCGAACGCCACGGCCCAAACAGCACGTGGCTGCTTGAACAGGCTCGCTGTTGTCCCATGCGTTGCGCTCATTGACTGTTTTCTCCTGGAAGGTTGTCCGAAGGTTGTCCCTCATCGATGCCGGCGGTCACTTGGAGGCCTCGGCCTGGATCAATCGGGCGAGCGCGGGGAGGGCGATGACCACCGCGGACTGCTCCTGCGGAGCAAGCCGCTCCACCAGCTCGCGCAGAGCCTCCGCACGCTCGGCACGCCGCTCTCTGACCACGTCGGCTCCGGCGTCGGTCGCTTCGACCAGCACGCCGCGCCGATCGTCGGTGCTCGCGATGCGGCGTACCAGCCCGTCGCGTTCCATACGCGTGACCAGCTGTGTCATTCCGGGCTGGGAGACGCCCTCTGCGCGTGCCAGCTCGGTCAGCCGCTGGGGTCCCTCGCGACCGAGGCGGCCCAACACGGACGAGGCCGCCGAGCTCAGACCTCCGGCCGTGCTGACCTGACGCACGTACCGGACCAGCTGCTCCAAGGCGACGACGAGCTCTTCACCGGAGCCACCGGGGTCCATAACGCTGTTATGCATAACCGCATTATGAAAGTGGGGTGAGTCGATCGTCAATGTGACCTGGATCTCAGCTCCTGCCCCATCGGATCGCCGGCGTCCTGCACCACCCGGGGAGCAGGAGGCGGACGTCCAACTCCGGCCAGCAGTCCGATACTTCGATGCCCGCCCCCGCGGGACCGTGGACGGCCCGTCCGCAGGCGGCCCTGCCTGTGGGGCGACTGCCGTCGGCCGGGTCCCGACGGACGCGGGGGTGGGCGATGTTCACGGTTCAGGTGCCAGGGTTGCGCCGCTCCCGGTGAGGCCTCGACGCGCGGAATGGCAGCCGCCGAGGCCGCCGCGTCCGCCGCCCCTGGCTCGGAGCCAGCTGCAGCCGCGTACACAGACCAGTCGTCGAAGCGACTGCCGGCGAGTGCGCACCACGGTGTCCGGGAAGGTCCGACCAGGCCGAGGGGCGGGGCGTCGGCACCGGAGCCATTGGCGGGTGCGTCAGGCGGGTGGGCATCCGAACCAGTTCACCGTGCCGTTGCTGGAGGTGTAACCCAGGCACCTGATGGTTCTGTCGTGCAGGGTCTCGGTCCGGTCGACCCCTCCGTCCGGAGTGCTCCCCTTGTAGCGCGTCCGTACGAGGGTGTCGATCTCGATGGTGTACCAGCGGTTCCTGTCGGTCGGGATGCTGCAGCGGTGGCCGGTCACGTTGCGGCTGAGCCCGTCGCTCCAGATGTCCTGTTCGGCGCGGTCGCAGTGAGCACTGTCGGCGGCGCCGGCGGTACCGGCGCCGGTGCCGAGCAGGGCCGCCGCGACCGTGGCCGCCGCGGTAGCGCCGAGCAGGCGCTTCAGAGTGAGGTTCATCGATCGCTTCTCCCGCCAGGTGTGGTGACGGCTCGGAGTTGCCGTGTCACCTGGCGTGATGATCGCATTTATCCGGGATGTCCGGCCCGCCGGTCGGCGGCGCAACCCCCCGACCCGGTGACGTCGGTGATGCCAATGCAGCAGGCCGCGGTCACACCCCCGGCCGGGCCCGACGAGGGGAATCCCCAGCCGTATGCTCAGGTCAGCGCGCCAACCGGCCCCGAAATGATCGGGGATCCCGTCAGAGCCGGACGACGACCAGAGCAATGTCGTCGCGGGCTCCACCGGCCAGGCCGAGGCGAGCCAGCAGTGCGTCGGCCAGGGCTTCCGGGGCGAGGGTGGCGCAGCGACCGAGGGAGTCGGTGAGGCGTTTCAGGCCCGCGTCGATGTCCTCGCCGCGGCGTTCGATCAGCCCGTCGGTGTAGAGCACGAGGGTCTCGCCGGGCGTGTAGGACACGTCCGCCTGGGGGCGGGGGACGTGCTGGAGGCGGGCGCCCAGCGGCGGGTCGGTGGCCTGATCCAGCAGTTCGCAGTCCCCGTCCGGGTGCACCAGTATCGCCGGGGGATGACCCGCATTGCTGTAGACGATCAGGTGGCTGCGGGGATCCACCATCGCCTTGACGATGGTCGTGTTCAGCGCACCCTCGACCGACCGGGCGTAGAGCCCCAGCGCCTCCAGCGCCAGGGCCGGACGCTCCAGCGCCCGGATGGCGGCGCTCAGTGCGCTGCGCAGCATGCCCATGACGGCTGCGGCTTCCAGGCCGTGGCCGACGACGTCACCGACCGCCACCGCGAAGCGACCGTCGGGAAGGTCGACCACGTCGTACCAGTCACCACAGACGTTCAGCGATCCCGTCGCGGGCAGGTAGCGCACCGCGACGTCCTGGTGGTGGGCCAGGTCCGGTGACTGCAGCATCGCCTCCTGCAGGGTGACGGCCACCTGGCGCTCGCGGGTGTGCGCCTGGCGCAGCTCCTCGTTGAGACGCTGCAGCTCGCGGGCTCGCGCGTACAGCTCGGCCTCCAGCGCCTCCCGCTCGGTCAGCTGCTGCCCGGTCGGCGGCCGCTGTCCGGCCATGCGGGCCTGGATGAACGCCGTCACATCCTCCACCCGGTGGATGATCCACTCCACCTTGCCGTCCCGGGCGAGGATCGGAGTGTTGATCGGCGACCACCATCGCTCCTCGAACGCCCCGGCCCGGCCCGCGACGGGGATGTCGTACTTCTGCAAAGCCATCGTGTCCGGCTCCCGCGACACCAGGACCCGGTGCAGGGAGGCGTTGAGGTTGCGCACCCCGTCGGCCTCGGGGTCCGCCGGGTTGTCCGGGAAGGCGTCGAAGATGTGCCGCCCGAGCAGGTCCTCCCGGGTGCGGCCGGTCGCCTCCAGATAGGCCCGGTTGACCTCCACGATCACCAGATCCGGGCCCAGCACCAGATACGGGCTCGGCGTGGCCGCGAACAGCGCCGCGTAATCCATCCCCGCCATCACCCTCCGCCTTTGCGACTGCACCTCCCCCGCTGCCTCACACGCTACGGCTCACCCCGTCCAGACGCCTGCGCGTCGAGGCTCCTTGCGCGACCGCCCGCAAGCACCGCCGGGCCGACCACAGGGCTGTGAAGCCGAGGCCAAGGACTCGTCGAAGGCGGACTACCGGGAGCCCGCCACAGGCCGCGACTTGTAGAAGGACTCCTCCAGGTAGGCGGCCTCGTGCGGCTGGTAGGGCTCCTCCAAGTAGGCGGCCTCGTCTTCGCCGAGTTCGACGTCCACCGCGGCGACCGCGTCGGCCAGCTGGGCCGGCTTGGTCACCCCGACGATGGGCGAGGTCACCGCCGGGTTGCGCATGACCCAGGCCAGGGCGACCTGGGCCGCGGACAGACCCCGCTTGCCCGCGATCTCGTGGACGCGCTCGGCCACCGCCTGGTCCCCGTCGCGGTAGAGAATCTTGCCGCCCTCGTCGGTCTCGGCACGCGCCGTGGCGGTGTCCCTGGCCCGCGTCAGCCTGCCCCGCGCCAGCGGGCTCCACGGGATCACGCCGACGCCCTGGTCGGCACAGAGCGGGAGCATCTCCCGCTCTGCTTCTCGGTGAATGAGGTTGTAGTGGTCCTGCATCGACACGAACCGGGTCCAGCCGTTCAGGTCAGCCAGGTACAGGGCCTTGGCGAACTGCCAGGCGTACATGGAAGAGGCTCCGATGTAGCGGACCTTCCCGGACTTGACCGCGTCGTGCAGCGCCTCGAGGGTCTCCTCGATAGGGGTGTCGTAGTCCCAGCGGTGGATCTGGTACAGGTCGATGTAGTCGGTCCCCAGTCGCTTCAGGGAGGCGTCGAGCTCGGCGAAGATCGCCTTGCGGGACAGCCCGGCGCCGTTCGGGCCGGGGCGCATCCGCATCCAGACCTTGGTGGAGAGAACGACCTCCTCGCGCCGCGTGAAGTCCTTGACCGCCTGGCCGACGATCTCCTCGCTGCTTCCGGCGCTGTACCCATTGGCCGTGTCGAGGAAGTTGACGCCGCTCTCAAGGGCCTGCTTGATGATGTCCCGGCTGGCGTCCGCGCCCAGCGACCAGGGCTCGCCGCCCCGGTCCGGCTCGCCGAAGCTCATGCAGCCGAGGGTGATGGCGGAGACTTCCAGTCCGGTGGTTCCGAGTTTGATGTATCGCATGCTTCCGAACCTAGGAGTTGGAGTGCGCTCTAACGCAAATACGTCTCGGTCCGGAATTCGGAGGCGTGTGGCATGTGCGCCCTGTCAGGTTTCGACCGTTTCGGCCAGGCGTACCAGAGAACCCAGTGGTAGCGAGTAACAAACTGTCAATTCTCAGCCGAGCGCGTGGGGCACTACTCAGCCCTCCGACGGCAAACCGCCCTCGCGGGTCCGTCGCCACGACCGATCATCGCTCGATCACTAAGAGATTCCGCTGGTCCGGGCGGCGGTATCGTGGTGTTCGCGACGGCGCCCCTACCCGCGGCATCTCTGTAAAACCTCCAAGGGGACGATATACCGATGGCTCCTGAGGGGATCACGCCCGACTTGTCCGCGGGGAGACTCGCCGGTCCCTACAGGCCGAAGACAAGTATCAGCGTGTCCACCACTCGTGGGGAGGCTCCCAGTCGCCCACGCTTGCGCGTGCCGACTCCGGTAGTCGCACTGGCGGCGGCGGCGTCGGCTGGCCGGGCTTAGCGGCTTCCGCTGCCCACGGTCCTCGGCGCTTGTGATGATCGCCCGGCGTTGGGAAAATGCCGTCCATGTCCAGTTCAGTGGTGACCGAGGGCGACTTCGATGTGCAGGAGTTTCGCGATCATGGCCGGGTCGACATTCGTAGCGCGGTAGACCCCATTTCACTCCAGGCTGATCCTGTCCGGAAGGCCAGCTTCAAGGACGCGCTCGGTTCAGCTGTCCAGAAGGCCACAACAGGTGTATTTACTCACGATGTCGAAGCGTCCCTGGTGTGGTTCATTGAGGAGTCTCGCCGCTACCAGACCCATCTAGTGGCTGACCTCGACAATGTCCTGAAGCCGATTCTTGATGCGGTTACGGGGGCTGACGGCATCATGATTGATGACAATCAGATTCAATCGATCCGCGCCTCTTGGATGACCCCTGTATCACAAACAGGTTTTGAGCTGAAATTCGCAGCATTGACGGGAGACGACTACCTATCTCGCGAGGGACTGACTTTTGTAGAGTTCAGTGCTGACCGCTGCTACATTTTGCCACAGGTCGCAAGGTCAGTTCAGGTGGATCTAGTGCGAGGGTATCGCGCGGCACTCGTGGCGTACCAAAAATTGCTCGATGAGGGGATCTCCGAGAGCGTCGCACGGAGTGTTCTTCCGTTGGCGCGGCCGTTTCCGCGTGCGCGTCTAGGAAAGTTCGAAGTGCGTCACCACACGGATTTCTGATGGTCTCGCAATTTCTGTTCCATGAGTCTCGAGCAGACACCGTCTCAGCGGGTTCGCGAGTCGAATCCGAACTCGAGTGGATCGAACCCCTAATACGGTGCTCACGCACGAGTGCCCTCCCTGGCCGTCCTCGGGCCGTCCTCGGGCCGGACGCCTCAGCTCTCCTGTTCCTCGGCCATGCCGATGGAGAACGGGAACAACTCCAGGAACTCGCGCCGCGCAGGGTCTTGCTCCGCTTCGGCCAAGTCCGCAAGCACCTGCACAAGCCTCCGCCGTAGGTCTGAGGGCAGTTGCAGGAGCACCCCTCCCACGCCCTCCATCATCTTCACCGCGGAGTCGGGATCCACTTCCTCATCCCCGCAGCTCTCCAGCCACCACACGACGTCGACGAGCAGGCCGGTGAGTGCCGGTACGAGCGGATCCCTGTCAGTCATGCGGGCAACTTAACCGTCAGCGGCGGTTACGGCCTGGCCGGGATGCGGGAGCGGCTGCTGCTGATCGGCGGGGATCTGACGGCCGGGCCGGTGGACGGGGACTGGCGGGTGCACGCGGAGGTGGCCGGGTGAGTACGCGTGTCGTGGTGGCCGACGATCAGGCCGTCATCCGCGAGGGCCTGATGACCCTGCTGGATCTCATGCCCGGCATGGAGGTCGTGGGCGGCGCCGCCGACGGCGAGGAGGCGGTCGCCCTGGTGGCCGAGTTGGCGCCCGACGCCGTCCTCATGGACCTGAGCATGCCCCGCATGGACGGGGTGACCGCGACGGCCCGCATCACCGCCGAACACCCCGACGTCGCCGTGGTGGTGCTGACCACGACGGCCGACGACCGGCAGGTCCTGGACGCCTTGCAGGCCGGGGCGCGGGCCTTCCTGACGCAGTCCGTGGCTTCTGGCTCAACCGCTGGTTCGGCACCACGTCACCCGTGGACGCGCTGCGCGCGCTGTCCGAGGTGCGCGGTCTCGTCGCCGACGGAGTGCTGAGCATCCCCGAGGGCCGGCCTTTCCCGCTCGACCGTCTCACCGAGGCGATCGCGTTCGCCGAAGCACCCGCGCACGGCGCCAAACCGCTCTTCGTCTTCGAGGACGGCCAGGACGGCCGGGACAGCCAGGACAGCCAGGACAGCCAGGACGAGGCCGGCGGGTAGGGCGCGGCCCGGCCGGTGCCGAAGCCGTCGGCGTTCCTGTGAGGAGGCCGAAGTTACCTGGGCGTTGGGTCCCGGGCCGAGTGGGTCTATCGTCGGAATCATGGGCCAGCACGAGGAAGGCGGCCGGTGATGCCGCGGGACGATGCCGTGATCGGCTGCCTGGGACAGGTACTCATAGGAACCCGTGGTTCCGCCGGCCCCGGCGAAGTCCTGGTACGGGTCCGAGGCGGCTCCGAGACCTTCCTCGCCTGGTCGGAGGATCCCCTGCCGGTGGGCGCGACGGTGCTCGTGATCGAATCACGTGGATGCCGCGAGGTCTGTGTCATCGAATGGGTGGATCCATTGGACGCGCTCGGCGACAGAGCCGAGGCCGGCTGAGGAGTACAAGCATGTTCGGATACCGCGTCCCCGCTCCCGACGAGGCGATGTTGATCTCGGGGGGCAGGCGGGGACTGGGGGGCGCGCCGTTCCGAGTGGTGACGGGGCACGGCAAGTTCGTGCTGCCGGTCTTCCGGAAGGTCCGGTTCCTCACCCTGTCCATGTGTGAGTCCGAGGTCACCGAGACCTGCGTGACCCGACAGGGCATCGCGTTGCACGTCCGCGCGGTCATCGCCTTCAAGGTCGGCAACGACCAGGAGAGCATCATCAACGCGGGCCAGCGTTTTCTCTCCGACCAGGAGCAGATGTCGGTGCTCACCGGCCGGATCTTCGCCGGGCACCTGCGGGCCATCATCGGCTCGATGACCGTCGAGGAGATCGTCACCGAGCGGCAGAAGCTCGCCGCGGAGGTCCTGGACACCTCCAAGACCGAGATGGCGAAGATCGGCCTCATCGTCGACTCGCTGCAGATCCAGTCGATCGACGACGGCGACGTCGGCTACATCGACGCGATGTCGGCCCCGCACAAGGCGGCCATCCAGCGGCAGGCGCAGATCGCCCAGGCGCAGGCCACCCAGGCCTCGGTCGAGGCGGAGCAGGTGGCGGCCCGCAACCAGGCCGAGTACGCCCGGCAGACCGCGATCGTCAAGGCCGAGTACTCGGCCGAGGTGGACCGCGCGCAGGCGCAGGCCGCGCAGGCCGGACCGCTGGCGCAGGCACACGCCCAGCAGGAGGTGCTCGCCGCCCAGACGGAGCTGGCCCAGCGCCAGGCCAAGCTGCGCCAGCAGCAGCTGGTGTCCGAGGTCGTGAGGCCCGCCGAGGCCGAGGCCGAGCGGGTCAGGATCCTCGCGGCCGCCGAGGCGCAGCGGATGAAGATCCAGGCGGAGGCCGCGGCGTCGTACGACCGCGTCGCGCTCGACCGGATGCTGATCGACCAGCTTCCGCAGATCGTCAAGGAGGCGGCCGGCGGTCTGGCCGGCGCCAACGTGAACGTCCTCAACGGCGCGGACGGCCTCGGCGAGATCGCCGCAGGGCTGGTCTCCCAGGGCCTGACGATCCTCGATTCGGTCCGGCAGAACCTGGGCGGACAGGAGTCCGACGGCCACCGCCCCGAGAAGAGCGAGGGCAACGGCAGCAGCAGCCTGCTCCAGCTGCCTTCCAGCAAGGCGCGGAAGTCGGACGACGGTCCGGTGGACGTCGACTAGGTGTGCCAGGGCCGCCGCCGGGTTCGGCGGCGGCTGCTCCGGTCACGGTTCCGCCCGGCGGGCGGTGACGAGGGCCCGGGCGACGACGGCCGTGAGGGCCACGGCGACGGGGGGCACGGCCTGCCAGGGGATGTGGAACCAGAGGGCGGCGTAGCCCCAGACGAGCCCGGCGACCAGGACGGTCGCGAGCAGCCATCGGCCCAGGAGCCGCCAGGTGTACGGCTCCGGGTTCCGCGGCCGGACGAGTCGTACCACCCCGAACCACAGGCTCAGCGCCGCCAGCAGCCCCACGGTCACGGCGAGGCCGGCGTACATCTGGGGTTCGTCACGGGGTTCGTCGGCGGTGGCCTGCTCCTCGCCGTCCCGGGCGATCCGCATCACGTGACCGCGCCACACCGTGCCGCTGACCCGGTCCCCGGCCCGGAGCTCGCTCAGCACCGGCCCCGGGTCGCCGAACGCGACCAGGCTGCTTCCGCCGGACGGGCTCGACAGGGTCGCGCGGTACTGTGCGCCCCGCCCCCCGTCGTGGACCACTGTGTGCTGCACGGTGAAGGTGACGGTACGGACGCAGTTCTGCGAGCCCCGGGCCGGCCGGGTGTCGGGGCAGGCCGCGGCCGCCTTGTACTCCCTGTACTGGTCCAGGGTGGTCGGCAGCATCACCGTGGCCAGGTAGGCGCAGACGACTGCCGCGAGTACCGAACCGGCCAGCAGCAGAACGCCGGTGAACCGTGCCCCGCGTATCTCCGACCGGCTTCCCGTCCGGGTTCTCGTCTGCGCCGCCACGACTCGTCCGCCCCCTTCGCCGGCCCGTCGCCGGGCCGTCCGGACGATCTCCCCCACCGGTACCGTCCGGCGTCACTCTAGGCCCGGCACGATCCCGCTCGTTTTCTTTACGCACTCCTGACGCCGGCCCCCGCATCCCGTGAGCTCCCGCCGGTGTCCTCATCCTTGCCGGATCGTTGTCCGGATCTCGTCGGAGAATGGAGTGAGTGCCGATGGACGGCGCCGTCGTAGGGGTCGTACTGGTCGTCGTTTTGGTCCTGCTCGTGCTGCGCAGTGGGATGCGGGTGGTCAACCAGGTCGAGCGCGGGGTCGTGTTCCGGTGGGGCAAGGCGCTGCCGGCCTACCGGCACCCGGGGATCACCTTCCTCATCCCCTTCGCCGACCGGATGCGCAAGGTGAACGTGCAGGTGGTCACCATGCCGGTGCCCACACAGGAGGGCATCACCAGGGACAACGTGTCCGTGAAGGTCGACGCCGTCGTCTACTTCCGGGTCACCGACCCGATCCGCGCCGCCATCGAGGTGCAGGACTACGTCTTCGCCGTCGGGCAGGTCGCCCAGTCGTCGCTGCGGTCCATCATCGGCAAGAGCGACCTCGACGACCTGCTCACCGACCGGGAGCGGCTGCACGAGGGGCTCGCCCTGATGATCGACAGCCCGGCCGCGGAGTGGGGCATCCACATCGACCGCGTCGAGATCAAGGACGTACAGCTGCCGGAGTCGCTGAAGCGGTCCATGTCCCGGCAGGCGGAGGCGGAACGGGAGCGGCGGGCCCGCGTCATCACCGCGGACGGTGAGTTCCAGGCCGCGCAGCAGCTCGCCAACGCCTCCCGGATCATGTCCGACTCGCCCGAGGCGATGCAGCTGCGGCTCCTGCAGACCGTCGTCGAGGTGGCCGCCGAGAAGAACTCCACGCTGGTGATGCCCTTCCCGGTCGAGCTGCTGCGCTACTTCGAGCGCGCCACCAAGCGGCTCGACCAGGAGGTCGAGAAGAACGAGCGGGAGCTGGACGCACCGGAGGGGCAGGCCGCGCTGAAGGCCGGGATCGAGCAGATCGCCGCCGTCGCGGACAGGTTCGGGCCGGCGGCCGAGGTCACCGCCCCGCGGGATCCGCGGGAACCGTCGCCGGGATCCTCCGCTCCTGCCGACCGGCAGTAGCCAGCGTCAGCGTCACGGCGAGTGACGCGAGCGCCATCAGCGTCATCGCACTGGCGGGCGAGGTGAGTTGGGCCACCGAGCCCGCCAGTGCCGCACCCACGCCCTGCACGGTCAGCATCCCCGCCGAGTGCAACCCCAGGGCGTGGCCGCCGAGTTCGTCGGGGGTCAGGCTCATCAGCCGCTCCTGCTGGACCAGGCTCGCGCCGAAGCCGACGGAGGCGACGGCGGCGCAGACCGCGGCGAGTGCCAGGGGCGGGTGGAGGAAGAAGAGCAGGTAGGGCGTGGCCAGGAGCAGCAGCAGGGGGGTGGCCATGCGGGTGCGGACGGCGGGCGGGAACAGCCGGCCGACGGTCACGTCACCGGCCAGCATGCCGAGGGCGGCACAGGCGAAGAGGGTGCCGGCCGCTTCTGGGGCGGACGGGGCGTACGACACGTACAGCGACTCGCAGCCGACGACCAGGCCGTTGGGCAGCCACAGGCCGAGATAGGTGAGGCGGCGCGGGCGGGACGACCACAGCAGGGCGTTGGTGCGGCGGGTCTCCGCGACCGAGGGGCGGCCGGCGGCACGGGGTGGGCGGTCGGTCAGGCCGACGCGGACCACGACGGCGGACGTCAGGTAGAGGGCCGCCGCGAGCAGCAGGCAGGTGCGTGGGGAGACGGCGGCGAGCAGGGCGCCACCGGCGGCGTAACCGGTGATCTGCACCAGGCCGCTCATCATGTTGAACATCGAACGCCCGGGCAGATAGCCGTCCTTGGCGAGGATCTCGTTCAGCAGCCCCCAGCGGACCCCGCCGCCGAGCGCGGCGACGAGGCCGAGCAGCAGGACGGCGGCGAGCAGCGCGCCGGGCGGGAGGCCGGGCAGCGCCATGGCCGCGGTGCCGACGGCGAAGGTGGCCGAGATCGCGGCGAGGGTGGTGCGCGGGGGCAGCCGGTCGGCGCCGGAGAGCAGGAAGGTCGCGCCGAGCACCTGGGCGAGCGAGGGGCCGAACATGCTGAGCGCGGACAGGAGGGGAGAGCCGGTGGCGCGGTAGACGAGCGTGCCGAGGGCGAGCCCGCCGACGGTACCGCCGGCGTTCTGGGCGGCGGAGCCGAGGAAGAGGGGGGTGAACTCGGGCGTGCGGAAGAGAGACCGGTAGGTGGTGGGCATGGTCGGGAGTCTCGGGGGTGCTGGTGGCGGACGTTATTGTTTCGCGGGGGCGCGAAAGGTTCTAACGAATGGAGGGCCTCTCGCGAGTGCGAGGGGTCCTAACGGGCGGTGGGCCTGTCACGAGTGCGAGAGGCCCTAACGGGCGGTAGGCCTGTCACGAGTGCGAGAGGTTCTAACGGGCGGTAGACCTGTCACGAGTGCGAGAGGCCCTAACGGGCGGTAGGCCTGTCACGAGTGCGAGAGGTTCTAACAACAGGGAGACCCCCTTGGGTTGGTGGCAGCTCAACGCGGACACGCTTGCCCGTAGCCGCTTTCTGCTCTCTCCCCTCGCCGAGACCGTCGCGAGCCTCGGGCTGCTGCACGGCGGCACCGCCGCCCACCCCGGCGAGCGGCGCTGGCTGGACGCGCATCTGCCCGCCTACCGGGCGCGGCTCGCCGCCGACCCCGTCACCGCGCTGCTGATCCGCACCGGGCTCGGCCGCGTCTGGACCGCCGACTTCCTCACCCCCACCCCCCGGGACGGGGAGAGCGCGGAGGCCGGTATCGCGCGGGTGCGGGCGGCCCGCCCCGACGAGGCCCGTGCGCACCTGCGGGTCGCCGCCGCCGGTCCGCTCCCCGCCGCCCTGGAGCGCGACGACCTGCCCGGGCGGGCGGCGGAGCTGCTGACGTACGTGTGGGAGGCGACCGTACGGCCGTACTGGGAGCGTCGGCGGCGGATCCTGGAGGCGGATGTGGTCGCCCGGACCACGCAGGTCGGCAGGGGCGGCTGGGCCGAGGTGCTGGACTCGGTGCGGCCGGGGCGGACCCGCTGGCTCGGTGCCGACCGGCTCCAGGTCAATCTGCACGAGTACCCGCCCCGCGAGATCTCCGGTGCCGATCTTCTGCTCGTCCCGGTGACGCCCAGGACCGGCTGGGTCTGCTGGGAGGAGCCGGACCGTTACGCGCTGGTCTACCCGTGCGCCGGCGCGCTCTCCGACCCCGCCGGGCAGGTGGTCCCGGCGGCGCTCACGGCGCTGCTGGGCGGCGCGCGCGCCGGCGTGCTGGTGCTGCTGGACGCCCCGCTGAGCACGACCCACCTGACGGCGGTGACCGGGCAGGGGCTGGGCTCGGTCGGGCGGCATCTGCGGGTTCTGCTGGACGCGGGGCTGGTGGAGCGGCGGCGGGCCGGACGGTCGGTGCTGTACTCACGGACGGCGGCGGGAGACGTGCTGGTGGAGGCCGGGACCCGGTCCGACACTTAGCGGAGTTAGCATCCGTTTATGACGACTACTGAGAACAACGGGTCCGTGCTCGACATCGAGATCGGTGCTCTCCAGGGCGGTTCCGCCGACCTGCCGGGGTACACTGGCCAGGCCGTGCTCATTATCAACGTGGCCTCCAAGTGCGGTCTGACCCCGCAGTACGGCGGCCTGGAGCGGCTCCAGGAGCGGTACGCGGCGCAGGGCTTCACCGTGCTCGGGGTGCCCTGCAACCAGTTCATGGGGCAGGAGCCGGGCAGCGCCGAGGAGATCGCCGAGTTCTGCTCGGCGACGTACGGCGTGACCTTCCCGCTGACCGAGAAGGTCGAGGTCAACGGGGACGACCGGCACCCGCTCTACCAGCGGCTGGTGGACTTCGCCGACGGCGAGGGGCACACCGGTGACATCCGCTGGAACTTCGAGAAGTTCCTGATCGGCCGGGACGGCCAGGTCGTCGCCCGGTTCGCGCCGGGGACCGAGCCGGAGTCGGCCGAGGTCGTGGCCGCGGTGGAGAAGGCCATCGGCTGACGCCCCGAGCCTGGCGACGGCGGTCACGGGAGGCGGTCTCCCGTGACCGCCGTCGGCGTTCCGTACCCGCCGCTTGACCTTGCCCCTGGGGCAGGGGCGAGCGTCGGCCGCGCCGGGCCACGGGTGCCCGGTCCGGCGACCGGCCGGACGGGCACAAGCCGAGCCCCCTCGGCAAGGACGGCGAGCTGGTCGAGAGGGCTCTTGAGGTGACGCTTGTGCAGTTGTGGTTGTGCGTGTCGGGAGCGTGGCCGATGGGTCAGCGAAGCCCCTACGCCTTGACCGAAGCCACGAACGCGTTCCACGCGCCGGTCGGGAACGCGAGGACCGGGCCCTCCTCGACCTTGGAGTCGCGTACGGCGAGTCCAGCGGTCGTCGGCGACTTGACCTCGACGCACGCCCCGTTCCCTGCGGAATAGGAGGACTTCGTCCACGTCTCCGTGGTGCCCTGAAGCAGTGCCATGTCCACTCCTGTAGCGAGTTGCTGTGGTGCTTGGTGTAGTGCCATTCACGCCAACCTTCTGATCGGTTGGCGTGATCGACGCTACTAGCCAACTCCCTCGCCTGGAGCACTCGTTCACTCGACCGGATGGCATATTCCAGGAGAGCCTTCCGCTGGAGCGTGGCGCCGGTGTAAGATCCGGCGCTCGCCGTCCGGAAGGGCTCAGCGCGCGTACTCCTTGGCCGCGTCGGCGATGAACTGCCGGGACTGCTCGACGTTCAGCGACTGGGCCCGCAGGTGCTCGTACATCACGGCGTACTTCTGCACGTCATGGGCCTTCTCCAGGTACAGGTCGCTGGTCACGCCCTCCAGGTAGACGACGCTGGAGTCGGCCGCGTCGGCGAACTCCAGGATCGCGTACTGGCCGTTGAGACCGGGATGCGCGCCCACCTCGAAGGGCAGCACCTGGACGGTGATGTGCGGCTGCTGGGACATCTCGATCAGGTACTCCAGCTGCTCGCGCATCACGAGCCTGTTGCCGACGAGCCGGCGCAGCGCGGCCTCGTCGAGCACCACCCAGAGGCGAAGGGGGTTGTGTTCGGCGGTGATACGTTCCTGTCGCCGCATCCGCACCTGGACCCGCTTCTCGATGTCGGCGGCGGAGGTCTCCGGCAACGCGCCCTGCACCAGCGCCTCGGCGTAGGCCCGGGTCTGCAACAGCCCGGTGACCAGCTGGGGTTCGTACACCCTCAGCGACTCGGCGTCGGTCTCCAGGCCGATGTACACGCTGTACGGGATGTCCCCGAACGCATGCCACCATCCTTGCTGCCGCGAATCCCTGGCCATCTCCATCAGGGAGTCGACGACCCGCTGGTCCTCGACCTCGTAGACCCCGCACAGGTCGCGGACATCGCGCTGGCTGATGCTCCGGCGCCCGTTCTCCAGCCGGCTGATCTTCGACTGGGAGACGAGCAACCGCTCCGCCACCTCCTCCGCCGTCATGCCCTTGAGCTCGCGGAGCCTGCGCAGCTCCTGGCCCAGCCGGCGTCGCCTGACGGTGGGATTGACATTGGACGCCACGGGACGTGCACCTCCGGCTGCCTGCCTGTAACTACCACTTTGCGTATCTGCTGTTGAGCAGACTGCCACCAAGGTGGTTCCTACCGCTGGGAAACTCTGGATATGCGGCGCGTACGCGTCAGTTCGGGCACGCTCCGGATTCTCCGGGCGGCGCCGGACGAGGACGGTGGGACGGGAAGTGACGGGAAATACCGAACGGGGCGGCGGGGCGCGTACTGCGTGCGCCTCGCCGCCCCGCTCGGACCAGCGGCTCCCGAACCGGGTCTCAGGGGTGCTGTGTTGCCGGCTGTCGCCGGCTGTTGCGCCGTGGAACTGCGGCTCAGTGCACCACGGCTCGTGCCATCGCGCCCGCGCCTCGGCGCGGTTGCATCGGAACACCGCGGGCGGGTTCCGGCACACCGGGCCTGCCGGCCGGTGCGGTCTGGCGCCCGGCCGGGGCGGCCGGGTTACGGCGTGGCTGGGCGCCCGCGCCGTTCTGCACGTCCATGACGGCGTGGGCCACGAGCCCGCCCATCGGGTCGTGCCGGATCAAGTCCCGCAACCGGGAACGCGAGGAGCGTCCCTCGTTCCCCGGATACAGGTGCTTGCCGAGACCGACCGCGTGGGCCAGGGCGGCGAGCGCCGCGGTCCGCGGGTCCGGTGGTACGCCGGTACGGATCGCGGAGTCCAGCCGGGCACGGATGTCCCGGCAGATCTCGTTGTCCGTCGCCTGGTACCGGGTCGTCGGCAGCACCCCGCACATCTGGCCCGCCACGGCATGCACCATGCCGCACCGCTCCAGATGCGAGAGGTACGTCTGGCGAAGTCCCAGACGTGGCCCGCCGATCCAGTTCACAGCCCGCACGGGAGCGCCACGCCTTCGCAGCAACTCCAACGCGCAGTCCAAAGTCGGATCTCCAGTCGGCCGTGGCTGCACCACGGCGATACGATCCCCGTCTGGGGCTATCCGTCCGGCCAGCGCCAGCTCCACTAGCTGTGCTCCGGCCAGACCGAGGTCGAGCGACTGCGGCTGTGCAGTGGTACCCGTGGTCGGGTCCAGTGCCAGCAGCAGAAGCTCCTCCGGAAGTGTTCTGCGGCTCCTGCCCATCCATGCCTCCCCGCGTGGATGAATGACAGGGTGACCCCTCTCACATTGGTCTGTCGAGGGTGCGTGACCGGTTTGTAAGGGAACCGGAAGGTATGTCGTTCTCGTCTACCGCAGGGGCTAAGCCCGCACACAGGACACTGGTACATGGTTCGGACAGCGCACGGCAACGTGCGAAGCGTGGAGGAGGCATCGGTGGCGGGCGAGTCCCCCGACAGGTCGAAGCAGCGCGAGTCGTCGGCAGAACCGACGTCGGGGAGTGCGGGAACGGTTCCCGAACCACGCGACCCGCGACTGGCGGTGGCCGCCGAGGACGAGAGGGAGACCGCCGGCGGCGTGGACACCGCGACCCGGATCTTCTCGGTACGGGACGTGAAGACGGCCGGCGAGGACGACACGAAGCTCCGCGAGGCGGTGGCGGCGTGGGTCCGCACGGGTCCGCCCGCGGAGGAGGCCGAGGACTCCGGAAAGGACGCGGAGGCGCCTGAGCGGCCCGAGGCGGCCACGGAGGGCCCCGAGGCCGCCGAGGAGCCCCAGGAGGCCCCTGAGCCACCGAAGAACGCCGACAGGGCCGACACGGCGCCCGAGGCAACGACCGAGGCGGACACGGAGAACGAGCCAGAGCCCGAGGACACCGCCCCGACGACCAACACCACCGACAAGAACACCCCGAACCCCGTGCCCGAACCCAAGGACGCCGCGAAGCCTGCGGCCGAACCGGAGGACGAGCCGAAGGCCGCCGTCGAACCCGAGGACGAGCCGAAGGCTGCGGCCGAACCCGAAGACGCCGCACCCGAGGACAATCCGATAGCTGCGACCGAGCCCGAGGACGCCGCACCCAAGGACGCCCCGAAGTCTGCGGCCGAACCCGAAGACGCCGCACCGGAGGACGAGCCGAGGGCTGCCGCCGAACCCGAAGACGCCGCACCCGAAGACAAGCCCAAGGCTGCCGCCGAACCCGAAGACGCCGCACCCGAAGACAAGCCCAAGGCTGCCGCCGAACCCGAAGACGCCGCACCCGAAGACAAGCCCAAGGCTGCCGCCGCCCCCGAAGACTCCGCACCCGAAGACGAACCCAAGGCCGTCTCCGGACTCGCAGTCGCCGATGGTGAGGGCGCCCCGCAGGGGCCACCCGCAGTTGGCGACGAGAGCCGCACGGGTGGTGCGGGTGGGGACACCGAGACCGCAACCGGCGACGGACCCGCGCCCGCCGACGGCGAGGACGCCACCGGCGAAGCCGAAGCCGAAGCCGAGGCCGCGGTCGATCAGCCCACCACCATGCTGAAGGCGCCCCGCCCCCCGCAGGTCGACCAGCCCACCACCACGCTCAAACTGGGCTCCAAGCCCCAGCCCAAGACCCCTGAGTCCGACCCCGAGCGCACCAGCAGATTCGTCGCCCTCAAGTCGGACCTCAAGCCGGACACCAAACCCGACGCGCAGCCCGGCGCGAAGCCCGAGGCCAAGCCGGGCGCCAAGCCCGGCACCGCCTCCACCACCCGTACCACCGCCATCCCCCAGGTCGGCCCCGAGCGCACCACCCAGCTGCCGCTCCCCCCGAAGCCCCCGCTGGACCTGCTCGCCGAGCTGACCAACACGCCTCCGCCGCCGGAGACCGGAGTCAGGACCTTCGTCCGGCGGGTCAAGATCTGGACGCCCCTGGTCATCGTCCTCCTGATCATCTTTGCGGTCGTACAGACTCTCCGTCCGCTCCCGCAGCCCACCCTCGACCTCACCGCGAAGGACAGTTACACCTTCGATGGCAGCAAGGCCGACATCCCCTGGCCGGCCGACGGCCAGGCGGCGCTCGACGTCCAGGGCATCGGCTCGTTCGGTTCCTCCGGCGACCAGAAGCCCGTACCGATCGCGAGCGTCGCCAAGGTGATGACCGCGTACATCATCCTGCGCGACCACCCCCTGAAGAGCGGCGCCGCCGGCCCCAAGATCAAGATCGACCAGACGGCCGAGGACCAGTCGAACGCCGGCCAGGAGTCCACCGTCGACGTGACGGCGGGCGACTCGCTCACCCAGCGCGAGGCCCTGGAGGGCATCCTCATCGCCTCCGCCAACAACGTGGCCCGCCTGCTGGCCCGTTGGGACGCCGGTTCGGAGAAGGCGTTCGTGGCGAAGATGAACGCCACCGCGAAGAAGCTCGGCATGACGAACACGACGTACACCGACCCCTCCGGCCTCACCGACTCCACCGTCTCCACGGCCGTGGACCAGGTGAAGCTGGCGAAGGCGGCCATGTCGAGCGAGCCCTCGTTCCGCGAGGTCGCCGCGATGATGTCGTACGACGACTACAAGGGCGTCAACCACGGCAACTGGAACCAGCTGGTCGGCCACAACGACGTCGTCGGCATCAAGACCGGCACCACCACCTCCGCCCTCGGCAACCTGGTTTTCGCCGCGAAGAAGGACGTGAACGGCGAGACCCGCACGATCATCGGCGCGGTGCTCCGGCAGCCGGCCAGCGCCGCCTCGGACAACAGCATCCTCACCGCGGCCCTCAACGGCGGCGACAAGCTGATCCGGGCCGCCCAGGGCGCGCTGAAGTCGGCGACGATCTACAAGAAGGGTGCTGTCGTCGGGTACGTCGACGACGGTCTCGGCGGCCGTACCCCGGTCGTGGCGACCAAGGACGTCACCGCGGTCGGCTGGTCGGGCCTGAAGGTGAAGCTGACCTTCCAGGCCGACGACGTGCCGCACACCGCGAAGGCCGGCACCAAGGTGGGCGCCCTCACCGTGGGTGACGGCTCCGGCTCCGCGGTCCAGGTTCCGGTCGCCCTGCAGAAGGATCTGGCCGAGCCCGGGTTCACGAGCAAGCTGACCCGTATCGGCTGACACAACACGTACATACCGTCCCCGCACCCCGCCGATGGCGGCCCACCCCAGGGTCCCGCGGCGGGGTGCGTGCTAGCGTCACGAATCGGGGCAGGTCGTCGGTCGCCGGGACACGGCCGCGAACTGGACGAGAAGCGGCCTGTAACACTGTGGAACGCGGCCGAGAACAGAAGACGGGACACGGGGAGTGCCTTCAGGTGGCCACAGCGGAGCCGACACGCGCCGACAACGCCGATCCGGGCCCGGTATCCGGCCCGCGAATAGCCCTGCCCGAGACCGGTCCGCACGGCACGCACGCCACACAGACCACACAGAGCACGCAAAGCACGCAGAGCACACCGAGCGCGCA
>NZ_JBICZJ010000009.1:65387-458017 GCF_043201895.1 Streptomyces sp. NPDC048254
AGAGCGCGCAGAGCGCGCAGAGCGCGCAGAGCGCGCAGAGCGCGCAGAGCGCGCAGAGCGCGCAGAGCGCGCAGAGCGCGCAGAGCGCGCAGAGCGCGCAGAGCAAGACGAGCACGCAGCGTAACGGCGGGCTCCGTCACCTCCTCGATCTGGACCAACCCCTGCGCGAGTGGCCGTCGCGCCACCCGGTACTGGCGGTCACGGCCCTCGCCGGCGTCCTGCACATCATCTGGCTGTTCACGTTCGCGAACAGTGGCGGCGACCTCGCGGCACAGGACGCCTGGGCCGAGTTCGTCGGCCGGCACCCGGACTCGGCGTACAACCTCGCCTGGTACGGCGGTATGCACCCGGTGTCGTACAGCGTGGTCTCGCCGTACCTGATGTCGGTGCTCGGTGTCCGTACGACGATGATGATCGCCGGCACGGTCTCGGCCGGGCTGCTGACCCTGCTCCTCATCCGCAGCCGCGCGGTGAAGAACCCCCTGTGGGCCTCGCTCGCCGGGGTGTTCGCCCTGATCTGCAACGCGCTGTCCGGGCGCGTCACCTTCGGGCTCGGCACGGTGTTCGCGCTGGCCTCGGTGGGAGCGGTGTTCTGCTGGCCGTACCGCTGGCGCTACAAACGGTGGGCGAAGGCGCTGGTCGCGGCCCCGCTGGCGGCCCTGGCCACCATGTCGTCGCCGGTCGCCGGGCTCTTCGTCGGCCTGGTCGCGGTCGCGCTGTTCCTGCAGAAGCGGCGCCCGGGCGCGTGGGCGCTCGGCGTGGCACCCGCGGCCGTGGTCGCCGTCTCCGCCTGGCTGTTCCCGTTCTCCGGCACCCAGCCGATGGGCTTCGGCTCGGTGATCATGCCCCTGCTGTACGGCCTGCTCTGCCTCTTCCTCGTCCCCAAGGAGTGGAAGACGGTCCGGCTGACGGCGGCCGTGTACAGCCTCGGGGTCGTGCTGGTGTGGCTGGTCAGTTCGCAGATCGGCTCGAACATCTCGCGGCTGCCGATGCTGTTCGCGGGCGCGACCCTGATCGCGGCCCTGCCGTACACCGTGCCGCGTTCGCGCAAGTACTACGTCACCGTCCTCGCCTTCCTCGGCTTCGTCGGCTGGATCGGCTTCAAGGCGGTCGACGACATCGTCCACACGACCCCGGCGGCGTCCTGGGCCCGCGAACTCGCCCCGCTCGTCAACCAGCTCCAGCAGGTCGGCGCGGAGAAGGGCCGGGTCGAGGTGGTCCCGGCCCGCTCGCACCGGGAGGCGTCCGCGCTCGCGCCGTACGTCAACCTGGCCCGCGGCTGGAACCGCCAGGCCGACATGGAGCGCAACCCGCTCTTCTACGACGACACCCTCAACTCCGCGAACTACCACGAGTGGCTGCAGCGCTGGGCCGTCCACTTCGTGGTGCTGCCGAAGGACGAGCCGGACGGCGACGGCGGCGAGCGCGAGCGGGCGCTGGTGCAGCGCGGGATGCCGTATCTGAAGCAGGTCTGGGGCGACGCCAACTGGCAGCTGTTCCGGGTGACCGATCCGGCGCCGCTCGCCGAGCCCGACGCGGTGGTGGACAGCGCCGAGCAGGGCGAGCTGACCATCGAGGTGCGCAGGGCCGGGCGGATCCTGATCCGGATCCCGTACTCGCCGTGGCTGAGCATCGTCGACGCGGACGGCAAGAGCCTGAAGCCGCCGCAGGAGACCCAGGCCTCCAAGCACCGGGCCGATGGCACGCCGAAGACGTACGTCAACGTCAACGGCTGCCTGCTGGAGACGCCGGAGGACGCGAAGGGCGACAGGTGGACGATGCTGCTCGCGCCGAAGACGGGGACCTACCGGCTGGCGGCGCCGTACCAGCTGCCGCGGGGCACGCCGTGTCCCGACGAGCTGAAGTGACCGGGTCAGCCGCGTAGCTCCGCCACATGGCGGTCCGTGCCCGGCACGGTCGGTACGAACGGTGCCACCAGCTCCACCCTGCCCAGTCCGGACCCGGCGACGTCCTCGTCCAGGCCGGTGAAGCGGGCGTCCCAGCACTGCCTCGGATCCGTCTCCAGGAACCACAGCAGCGTCAGCCGGGTGTCGACGCCCTCCACCTGCTTCACATAGGTCATCCGGTCGCCGGGCAGCGGCGTCGGGCGGAACACCGTGACCATCGCCGTCGGTGAACCGGCGAGCCGCTTCGGCAGGTGCCGGCCGCGCAGCCACTCCAGCAGTTCCGTCCGCTGCTCGGGCGATTCGCTGTCGATGACCTCCATCACCAGTCCGGCGTACGGGTGGTCGAGGGCGTGGAAGTCGCGGGGGCCGGCGGCCCCGTCCCGGTACACCGTGGCCTCGTGGTCCTGGAACGCCGTGAAGACGTGGGTACGGTCCTGGTACACCCGGGCGTCCCGGTTCAGCCGCCTGTTGATGGCGACCGTCCACTTCATGTGGTCGGCGTAGCGGCCGTCGGTGATCCAGTAGACGGAGAGGTAGCAGCCGGCGGTGACGGGCTGGGCGATCGCCGACTTCTCGGGGTGGCGCAGGAGTTGCAGATCGCGGGTGGCGACCCAGCGGCGGCCCGCGTAGATCCAGGGCATGGCCATGGCGCCGGCGTAGTAGTGGTCGTCCTCGTACCAGCGGTTGTACGCGTACTCGTGCCCGGGGTGCGGCTCGACCATGGTGATGAGGGCGTGGCCGGGGCGGACGCCGTAGGGGCCGACCGCGGCCAGCTCGGCGTACACATCGCTACGCGTGTCCTCGCTCATGCGCCTTCCCTTCCTTCCGCCTGCACTCGCCCATACTCTGACGCTCCGTCAGATAAAGCGCCAGTGCCGGGAGGTCATCGATGTCACTGCTCGTGGGCAAGACGGTCGTCGTCTCGGGGGTCGGCGCCGGGCTCGGGCACCAGGTCGCGGCGGCCGTCGTACGGGACGGCGGGAACGCCGTGCTCGGTGCGCGGACCGAGGCGAACCTCGCCAAGAGCGCGGCCGGGATCGATCCGGAGGGCGGCCGGACCGCCTACCGCCCCACCGACATCACCGACGAGGGCCAGTGCGAGGCGCTGGCTGAGCTGGCCCGGGAGCGCTTCGGGGGCATCGACGCGGTGGTGCACGTGGCCGCCTGGGACTCCTACTTCGGCGGGGTCGAGGACGCGGACTTCGCGACCTGGGCGTCGGTGGTCGACGTGAACCTGCTGGGGACGCTGCGGATGACCCGGGCATGCCTGCCGGCACTGAAGGCGGCGGGCGGCGGCTCGGTGGTCTTCGTCGGTACGCAGTCGGCCGTCGCCGCGCCCTCGCAGGTGAAGCAGGCCGCGTACGCCGCCTCGAAGGGGGCGCTGACCAGCGCGATGTACTCGCTGGCGCGGGAGCTGGGGCCGTACCGGATCCGGGTCAACACGGTGCTGCCGGGCTGGATGTGGGGGCCGCCGGTGCAGGCGTACGTCCAGTTCACGGCGCACACGGAGGGGGTGCCGGAGGACGAGGTGCTGGGGCGGCTGACGGGGCGGATGGCGCTGCCGGAGCTGGCGACGGACGGGGACGTGGCGGACGCGGCGGTGTTCCTGGCGTCGGACCGGGCGCGGGCCATCACGGGACAGTCGCTGCTGGTCAACGCGGGGGAGCTGATGCGCTGAGGTGCTGGTTCCGGCCATCGAGAACACGCCAGTCCGTTCACACACATGAATCAAGGTCAGCAAGGCGAACGATTTTACTTCCCCTTGACCCTACGCCCGCTTGTCGTGCCCGCGTAACCGAACCCACGATGAGCGGGCACTTCGCGGCCTTCCCCGTCCCCACTCCGCTTATGCGAAGTGCCAACCTGCTGAGCGGAGTTCAGAAGGCGGACCCTGGAAGGGGGGCACATGAACGGGCTCGACTGGGCCGTGCTCATCGGCTACTTCGGCGTGATGGTCGCGATCGGCATCTGGTCGCACAAGCGCGTGGACAACGTCAGCGACTTCTTCACGGCCGGCGGAAAGATGCCCTGGTGGCTCTCCGGCATCTCGCACCACATGTCGGGCTACAGCGCGGTGATGTTCACCGGCTACGCGGGCATCGCCTACACCTACGGCGTGACGTCGTTCGTCACCTGGTCCTTCCCGATCGCGCTGGGCATCGCGATCGGCTCGAAACTCTTCGCACCGCGCGTCAACCGCCTGCGCTCCCGGCTCCATGTGGCGTCCCCCCTCGAATACCTGAAGAACCGCTACAACCTGTCCACGCAGCAGGCGCTGGCCTGGTCCGGCATGCTGCTGAAGATCGTGGACGTGGCCGCCAAGTGGGCCGCGATCGCCACCCTGTTGTCGGTGTTCACGGGTGTGTCCCTCAACCAGGGCATCCTCATCACCGGTGCGATCACCGCGGTCTACTGCACGATCGGCGGCCTGTGGGCGGACGCGCTGACCGAACTGGGCCAGTTCATCATCCAGTTGCTGGCCGGCGTCTCGATGTTCGTCGCCGTCGTCCTGAAGCTGAACGACAAGGGCATCGGCTTCTTCGACGCCTTCGACCAGCCGGCCCTGCACGGCCACGGCAAGCCGCTGGTCGGCCCCTACGGCACGGTGTTCCTGCTGGCCTTCCTCTTCATCAAGCTCTTCGAGTACAACGGCGGCATGCTCAACCAGGCCCAGCGCTACATGGCGACGGCCGGACCGAAGGAGGCCGAGCGCAGCGCCCGCCTCTCCGCGGCCCTGTGGCTGATCTGGCCGGTGGTCCTGTTCTTCCCGATGTGGATGTCGCCGCTCCTGGTCCACGCCCAGAAGCCGGACGGTTCCGACTCCTACGGCCTGATGACCGAACAGCTCCTCCCCCACGGCCTGCTGGGCCTGGTGGTCGTCGGCTTCTTCTCCCACACGATGGCGATGTGCTCCTCCGACGCCAACGCGATCGCGGCCGTCTTCACCCGTGACGTGGCGCCGGTGCTGTCGTCGCGGGCCCGGTCCTGGAGCGAGCGCTCCGGCCTGATCGCGGCCCGGGTGACGACGGTGGTCTTCCTCGGTCTGTCCATGGCGGTGGCCACCCAGGTCAATTCCCCCACGTTCAAGGACATCATCACCGTGGTCATCAAGTGGGTGGCCGGCCTGATGGGCCCGATCGCGATCCCGATGATGCTGGGCCTGCTCCGCCCGTTCCGCCGCTCCGGCCCGACGGCCGCGCTCACCAGCTGGGCGGCGGGCCTGCTGGCCTTCTGGCTGGTCAACTACCCGATCAACTGGAACGTCGACGGCGGCGTACCGCTCCAGTACCAGGTGTCGGTCCCGCTGGCCGTCTCCCTGGTCCTCTACATCCTCATCGGCTACCTGAAGCCGGAGGACACCCCGGAGCGCCTCGCGATCATCGAGACCGTGAACACGGACGGGGACAGCGCGGCGGCGACGGCCCCGGTACCGGCCCAGGCTCCGGCGGGCGGCGGGGAGGCACTGCGGGACTGACCGGCGGTGGTCCCCTGGGCCGGCCGGCGGTCTCTGGGCCGGTCGGCTCAGGCGCCTCGCGGGTAGCGGGACAGCCAGCCCGGGGACGCGCCCGCCGGCCCGTGCAGGGCCGGGCCCTGGGTCATCTCCATCGCGAAGTCGTCGGCCAGCTCCAGGATCGTAGGACGGCCCTCCAGTTCGGCCACCCAGGCCGGCGGGAGGGCCGTCTCGCCGTGCAGGGCGCCGAGCAGGCCGCCGGTGAGGGCGCCGACGGCGGAGGGTCCGGCCTGGTTGACGGCCAGGCAGAGCCCGTGCCGTACGTCCTCGCCGACGAGCGCGCAGTACACGGCCGCGGCGAGCGTCCCGTCCGCCGCCCCGTCCCCGGTCAGCTCCTCGACCCGGGCCGGGGAGGGCATCCCCTGCCGTACGGCGCCGAGCGCGTGCTGCAACGCGTCCGAGACGGGCTGGTGCCCCGGCCTGGCGGCGAGCAGGGCCAGCGCCCGCTGGACGGCCCCGTCGAGCGAGTCCCCCCGGCCCAGCGCGTGCACGATCACGGCGTACGCGCCCGCGGACAGACAGGCGGTCGGATGCCCGTGGGTCTGTGCCGCGCACTCCACGGCCAGCTGGATGACGAGCTGCGGCTCCCAGCCGACGAGCAGCCCGAACGGCGCGGACCGGGCGACGGCCTCCGGCCCCATGTCGTCGGGGTTCTTCGGCGACTCCAGGGTCCCCATGTTCTCGTCCCCGAGGCCGATGAGCAGCGCGCGGGTCGGATCTCTCCTGGCGTACAGCCACTCCTCCCGGGCCAGCCAGCCGTCGTCCTTCCGCCGCTCGTCGGGCCCCCAGTCCCGCTGGGTGGCCGCCCACCGCAGATAGGCGCGATGCAGGTCGGTAGGCGGATGCCAGGCGCCGGTGTCCCGTCTCACCTGGGCTCTTATCAATCCGTCCACGGTGAACAGGGTCAGCTGGGTGTGATGGGTCACCGTCCCGCGCCGCCCGTACCCGAACCCGAGATCGACCAGCCCCTCCGGCCCGTACGCGGCCCGGATCTCCTCCAGCGTCAGCCCGTCGACGGGCCCGCCGAGCGCGTCCCCGACCGCCGACCCCAGCAACGTGCCCCGCACCCGGCTCCGGAAGTCCTGCTGCTCGGCACGGCCCCAGACGGTACCCACTGTCGCACCCACCATGACCTCCTCACGGGCACCGTCCGTACGTACGACAGCCAGCACTGTAATCGACCGGGAACGGTCCGTTCAGAGGACAGTTAGGGACGCGGAGTGTGGGTTGTGTGGCCCCGAGTGGGCGGTTTTCGGCCAGGTAGGGCGGCCTGGCCGGATTGGTCGGGCGACGGCGCGGCGGGCGTCAGCCGTACCAGGTGACGTTGCACACGTACACACACTCGTGGCGCGGTACGGGCAGAAAACTGATGAATCCGCGGCCACCGAGGATGTCGAACTCTCGCAACCCGCCCTCCCGGTCGAGTGGCCTACCGATCTTCACGGAGTCCTGCCCAAGGGCTGCCAGCTCGGTCGCAAGCCGCTCCACCTCCGCGACCACTCCGGGCGGCAGGCCGGCCATGACGTACTCGGCGCTCGGGTTGAAGTCCCAGGCCCACTCCGTCACAGACCGGCCTCCGCCTCGGCCGCCTCCCGGATGGCCCGGATCTCCGTGATGGCGCCCGCCGGGTCCTGCTCCCCGGCGTCCACGATCCGCTCCAGCTCACGCAGGCGTGCGGCACGTTCCGGATGGCGTTGAACCGCCACGAACACGGCCCACGAATGCACAAAGGCTCGCAGTGGCGCGAGGCTCTGGGTCTGCTGCGCGTTCGTCGTAGCCTCGAAGAGGTGCTGGGTGAGGGCCGGGATCCGGCTCGGAGCGATGCGCGCGACCGCCGCTCGCAGACCGTCCGGGGTGAGCTCGGGCATGGGGATCAGCGGTTCGATCGGGCCGTCGGTCTGGGCGCTCACGGGGGCCTCCGGTGCGGGTGGCTCGGTCCTCGTACGGTACCCGGGCAGTCGGCGGCGCGGCGCCTTGGCGGCAGTGGTCATGGAGCTCACTTCCGGCGTCCCGGTTTTCTAAGCAGCCGCGCCGGCCGCACGGCAATCGCGGCACCGCCCCGGCCCAGGTGCACGGAACGCGTGGTCGCAGCCGTCGCAGTTCTGGAGCGGATCCGGGCGGGTCGGCGCGGACGCGTCACGCGGGGCCGGGGCCGGGAGGTGGGGAGGCAGTTGGCTGGCGAGACGATGAGCCAGGAAGGCCGCCGGGTGTTTGATCGGATCCTGCGGCAGGTCGCTCGTGAGAACGCGTACGACGGCGGTGGGCGGCACGCCACGCTCCAGCCACGCGGAGACGGCCGGTGTCAGACGATGCACCTCCCGCTCGCTGAGAAGCAGCCGGGAGTCGTATGCGCGGAGCCCGGCGAGCAGGTCGGGGGCCTTGCGCGGGGTCTGAGGCGCCTTCGGCGGGGCAGGAGTCCTCGGCCGGGTACGGGGCTCAGGGGCCCTGGCGGCTTCGACCACCGCGCGGCGCGGCCTGTTGTACGCGAACGTCCGGGTCACGACCTGGCCCGACGGGAGACGTTCCTTGGTGCGCAGATAGAACCCGTACCGCTCCAGCTCGCGCAGGGCCGAGGCGATCCTGATCTCCCCCTCGGGCAACTGCTCGGCGAGCGCCTTGATGCCGACCGGGGAGCCCTCGGGCAGTGACTGGATGTAGCTCCCGATGCCCTTCGCCGTGGAGGACAA
The DNA here is from genome assembly GCF_043201895.1 of Streptomyces sp. NPDC048254. Lineage (NCBI taxonomy): Bacteria > Bacillati > Actinomycetota > Actinomycetes > Kitasatosporales > Streptomycetaceae > Streptomyces > Streptomyces sp. NPDC048254. The sequence goes on from NZ_JBICZJ010000009.1 coordinate 73,493, forward strand.
CTCCGGGTGCTGGAGCAGTTCGTTGCTGACTACGGTGAAGTTGCCGTCAAGGCGTTCCTTCACATGGGTGACACCGGAGTGGGAACGCCGGGTCTTCGCGGGCGCGGGCGCGCTAGGCTGCTGAGCAGTCATGGGGAAGGCTCTTTCTTCCTTGATGATCAGGCCCTCGCAGTGGGATGGCAGTCCCCGCGAGGGCCGAAGTATGTGTGGACTTGTCGCCGCAGACGCTGCCGCACAACTGCCCCTCCGCGCCAGCTGAGTTCGGCATATTCACTCCGGCGGGTGATCGACGGGGACGGTAGGGGAGGGTTGGGTTCTTGCCCCGGTTCTTTGGTCTTTGGCGTCGGGAAACGCCGGGTCATGGGTCCTCGCGATCCGGTGCCCCCAGCTCCGCCCAGACGACCTTGCACCCGGCCGGTGCCTCGGCCGTGCCCCAACGGTCGGCATACGCCCCCACGATCAACAGGCCTCGCCCCGACTCCGCGTCGGCGCCCACCGGGTCGTGGACGTACGGGACGCGGTCGCCCCGGGCGTCGGTCACCTCGATACGGAGTGTGCGGTCGGGGCGCAGCCGTAGCCCCAGCCGGAAGTCCCGTCCCGCGACGCGTCCGTGCAGCACGGCGTTGGACGCCAGCTCGGCCACGACGTGCACGGCCGCCTCGTACGCCAGCCCCCAGTCGTCCAGTTGGCGTTCCGTGAGCAGCCGCGCGAGGCGGGCACCCCTTCGCGTCGCGGACAGCTGGACCGTGAAGTGGCGCGCGGGGGCTGTCACTTCTCGTGGGAGGGATTTCTGGTTCATGTCACCCAGCGTGGTCGCGGCTCTCTACTCTGAACAGCGACACACCAGGCACAGAGAGTGACTGTCCGGGTGTCGGTCGGTGCCGTACGGGTGGTACGTCGGAGGGAGCGGGCGTGGAGGACGAGGAGGCCGAGGCCGTACTCAGGGCGGTCGGGCGGCAGATCAAGGTGTGGCGGGAGGCCGCCGGGATGCGGCAGGCCGAACTCGGCGCCGCCATCGGGTACAGCGAGGAGATGGTGTCGGCCGTGGAGCGGGGGCGGCGGATCCCCAAGCCGGACTTCCTGGCGAAGGCCGATGAGGTGCTGGGGGCGGGCGGGAAGCTCGCGTTCATGAAGGAGGACGTGGAGAGGGCTCGGTATCCGAAGAAGGTTCGGGATCTGGCCAGGCTGGAGGGCGACGCGGTCGAACTCGGGGCCTACGCCAACCACAACATGCACGGCCTTCTCCAGACACCTGAGTACGCGCGGGCGTTGTTCGCGATGCGGCGGCCCGCATACCCGGAGGACGAGATCGAACGCCAGGTCGCTGGACGCGTGGCACGGCAGAGCGTCTTCGAGCGGGTGCCCCTGGCGGAACTCACCTTCGTCCTGGAAGAGGTGACACTGCGGCGGCCCATCGGAGGCAAAATGGTGCTGCGGCAACAGCTAGAACACCTTCTGGACATCGGCACATTGAGGCATGTCGCGATCCAGGTGATGCCCACGGACCGTGAGGACCACGCGGGAATGGGCGGCTCGCTCCAGCTGCTGAAACTCCGGGACGGCAAAACGCTCGGGCACTCGGAGGCCCAGCTGCACAGTCGCCTGATCAGTGATCCCCGGGAAGTACAGATCCTGGAGATGCGCTATGGAATGATCCGGGCGCAGGCTCTCACGCCCCGGGAGTCGCTGGCCTTCATTGACAAAGTGCTGGGAGAAAAGGCATGACCCCCACCGCGCTGAACTGGTTCAAGAGCAGCTACAGCAGCAACGACGGCCCCGAGTGCGTCGAGGTCGCCATATCCCCCGTCACCGCCACCGTCCACGTCCGCGACTCCAAGGACAAGGACGGCGCACGGCTCGCGTTCGGGGACGCCTCATGGGTCGAGTTCACGGCGTTCGCCAGGCGCTGATCGCCCGGCGAGGAGTTCGGTCAGGCGCTCGGTGATGTCGGCCCGTTCGGCCGCCGGGAGTTCCGGGTGCGTGGTCTCCAGCCCGTCCCGAAGTCGCGTGAGGCGGTCCCACGACTCGTCGTTCACCAGTTGTCGTATGCGGATGCGCAGGACGACCTGATGTGACTGCCAGTGGTCGGGGTCGAGGGCCCGCATCCGCGCGGCATCGGACGCGGCCCTTTCGAGCGTGCCGAGCGCGAGGTACGTTCCGGCTCGCTGCCACAGTGCCCAGAAGTACTCCGGGTTGAGTTCCAGCGCACGGTCCAGGTCCGCCAGTGCCCGATCCGGTTCGCCCATCGCCGTTCGGCAGGCTCCGCGGCTCGCGTACGCCGAGGCGTACTCGCCGTTCAGGGCGAGGGCACGGTCGTAGTCCGCGAGAGCGGCTTCGTGGCGACCGGCACGGACCAAGGCGTCGCCGCGCTCGCACAACACCCATGGCAGGTCACGCCCCAGGGCGACGGCACGGTCCAGGTCGGCCAGGCGCCGTTCGTGATCGCCGCGTGTTCGCCAGAGACGCGCTCGGCGTACCAGGGCCCACACGAAGTCCGGATCCAGATCCAGCGCCCGGTCCAGGTCGGCCGCCGCCGAGTCGAGATCACCGAGCTGGTGCCGGGCGGCTCCTCGGACCGCCCACGCCGTCTGTCTCGTCGGATCGAGCTCGATCGCCGTGTCCAGATCCCGCAGAGCCGCTTCGAGGTCCCCTGTCATCCGGTGGTAGTCACCGCGCGCGGCGAGGGTTCTGGCGGTGTTCGGGGCCAGCCGGTCGACCACATCCATGTCGGCCACGGCTCCTGCGTAGTCACGCTGGTTCGCTCGCGCGAGGGCCCGGCACTCGTACGCCGACGCCGACGCCGGATTGAGTTCGATGGCCCGATCGAACTGGTTCAGGGCCGCGGCGTGCTCCCCTGCCTTGCCCAGCACGACTCCCCGCACTCTGTATGCCTCGGCTCGCCCCAGCACATCGAGGCTCCCCTTCGCCAACAGCACCCCCAGGGCTCCGAGGACCCCGCCTCGGTCGAGCGCCGCGAGCACGTCGTTGCCCAGTGCGCCGATCCGCTGCGCGTCTGTGTCCTCGCCCGCCTGCACCAGAGTGCGTGCCCATCGCCGCGCCACCGCGTCGCCTTCGAAGCAGGCATCCACGAGATCCCGTGACAGAGCGGGCAGCGGGAACGGAGGTCCTGCGCACATCAGGTGATACGACTCCGCGAGGCGGAGCTCCCGCCACCGTTCGTCCGACCACCACTCATGCGAATGCCGGTCCCTCTCGGCTTCCGCTCGCCATCGGCCGAACGCCTCGGCGAGGCGGGTGTGGCTCTCCCGCCACCAGCGCGGGGAACGCAGGCGCTGCAGGCGGAGCATCGGGGCCCGTACGACGTCGTGGTACTGCACGCCTTCCAAGCGCTCAGTGACGAACGGCATGCCCGTCAGCCAGGCGAACAGCGACCGGGCGTCGTCCTCGGGACAGCCCACGGCCGTGCGGAACACGTCCTCGTCCAGCTGCCGAGGCAGCGCGCCCGCCAGCGCGGCGGCTCTGCGCACGGGGTCCCGCTCCCATTTCAGGAACCGGTCGACCGCCGTGGCGCTCGGATCCCCCACCTCCCCGGGGCCGACGGGCCCGGACTCGGCCAGCGTGGAGACGAGTACCGGAAGCCCGCCCGTCAGACGCAGTACCTCGGCGACCACCGACTCGTCCCGCACCCCCTTGTCCGCGAGCAGCCCTCGGGCCTCCGCCTCCGTGAACGGGCCGAGCGGCAGGTCCGTCCTGAAGTCCACGAAACTGCCCCAGCGGGCCGTGTCGAACGGGTGCTGGCCGGAGGTGACCACGACGACGTTGGCCGGGAGGGCGCCGTACCGGTCGGTGGTCATCACGTCGTGCAGCCAGGGGTCGAGGAACGGGCCGGTGCGCTCGTAGGTGTCGAGGAAGAGGACGATCCAGGGGGCGGCGTCGGCCGCGCCGGCCAGTTCCCTCAGCAGCACGGGGGTGAGCACCTGCTCGGGGGAGAGCACCAGTTGGGCGTCCTCCTGGCTGCGGAAGCGGGCCCGGAGCCGGTCGGCGCCCTGAGCGAGGCGGTCGGCGTCCAGGGCGGCGGCGAAGGCGCCGGCCACCGGGACCATCCCGAGCCCCACCTGCGCCGCCCGCGCCACCGCCAGGCTCCCCGCCGACGGCTCCTCCCGCTCCTCCGGTCCGCCCATCATCAGGGCGGACTCAGCCTCGTACCGCCGCTCCCGGTGCGCGACCAGCAGCCGCTCCAGCTCCTTGAACCGCCGTCCCTGCGCGGCGAACTGACGCGTCGTCGCCGCCATCACCTCGGGCACACTGGCCACGCCCTCGTCGACATAGGCTGTCAGCGCCCCGGTCTCCCGGGCGATCTGCTCCAACTCCCTTACCAGGCGGGTCTTCCCGACTCCCGCGTCACCGTGCACATGGAAGAGGAACCGGTGCCTCTCATCCTCCGGTGGCAGGGCGAGGTTCCGCCGGAACACGGCCCGCTCGTCGAGCCGCCCGACGAACCCGGCCCTCCGGCGCCGCCCGATCAGCTCCTGCATCGACGGCCGTGTCGACCCCATCAGAACCACCCCCGCAGCCGCTCCACCCGAAGTCTGGCAGAGGCTCCAGCGGCCAAGTGGCCATCCCCCCTGGTATGTTGCGCCGATGTCAGAGATCAGGAAGTTCCAAGTCACCTTTGACTGCGCCGAACCCGAGCGCCTCGCTCGCTTCTGGTGCGAGGTGTTGGGGTACGTCGTGCCGCCACCACCGGAGGGGTTTGCGACCTGGGACGATTACAAGTCCTCGCAGCCGCCTGAGGAGCGGGATTCGTGGTTCGCCTGCCTCGATCCCACCGGGGTGGGCCCGCGCCTGTACTTCCAGCGTGTTCCCGAGGGGAAGGTCGTCAAGAACCGGGTGCACCTCGACGTGCGCGTCGGCACCGGCCTCGTGGGTGAGGAGCGCCTCGCCGCACTCGAGGCCGAATGCGCACGACTGGTCCCGCTCGGCGCGGTACACGTGCAGACGCTGTATGCCGACGGCGTCAACGAGTCGTGCATCCCGATGCAGGACATCGAGGGCAACGAGTTCTGCATCGACTGAACGGAGGGTGTGAACGGCGAGGAGCGGGAAGGACCGTGGCATGTCCACCTCCCACGCGCCTCGTGCGCTCTCGCTCGCCGCTGCCCTTCTCACCGGCACCGTCGCTCTCTACATCGCCCTGGTCGCCCTGGGGAACATCACCGACTTCGGCACCAACCAGGCGTTCGTCCAGCATGTGCTGGCCATGGACACGACGTTCAAGGACGACGACCTGATGTGGCGGGCCATTACCAACAGAGGGCTCCAGAACACCGCTTACGTCGCCATCATCGTGTGGGAGACGGTCGCCGCGCTCGTGCTCGTCGCCGGGACCGCGCTGTGGTTCCGGCGCGACAGCGGCCGGGCGCGGCGCCTGTCCACCTACGGTCTGCTGATGCTCGTGCTGCTCTTCGGCGCCGGGTTCATCGCCGTCGGCGGTGAGTGGTTCTCCATGTGGCAGTCCAAGACCTGGAACGGTCTCGACGCGGCGACCCGGGTACTGGTGCTCACCGGGATCGCGCTCGTCGTCGTCCAGCTGAGCCCCGCGGATCAGGAGGGATAGGGCGCCGCCTCGCGGCCCGCGCGCAGGGTGGCCGTCCACCAGGCCAGTTGGTCCAGCAGGGTCTTGGCATAGCCCTCCGTCCCGGCGTCCACCGGGCGGCCGTCCTGCCACGCGGTGAAGTAGTTCGGGAAGGCCAGGCCGTCCCGGACGGTCACCGCGTGGAGTTCCGTGAGCACGTTCTCCAGGTGCAGCACCGCATGCCGGCCGCCCGCCGCGCCGCCGTAGCTCACGAACGCGACCGGCTTCGCCGTCCACTGGTCGAAGTGCCAGTCGATGGCGGCCTTCAGCGCCGCCGGGTAGCTGTGGTTGTACTCGGGGGTGACGATCACGAACGCGTCCGCCGCCGCCAGGGCCGCCGTCAGGGACCGCATTCCGGAGGGGCGGGGGTAGGCGTCGCCCGAGTGCTTCGGTGACTCGGCGGGGAGCGCGAGGGGGATGTCGTAGGCGGCCAGGTCCACGACCTCCACCTCGAACCCGCCGTGTGTGCGCGCCTGTTCGGCCACCCACCGAGCCACCACCGGGCCGAACCGGCCCTCCCGGACGCTTCCGATCAGAATCACGAGCCTGTGCCGCTTGTTCTCATCCATGGACCTCACCATCGGGGTCCCGCGCGGCCCCAGCCAGACCGAGGCCAGGCTGGCCCCCGCAGGGCCACGCTGAGCGACAGCCGCCGTGCCTATCCTCGACGGTATGGGGACACCACTGGGGGACTTCGTCCGGGCGAAGCGGGACAGCATCCAGCCGGCGGCGCTCGGGCTGCCCGAGCGCGGGCGTCGCCGGTCGCCGGGGCTGCGCCGGCTCGACCTCGCCAACCGGGCCGGGATCAGCGTCGAGTATCTGACCCGTATCGAGCAGGGGCGGGACCGCCATCCGTCGGTGGCCGTGGTCAACGCCCTTGCCGACGCCCTCAGCCTCGACCCCACCGAGCGGACCCATCTGCGCTATCTCACCAAGATCACCGGCAGTGAGTGCGTGTCCCACGCCCGGCCCGCGCCCCCGAACCGTGAGGTACGGCCCACCGTCAGGGAGACACTCCGCCTCCTCGAACCCGGCCTCGCCCTGGTCACCAACCGGCTCGGCGACATCCTCGCCCGCACCGGCGCCTACGAGGCGGTGCTGGGCGGAACCGGACTGCTCGATGCCGACGCCGTGCCGAACCTCACCCGGTACGTCTTCACCGACCCCCGCGCCCGCGCCCTCTTCCCCGACTGGGAGGACATCGCGGACGAGCAGGCCTTCGACATCCGGCTCGGGCCGTCCGTCGAGAGCTCCGAGTGGTTCACGACCGAACTCGCCCCGGTCGCCGGGCCCGAGTTCACCCGGCGCCTCAACCGGCACACGATCCCGAAACGCGGCATCCTGCGTCTCGCCCACCCGGCCGGCCCGGAACTCCGGCTGCGCCGCGAGACCCTCGAACTCGCCGAGGACACCCAGCAGTTGGTCGTCCTGCTGCCCGCCGACGAGCAGACGGCGGAGGCCGTCGAGCGACTCCGCCGGCTCCCGGCTCCAAGACTGCGCGCCATCTCCTGACGGATCCGACGGCCACCGACGGCTACTTGACCACCGTCACCTTGGTGTTCGGTTCCGTGCCGAACGTCCACAGGGCCGCGCCGTCCGCCTTGTGCATGCGGATGCCGCTGGTCTGCTTGCCCGCGGCGGGTGGCGGAGAGGAGCCGTCGACCGCGTTGGAGAAGGCGACCGACAGCCCCGACTTCGCGGCGAAGTAGAGGACGTGCTCGATCTGGACGCCGTCCGAGCCGGTCGTGGACGCCAGGGTCTTGGAGATCGTGTACGTGCCGGGGTCGGGGCTCACCGTCCCCGGCCACACCGTGAACGTGCGGGTCGCCTTGTCGCTCGCGTCGACCGTCCACACCCGCTTGGCACCGAGCGAGTAGACAACCCGGCGACCGGTACCGGAGGCCGCCGGTACCTCGGGAGCCTTCGTGGGCTTCGGGGACGCGGAGGGGTGGGCGCCCGCCGACGCGCTCGCCGACGGGCGGACCGCCGCGGCCGTGGGGTGCGGCCCCTTGTCGGCCTGTAGGGCGAGGAAGACGACGGCCACCGTCGCCCCGGTCGTCAGACCGGTGACCCAGACCCAGGAGGGCAGCAGTCGGGCAGCCACGGGTACGCATCTCCTCCGTTATGAGGGCCCCCTACGTATTCGCACAGGGGTCGGATCATCGTACTGTGCGCTGCCCGCCCGCTCGGTCCGGTCCAGGTCCGCTCCCGGTCCGGTCCCGGCCCCCTCAGTCCAGCACCGGCAGCAGCTCCGGCAGGTGCCCGTCGGACGCCTCCGCCGCCCGCTGACGCTCCTCCGGCACCTCGCCGTACACCGTCGTACGGGGCTTCGCGGGACGGCCCGCCGCCTCGGCCACGGCGATCAGGTCCCGTACCGACTTGTACGAGCCGTACGACGACCCCGCCATCCGCGAGATGGTCTCCTCCATCAGCGTGCCGCCCAGGTCGTTCGCGCCCGAGCGGAGCATCTCCGCCGCCCCCTCCGTGCCCAGTTTCACCCAGCTTGTCTGGATGTTCGGGATGTAGGGGTGGAGGAGGAGCCGGGCCATCGCCGTCACCGCCCGGTTGTCGCGCATGGTCGGGCCGGGGCGGGAGATGCCCGCCAGGTAGACGGGCGCGTTGGTGTGGATGAAGGGCAGGGTCACGAACTCCGTGAAGCCGCCGGTCCGCTGCTGGATGCCGGCCAGGGTGCGCAGGTGGCCCAGCCAGTGCCGGGGCTGGTCGACGTGGCCGTACATCATCGTGGACGAGGAGCGGATGCCCACCTCGTGGGCGGTCGTGACGACCTCGATCCAGGTGGCGGCGGGCAGCTTGCCCTTGGTCAGGACCCAGCGGACCTCGTCGTCCAGGATCTCCGCCGCCGTCCCGGGGATGGTGTCCAGGCCCGCCTCCTTCGCCGCGGTCAGCCACTCCCGGATCGACATGCCGGTGCGCGTCGCGCCGTTCACCACCTCCATCGGCGAGAAGGCGTGCACATGCATGCCGGGGACCCGCTCCTTCACCGCCTTCGCGATGTCGAAGTAGGCCGTGCCGGGCAGGTCGGGGTGGATACCGCCCTGCATGCAGACCTCGACCGCGCCGAGGTCCCACGCCTGCTGGGCCCGGTCGGCCACCTGGTCCAGGGAGAGGGTGTACGCGTCGGCGTCCGTGCGGCGCTGGGCGAAGGCGCAGAACCGGCAGCCGGTGTAGCAGACGTTGGTGAAGTTGATGTTGCGGGTGACGATGTAGGTGACGTCGTCGCCGACCGCCGACTTCCGGACGTCGTCGGCGATCCTGGTCAGCGCGTCCAGCGCCGGACCGTCCGCGTGGAACAGGGCGAGGGCCTCGGTGTCCGTCAGCTTCGTGGGGTCGTCGGCCGCGGTCGCCAGAGCCTGGCGGACGTCGGTGTCGATGCGCTCGGGTGCCATGCCGGGGGCGGCCGCCTCGCGCAGGGCGCCCCAGTCGCCGTACACCTCGTCGAAGTCGTCGCGGCGGTCGCCGGTACGGCCCTCGGTGTCGATGGTGGCGTGCAGGTCGGTGCGGCCGGTCGCGACGAAGACCTCCTCGGGCTCCTGCCACGGGTGGCCCTCGACGGTCGCGTCCGCCCGCGCCAGCCCCGTCTCCGGGTCGGCCAGCGCGGCCACGTGCGGGCGCAGCCGCGGGTCCAGCCAGGGCTCTCCGCGGCGGACGAACTCCGGGTACACGCAGAGACGTTCCCGCAGCTCGAAGCCGGCGGCCGCCGACTTCGCCGCCAGTTCCTCGATCTGCGGCCAGGGGCGTTCCGGGTTGACGTGGTCGATGGTGAGCGGCGACACCCCGCCCCAGTCGTCGATACCCGCCGCGATCAGCCGCTCGTACTCGCTGTCGACGAGGTTGGGCGGCGCCTGGATGTTGCCGGCCGGCCCCATGACCAGCCGGGCCACCGCCACGGCCGCGACCAGTTCGTCCAGCTCGGCGTCCGGCATCCCGCGCATCGCCGTGTCCGGCTTGGCGCGGAAGTTCTGGATGATCAGCTCCTGGACGCCGTGGTACGACCGGGCCACGCGGCGCAGTGCGAAGAGGGACTCGGCCCGCTCCTCGTACGTCTCGCCGATGCCGATCAGGATGCCCGAGGTGAACGGGACCGAGGAACGGCCCGCGTCCTCCAGGACCCGCAGCCGGACGGCGGGTTCCTTGTCGGGGGAACCGTGGTGCGGGCCGCCGGGCTCGGACCACAGCCGGGTGGCCGTCGTCTCCAGCATCATGCCCATGCTCGGCGCGACCGGCTTGAGCCGCTGGAAGTCGGTCCAGGACAGCACGCCCGGGTTGAGGTGGGGCAGCAGGCCGGTCTCCTCCAGGATGCGGATGGAGATGGCCCGGACGTAGGCGATCGTGTCGTCGTAACCGTGCGCGTCGAGCCACTCGCGCGCCTCCGGCCAGCGGTCCTCGGGCTTGTCGCCGAGGGTGATCAGGGCTTCCTTGCAGCCGAGGGCCGCGCCCTTGCGGGCCACGTCGAGGACCTCGTCCGGGGACATGAACATGCCGTGCCCGGCCCGGCGGAGCTTGCCGGGGACGGTGACGAACGTGCAGTAGTGGCACTTGTCGCGGCACAGGCGGGTGAGGGGGATGAAGACGCTCTTCGAGTACGTGATGACACCCGGGCGGCCGGCCTGTTCCAGACCGGCGTCGCGCACCCGGGCGGCGGACGCGGCGAGGTCGTCGAGTGCCTCGCCGCGCGCCTGGAGCAGCACGGCGGCCTCGGAGACGTCGAGGGCGACGCCGTCCCGGGCGCGTTTGAGGGCGCGACGCATGGAGTTCTCGGTGGGGCCGCCGGTTCCGGGGGTCGCGGAAGTCGTCATTCTTCGAGCATACGGAGGGCTCCGCCGGTTCAGCCGGGACGGGGGTTCCGAGGGGACTGCGGTGCATGGCGGAGCGCGGGTGCGTCGTGGCTGGTCGCGCCCACGCGGCGGTAGCCGCACCTCGACACAGCCCCGCGCCCCTGAAAGACAGGGGCGCCGCAGCGAGCGCCTCTTCAGGGGCGCGGGGAACTGCGCGAGCAACCCCCACGCACCCGCAGCCGACTACAGATACTCCGCGTACGCGTCCAGCACCCCCAGCACCTCCGCCTCCCCCGCCGGCGGCAGCTGGAGCACGACCTCCTCGATGCCCAACTCGGCATAGTGCGCGAGCTTCCCCGGCGCCGGCAGCACCGCGTACGGCACCACCTGAAGCGCCGCCGGGTCGCGCCCGGCGTCCGCCCACACGCCCCGCAGGACCGGCAGCGACTCGGCGAGCCCGCGCCCGCCGATCGGCAGCCACCCGTCGGCGTACTCCGCGATGTGCGCGAACAGCTTCGGCCCCGCCGCTCCGCCGACCAGCGTGCGCGGACCGACGACCGGCCCGCGCGGCTTCTGGACGGGCTTGGGATACGCGGACGACGCCCGTACGCTCCCGAACTCCCCCTCGTAGGCGGTCGGTTCGTCCGCCCACAGCGCCCGCATCAACGCCATCCGGTCCCGGCCCAGCTCCCGCCTCGTCCGCCAGGCCACGCCGTGGTCCGCGGCCTCCTCGACGTTCCAGCCGAAGCCGACGCCGAGCGTGAACCGGCCGCCGGACAGGTGGTCGAGGGTGGCGATCTGCTTGGCGAGGTCGATCGGGTCGTGCTGGGCGACCAGGGTGATGCCGGTGCCGAGGCCGAGGCGTTCGGTGACGGCGGCGGCCTGGCCGAGGGCGACGAAGGGGTCGAGGGTACGGCCGTACTCGGGGGGCAGGTCGCCGCCGGCCGGGTACGGCGTGGTCCGCTCGACCGGGATGTGCGTGTGCTCGGGCAGGTACAGCCCGGCGAAACCGCGTGCCTCCAGTTCACGGGCGAGCCGGACGGGGGCGATGGTCTCGTCGGTGAGGAAGATCGTGACGGCTATACGCATGGGCCATCTGTACCGGGAGTGGCGCGATATGTCCATACCGACTGGTCGGCATCACCCGCCCCACCTTTCACACGGCTACACACGTGGCATACGGATGCCTGTGGATTCCCTGTCCTTCCAGGGGAGTTCACGTCGGGAGAGGAGAGTCACCGGTATGTGTGAGGACACGCACGGCATCGGCAGACGCGCACTGTTCGTGACGGGCGCGGCGGCAGCCCTTACGTTGGGAAGCGTGAGCTTCGCAGCGGCGGACGGTCAGGGCCAGGGGACTCCGGGGACTCCGGGGACTCCGGGGACTCAGGAGACGAAGACGGTACGCGGCACGCTGCCGCCCGGCTGCCCGGACTTCGTGTACGTACCGGTCGAGGTCCCCGCCGGCGTCCGGGAGATCAAGGTCTCCTACACCTACGACCGGCCGAGCGTCCCGGCCGGCACCACGGGCAACGCGCTCGACATCGGCATCTTCGACCAGCACGGCACCGAGCTGGGCGGCAAGGGCTTCCGGGGCTGGTCGGGCGGGGCGCGCACGGAGTTCTTCGTCCGCGCCGACGACGCGACCCCCGGCTACCTTCCCGGCCCGGTCCGCGCCGGCACCTGGCATGTCGCCCTCGGCCCCTACACGGTCGCCCCGCAGGGCCTGAACTACGAGCTGACGATCACGCTGACGTACGGCGAGCCCGGCACCCCCGTCCGCCCGGTGTACCCGCCGTCCCGTGCGAAGGGCCGGGGCCGGGACTGGTACCGCGGCGACTGCCACCTGCACTCCTGGTACTCCGACGGCCGCCGCACCCCCGCCGAGATCGCGGCCCTCGCCCGTGCCGCCGGCCTGGACTTCATCAACTCCTCGGACCACAACACGCACTCCTCGCACGCGCACTGGGCGGACCAGGCCGGCGACGACCTGCTGATCATGCTCGGCGAGGAGATCACCACCCGCAACGGCCACGTCGTCGCCCTCGGCACGGACCCCGGGACCTTCGTCGACTGGCGCTACCGGGCCCGCGACAACCGGTTCGGGAAGTTCGCGCACCAGATCCACAAGGCCGGCGGTCTGGTCGTACCGGCGCATCCGCACGCCACGTGCGTGGGCTGCGCCTGGAAGTTCGGGTTCGGGGACGCGGACGCGGTCGAGGTGTGGAACGGCCCCTACACCCCCGACGACGAGGTGGCCCTGTCCGCCTGGGACGCCACGCTGGTCGCCTCGGTGCGCGGCAACAAGGAGTGGCTGCCGGCGATGGGCAACAGCGACGCGCACCGCGACCCGGACGCCGTCGGCATGCCCCAGACCGTCGTCCTCGCCGACGACCTGACCCGCGAGGCGATCCAGGAGGGCCTGCGCGCGGGCCGCTCCTACGTCGCCGAGTCGAAGAACGTGCAGGTGAGCTTCACGGCGACGGGCGGGCGCGGCGAGCGGGCCGGGATCGGCGAGCGGCTGGAGGTGGCCGCCGACACCCCGGTGACCGTCCGCCTGGAGGCCTCCGGGGTGCCGCGCTGCACGGTCCGCTTCATCACCGACGAGGGCGTCCTGCTGACCAGCGCCCCGCTCCCGGTGGCCGGCTCGGGCGTGGTCGAGTGGCAGACGACCCCGCAGTACGCGGCGTACGTGCGGGCGGAACTCCGCCACGAAACAGCAGCGGGCCCCGTCCCCGGCGCCCTGGCGGCACTGACCAACCCGATCTTCCTGGGACGGTGAGACAGCACACCGGCTTCGACGCGCGTTCAAGGCACGACTGAGGGCCGGACGGGAGGGCCAGGCCGAGGTGCCCGGCGCCGGGGGGGACGGGCGCGGACGGGCGCGGACGGGCGCGGCACTGAACCGTGTGCCCCATCCGTGGCGTCTCAACTCACGTGACGTGCACAAGTCCCGGTGCAGAGATGGAAGTTGGGCACGCCGGCAGACAGCCGGACCAGAGCCGTAGCCCACAGTCTCCCCCGGAGGGGTCATGTTCCCGATGGTCCGCACGCGCTCGATGATTCTGCTCGGTGCCGCCATCATCGTCGTGGGGGCCGCCGCCTTGGCGGGCACCGTCCTGTTGACCGTGAAAGACGCCGAGGGCAAGGAACTCGGCGACCCCGATCTGAAAACCGTCAGTTCGGTCTCCGTCTGCTCGGACGTGAAAGTCCACGCATGGGTCACGATGAACATCGGGACGGTAGCCCGGCCTGACGACAGGAAGGTCGACTACGACGTCGAGCCCACCGGTCACGACCGTGATCCGTTCGACGGGACAGCGGCCAAGGGCTGCGAGATGGCCGCCGGAGCCTTCGGATCCCGCGTGGAGTTCAAGGCACCCGGCCTGAACAAGGGCCGGCCGTTCTATGTGACCGCACCGGCCGACCGCCGGCTTGTCCTGGTCGTCCGGCTCACCCAGCACGCCGACGGCACGGTCACCAGCACACAGAAACTGGTCACCGCGCGCTGACGACCCGCACCCCCTGCCCTCGGCCACCGGGGGCAGGCGGAGCGGTGCGACCTCAGCCGAGCTTCCAGGCCGGGCCCACGGACAGATAGGTGCTGACCATGCGTGCGGTACGCGTCGGGAAACCCGTCTGCCGGAGTTCCAGGACGGCGCTGGTCGCGGGGTCGACGATCAGTCGGGCGTGCAACTCGGAGCCCTGCCACTCCACGGCCGTACCGCGCCGTCCCGCGCTGTCCTTCACCGTGCCGACGAGGTGTACGTCGTCCATCTCGGCCAGGATCTCGAACAGGGCGGCGCGCAACGCGGGGCTCGACGGCGAGGTGGCGAGCATCTTCACGATGCCGTTGTAGAGGGACCCTTGCGAGGCGGAGACACCCGCCGCGTCTTCGAACAGCCGGGCCTTCAGGGCCGCCGGATCGGTGGGCAGTTCGTCGAGTTCGTCCCAGGTCACCTTGGTCTTCCCGATCGTCCAGGACATCTCTCCGGGAAACTTGCAGAAGCCGTCGTGGCAGCGCTTCGTCTCCGCCCCCGGGGTAGGAAGGTAGACGGCCGTCGGGCTGTACCAGGTCGTCTGGGGCCCGCTGCCCACCCCCCGCACCGTGCCGGTGAAGCGCACGCGCACCTTCCAGTACGGGGCGTTCGCGGCGGATGTGTCCCCGTCCGCCGCCGTGTCCGCGACGCGGTTCAGGAAGGCCGCCGCGTCGGCGCTCGCGGCCGGGGTGCCGCCGTCGAACGAGACCGTCGGGTAGACGAGAACGGTGGCGGTGACCGCCGCGACGGCCAGGGCCGCCCCCACGAACCGTCGCCGGACCCGTCCGCGCGGCCGCAGCGGGACGGCGTCCGCAGTGTCGCGGGCCACCGCCTCCCGTACGGCGGCCCGCGCCGCGGCGACGGCCGACGCGCTCGGCGGCTCGACCCGCCCCGCGGCCGCCAGGGCGTCGGCGCCGGGGAAGTCGAGGACATCAGGCTCGGTCGTGGTCATGCGAGGTCTCCCGTCCGGTCGAACGTGGGGGCGTGGGCGCCGGTGCTGGTGCTGGTGCTGGTCGATGCGAGTGCCTCGCGCAGCCGTGCGCGGGCGCGGTGCAGACGGGATCTCGCGGTGCCCGGGGGAACGCCGACCACGGCCGCGGCCTCGGTCGGGGTGAGCCGCTCCCAGGCGACAAGGAGCAGCAACTCGCGTTCCACATGCGGGAGTCCGGCGATGCTGCGCCGCAGGAACGGCGCGACCGCCGCCGCGTCCAGCCGTTCGTCGACCCCCTGCCACGGGTCGGTGTCGGCGCGGTCGCCGGGTGTTCCCGGCGCCGCCGCCTCTTCCCGTCCGCCTTGCCGCCAGTGCGCGGCAAGTACGTTCCTGGCCACCCCGAACAGCCAGGTACGGGCCGTGCCACGGGCGGCGTCGAAGGTGCGGCGGCTCGCGTAGGCCTGCAACCAGACCTCCGCCAGCAGATCGTCGGCGGCGGCAGGCGCGCGGCGGATCAGATAGCCGTGCAGTACGCCGGCGTGCCGCTCGACCAGCGGCTCGAAGGCCGCCGGGTCACGGGCCGAACGGGCGAGCAGACTCTCGTCGTCCGAGTCTTCCGAGCCATCCGAGCCGTCCGAGCCATCCAGGTTGTCCGGTTCCATCGGGTCCCCTTCCACGGCCACGCGATCGCGGCCACACCCCTTACTTGTCGGGAGCGGGCGGGAGCGTTCGCCCGGCTCCACGGAAAGAGCCAAAGGCACACCTGCGCGCTTCAACGGGGGTTCAGGGCACGTCGGGCGTCGATGGCTGCGCCCACTGGTCGATCATCGCGCTGTTGGGGCTCCCCGGAATCGGCTCAGTCCACGACCTGTGGATCGCGGAAGTAGTACACGACGGTCACGCCCATGCCTGGGGTGTGCGTGTACACGACCGTGATCGCCTCGGCCGAGTCGCGGGCGAGCGGTGTCGTGTACGTGTACTCGGCAGAAGGAGGGCGCCAACCGGGAATCTCGCGGCCGGCCGACGGATCCCGTGCGATCACGCTCAGCGCTTCCCGCACCACTTCCCGCTCCCCCTCCGTCAGGTCGCCGAATGCCTTCCTGGCGGGCTCGGCCTCCTCCAACGGGACGTCGTTCACGCGCCGCCGCCTCCGGCTCGTGCGTCCTCCAGCGCCGTCATGATCTCAGGCGAGTTCCTGATCAGGACCCGGTGCCGGTAGGCCCGTACCACGGCCGCGGCGCCGGCGAAGTCGTTGGTCGGCGATGCTCCTATGGCAGCCGCCAGCTCCTCCTCGAAGCGCTCGCGGTCGCCCGGGAAGCCGTAGCGGCCGAGCGCGCTGCGCAGGTCGTCCACGGTCCGGATCTCCGGCAGCGGCATCGCTCCCCAACCGTGCTCGGGCTGTGCGCTCATGATCAGCTCCTGATGAAGGGGCATCGCTCCAGCTCCCAGTATGGCCCTGGTCACCACGCCGCCGCCCCGCCTCCGCACTCGGCCCACAGCAGCTTGCCGCCCGCCGACATGCCCGGCTCGCGGAGCGCCGACGCGCCCCAGGTGTCCGCGCAGGCCCGCACCAGGGGCAGTCCGCGGCCGTGCTCGGCGTCGGGTGGAGGGGGCGGGGCGGGTGCGTTCGAGAAACCGGGCGGGACGTGCGGGTCCGTGTCCCATACGGCCACACGGAGGCGACCGGACTCGGCCGAGCGGAGGCGGAGTGCGTACGGCCCCTTCGTGTGACAGTGCGAGTTGGCCAGCAGCTCCGCCGCCACGAGCTCCGCGGTGGGGGTGAGCTCGGGCATCTCGTGGGCGGCGAGAATCAGTCTGAGGGTGCCCCGTGCGATACCCGGTGCGCGTGGATCGTGCGGAAGGTGCAGGGTGTAGTTCCAGGACGGGGATACGGTGACCATCGGAAGTCTCCGGTCGCTGAGGGGAGTTGGACGGGTGCCTGGTGTCTCCGCCGCGGCGTCCCACGGTGCGCTTCCAGGCATGGCGCCTGGGATCGAAGATAGAGGCTTCGCAAAGCAGCTTTGCGAGTATCCGAATAATCTCGGCGCTTTCTCCCTCGTGTGAGTGACAATCCCGCCGCACGCCCGCCTACAGGAGGTCTCATGACGCCAAGGCCCGCGCCCACGGCCCGACGCGTCCGGCTCGCCACCGAGCTGCGTAAACTCCGCGAGCGGGCGGGTCTGTCCTCCACCGAAGCCGCACAGATGCTCGGTACCAGTTCGGGTCAACTCAGCAACGTGGAGTCGGCCAGGTTCGGAGTGAGCCCCGACCGCGTCCGGGCGATGGCCCACATCTACTCGTGCACGAACCAGTCCTACATCGACGCCCTGGCGGACATGGCCGCGGAGAAAACGCGCGGCTGGTGGTGGGACGCCTACCGCGAGGTGCTTCCGTCGGGGCTGCTCACCCTCGCGGAGCTGGAGCACCACGCGACGGCCATCCGCACCGCCTTCACCTCGCACGTTCCCGGCATGCTCCAGATCGGTGAGCACGCCCGGGAGATCTTCAGCCGGGCGATCCCGACCCCCACCCCGCCGGAAGTCGAGCATCGGGTCTCACACCGCATCAAGCGCCAGGACGTGGTGTTCCGGGAGAACCCGAATCCGTACAGCACCGTGATCCACGAAGCAGCCCTGCACATGCGGGTCGGCGGTCGACGAGTGGCCCGGCAGCAGCTCAGGCATCTGATCGACATGAGCCTGCGGGACCACATCACCCTTCGGGTGCTTCCCTTCGACGTCGGGGCCTTCCCGGGATCGGGCCAGTCCATCAACTACCTGTGTGGCCCTGTGGCGGAACTGGACACCGTACAGCTCGACCAGTTCCACGGGCCTGTACTGCTCGACGCCGAGGCTCACTTGGAGAAGTACCGACGCCTCCTGGACGTCGTCGAAGCCACCGCCCTCAGCCCTGCGAAGTCCCGGGACCTGATCCACGCCGTCACCCAGAACCTGTGAAGGAGCCGATATGTCCACGAGCCGCTGGCGGAAGTCGTCGCACTGCCAAGAAGGCGAGGCCTGTGTCCACATATCCACCGCCCCCACCACCGTCCACATAGCCGACGCCGACCCGCCCAGAACCGTCCTCACCGTCAGCGCCGAAGCCTTCGGCGCTCTTCTCCGTCTGCTGAAGTCAAACGCCGGACAGTGAGCCCGCACGGCCGCCGTCGGCCAGGTCCGCGACGACCGCCGCATGGTCCGACGGCCACACCCCGTCGACCGGCCCTTCCCCGGCCCGTCGTACGGCCAGCACTGTCCCGATGCCGTCGGGGCCGGCCGGTGCGCCGACGTGGATGTAGTCGACGCGGACGCTGGGGCCGAGGCCCGGATGGACATACGGGTTGGCGTTGTCCCAGGTGGCGGAGGGGGTGGTCGGGTCGGCGTACTCCCAGGCGTCCAAGAAGACCTGGCCCGGTACGACAGGTGCGGTGCGGACCCCGCCGAACCGGCGGATCTCGTCGGAGTCCGGCCAGGCGTTGAAGTCACCGGTGACGACGGGCGGGAAGTCGGTGCCCGCACGGTGCGCGGCGACGAACTCGGCCAGCGCGGTGACCTGTTCGCCGCGTACGGCCGACAGGTGCAGCTGTGAGGTCAGGTGGACGGTGAAGAAGGGCACGTGGTGGGCGGGGGCGGCGAGGCGGGCGTAGAGAGCGAGGCGTCCGTCGTCGAGTTCCGGTGGCGCCGGCAGTCGCAGCATCTCGCTCTCCACCACGGGCCAGCGGCTGAGCACCGCGTTGCCGATCTCGGTGCCCGGCTCCCCGATCCGCCGCTGCCAGCGCTCGGAGGCCGGGGAGGCGGCCCAGGCCCAGTGCAGACCGAGTTCACCGGCGAGCCACCCGGCGAGGTTCTCGCCGTCGGCCGCCCACACCTCCTGCAGGCCGACCACGTCCGGCCGCAGCTCGCGCAGCACGGCGAGGATCGCCTTCTGCCGTTCCGCCCAGGGCCCGAAGCGCCACCACAGGTTCCAGGTCATGATCCGCACGGGCCACCGTCTCTCGTAGGGGAAGCATGAGAGACATCGAAGAGGAAACCGGCGGGTCAGGGACCAGTGCGTGCGGATCGGTGGGCGGTGGCGCCACGGCACCGCCCGCCCACCTGCTGCCCGACGACGACCCGGGCCGCTCTCAGCGGCTAGGTCACACGGTCGCCTTGTAGAACGCGTACGTCGCGGAGTACGGCACCGACACCTGGTCGGTGCCGGTGCAGGCGGCGGCCGGGGCGACGCCGCCCTCCGTGTTCAGGCGCTGGACGTAGGTGACGCCCTCGAACGTCCCGGCGCCGCGCGTGGCCGTGGCCTTCAGGAGCAGCTCGGGGATGGTGCCCTCCTTGGGGGAGGTGACGAGCGCCGAGGCGTTGACCGCGCTGCCGTCGACCGTGGAGACCCAGACCGGGCCACGGGAGTGCAGGGCGACCGGGCGGTGGGCGCGGTCCCTCTTGTCGGAGAGGGTGGCGGCGGGCTCCAGGAGCTTCCAGGCGCCGTCGGTGCAGGTGTAGGTCTGTACGCCGTGCGCGGAGTAGACGCCGGTCAGCTTGTTGCCGTCGGGCACCGCCAGCGCGGCGGGGGCGTGCACCGCCGGGAGGGCGGCGGGCTTCGCGGACGAGGCCTGGACGGCCGTCGTGCCGAGCAGGGTGGCGGCGGCTGCGGCGGCGACGGCCGTGGTGGTCAGGGCGATTCTCTTGACGTGCTTCATGGAGTGGTCTCCAAGGATTTCGTGCGTGGCAGAGGAAGGGAGCGGCCGGACATCGACAAACCGGAAACCGGCCGTCCCCCTTGTCATGTCGGAACGCTACTGATCCGCCAGCGCTTCCGGAGCCGATTGCCCGATCCCTGCCCGCACAGGACGCCTCCCGGACCCCAAAGGGCAAGCGAGCAGCCCTCGTTGACACCTCGGGGCTAGCCGTCGGCCCACTTGCGCAGCAGCGCCTCGCGTTCCTCGCGGGGCGGGGTGCCGTCCGCGTGGTCCCGGCGCCATGCCAGCAGGTCGGCGACGGTCGTGCGGCCGTCGGCGATCCGGGCCAGGAGGGTGCGGGAGAGGTCGTACTCGACCGGCTGGTAGATGCCGCCGGCGACGGCCGAGAGAACGCTCACCTCGACGGTGTCCTCGGCGGTCTCCACCCGCACGGTGTAGGCGGGCGGAAGTTCGCCGTCGCCGGTCACCGCCACGAGCAGCGAGTCGATGGCCATGGACACCAGGCGCCGGCCGGCGGACCGCACGGGCACGTCACGGACCTCGATCCGCCGCACCTCGCTCCAGCTCCGGTAGGTGCCGTGGTCGATGCCGAGGGCTTCGACGCCGTCCTCCGTCAGTCGTACCCCGGACGCCGTACCGACGGGCTCGGCCCCCAGGTACACGGCGTCCTCGGTGATCCAGAACAGGCCGACCACGGCCATCGGCGCCTCCAACAAAAGTGCCTGCTGTCGGCATGAGAGACGGTATCGGCGGCCACCCGGTTTCCCGATGCCGCAAGCACCTCGCGTGCGTGTCGGGGACCATGGAGACAAGGCAGCTACGGCAGCAACCATGAGGAGTCGCACGGACCATGCCCCGCCCCACCGACACCCGTTTCCGCGCCACCACCGCCTTCCAGCGTCATGTCGCCAATCCGCTGACCCGGCTCCTCCCCTTCCAGACCCTCCTGGAGACCACCGGGCGCACCTCCGGGCTGCCCCGCCGCACACCGCTGGGCGGCCGGCGGGTCGGCGGTGCCTTCTGGCTGGTGTCGGAGTTCGGCGAGAACTCGCAGTACGTCCGCAACATCAAGGCCGACCCGAGGGTGCGGGTCCGCATCGGGGGGAAGTGGCACGCGGGGACGGCCCACCTCATGCCCGACGACGACCCGGTGGCCCGGCTGCGCACCCTGCCCCGCGGCAACAGCGCGGCCGTACGGCTGCTCGGGACGAACCTGCTGACGGTGCGGGTGGACCTGGACGGCTGAGCGGGACCGGGTGCCGGCCGCCGGGCCGCCGGTGCTCCTGCCGCTCCGGCGGCTACCCCTGCCCTGCCCGCGGTCCCGGCGTGGCTTCCAGCAGGCTGTCGAAGCCCGACGGCGGGCGGCCCAGGAGTTCCGTCACGTCGTCGGTCGCGCGGTCGTAGCGGTTCTCCCCGTGCAGCCGGGCCATCGTGGCGATGTGGTCGAAGAGATGCGGCGGCAGGCCCAGCGGCTTGAGGTCGTGCTCGATCCATTCGTCGTACGGCACGTCGACGTATGTCACGGTGCGGCCCAGCAGGGCGGAGAACTCGGCGGCGATCGCGGTCATGTCGCGGGAGGCGGCGCCGGTCAGTTCGTAGACCCGGCCGGCCTGCGGCGAAGGGTCGAGCAGCAGCCGGGTGACCACCGCGGCCACGTCGCGGGCGGCCACCGGCGAGGTGCGTGCGGTGCCGAAGGGGAGGCGGATGGTGCCGTCACGCCGGACGGAGGCCACGGCGAGCATGCCGAAGAGCGGGTTCTCCATGAACACCGTCGGCCGGACGTGGACGACCGGCAGCCCGGACCAGTTGAGGACGTGTTCGGAGAGCCAGTGCAGCCGCTGCTGGTGCGACTCCGCGCTGCTGGTGAGGCTCATCTGGGAGACGGTCATCTGGGACATGTGCACCAGCAGTTCGAGCCGGCCGCCCGCAAGCCCCGCCGCCGCCACGATCGCCGTGGCCTCCAGGTATTCGGGCGACGGGCTCATCCCGTAGTAGGCCCTGCGGCACCCCTCCAGCGCGGCCACCACGTCCGCGCCGCGCGTGAGGTCACCGACCACCACCTCGACGCCGTCGACGGCCCGCAACGCGGTGGCACGGTCGTCGTCGTGGTGGACGAGGGCGCGGACCGGCAACCCGTGCCGGCGCAGCTCCGTGACGACCCTCCCGCCCACGCCTCCGACACCACCGGCGGCACCGGTGACCAGGATCGGATCAGCACTCGGCAAGACGTCCTCCCAGAGTCGGCAACCCGCTCCGGCTTTCTACGGCACGCGGACCGCCTCCCCGGCACACCCCGCCGCGCGGGCCACCCGCCAGGAGTAGCCGCCTTCGCCGACGCGTCCCCCCACCCCAGTCACCCCGGTCACCCCGGCCAGACGATCGCCTGCACCTCGCTGTAGGCGTGCAGGGCGTAGGAGCCGACGTCCCGGCCCACCCCGCTCTTCTTGAAGCCGCCGAAGGGGGCCTCCATGTTCCGCCCGACGGTGTTGATCCCGACGCCCCCCGCCCGAAGCCGCCGCGCCACCCGGAAGGCACGGGCCACGTCCCCCGACCAGACGTAGTCGATGAGGCCGTAGTCGGAGTCGTTGGCGAGGGCGATGCCCTCTTCCTCGTCGTCGAAGGGGATGACGGAGACGACCGGGCCGAAGATCTCCTCGCGGGCGGCCCGCATGTCGTTACGGCAGTCGGCGAGCACCGCGGGCCCGAGGTAGAACCCCTTTTCCAGGGGAGGCCGTTCGCCGCCCGTCACCACCGTCGCGCCCTCCTTGCGCGCCACTTCGACGTACGACTCCACCCGCGCCCGGTGTTCGGCCGTGATCAGCGGTCCGACCACCGTGTCCGGTTCCGCCGGGTCGCCCACCTTCAACCGGCCCGCGTAGGCGGCGAGTTGCTCCACGAGCCGGTCGTACAACGGCCGCTGCACCAGGACCCGCGTGGGTGCCGTGCAGATCTGGCCGCTGTAGAAGGAGAAGGTGGTGCCGATCCCCGCCACCGCCGAGCCGACGTCCGCGTCCGCGAGGACGACCGCCGCGCCCTTCCCGCCCAGCTCCATCAGCTGTCGTTTCATGTCCCGCCCGCACACCTCGGCGATGCGCTGCCCGACGGCCGTGGACCCGGTGAAGCTCACCATGTCGACGTCGGGCGAGGCCACGGCGGTCTCGCCGACACCGGCCGACCGTCCGGAGACGACGTTCACCACGCCCGGCGGGGCGCCCGCCGCCTCCAGTGCCTCCGCCATGCGGTAGACGGAGAGCGGGTCCTGCGGGGCCGGTTTCACCACCACCGTGTTGCCCATGGCCAGCGCGGGCGCGACCTTGCCCGCCGGGTTGGCCCAGGGGTTGTTGTACGACGTGATGCAGCTGACCACGCCCACCGGCTGGCGCACGGCCAGCGCGCCCATCACCCCGGCCCTCCCCATCGGCCCGGCCTCGTTGATCTGCGGCGGGATCGCCCACTCGGCGGGCTCGACGGTGGCGTACCGGCGGAACCGCGCGACCGCCACCCCCACCTGCATCGCCCGGGCGGTCCCGGTCGTCGCCCCGGTCTCCGCCCGGGCCAGGTCGGCGTACTCCGTCAGCCGGCCCCGGATGATGTCGGCGGCCCGGCCGAGCACCGCCGCCCGTTCCGCCGCCGGCGTCCGCGACCAGCCGTCGAAGGCCTCCCGGGCGGCCGCGCAGGCGGCCAGGACCTGCTCCTCGGAGGCCTCGGGAGCCCAGCCGACGGTCCCCTCGGTCGCCGGGTCGACGACGGCGTAGTGCCCGCCGTCGGGGTCCACCCAGCGCCCCCCGACGAACAGCCGCTGCCCGTCACCCGCATCGCTCACCGGGTGCTCACCGTCCTGGTGTCCCGCCCGGACCGCAGCACCTTCCCGGGTACGGCACCGCTGACCACGTCGTCGCGGATGGCCTCGACCCCGTTCACCCAGACCGCCCGTACCCCGATCGCCTTCGCGTCCAGGCGGGGACTGTCTCCCGGCAGGTCGTGCACCAGGGTGGCCTGCCCGGCGGCGATCCGCTCCGGGTCGAAGAGCACGAGGTCCGCATGCCAGCCCTCCGCGATCCGCCCCCGCTCCCGCAGCCCGAAGAGCCGGGCCGGGTCGTCGGTCAGCATCTTCACCGCCTGCTCCAGACCGAGCAGCTTCCGCCCGCGCAGACAGTCCCCGAGGAACCGGGTCGTGTACGGCGCCCCGCACATCCGGTCCAGATGCGCTCCCGCGTCGGACCCGCCCAGCAGCACGTCCTCGTGCTGCCAGGTCTCGGCGCGCAGCGCCCAGGAGGCGGGGTCGTTGTCGGTGGGCATGGGCCACAGGACCGTACGGAGTCCGTCGGCGGCGCAGATCTCGACCAGGCAGTGGAAGGGGTCCTGTCCCCGCTCCGCCGCGATGTCCTTGACCACCCGGCCCGACAGCCCGGCGTTGGCCTCGCTGTAGGTGTCGCCGATGACGTACCGGCCGAAGTTCGCCAGCCGCCGGAAGACACCGGCCTCCTTCGAGTGGGCGCGCTCCAGCATCTGGGCGCGTACGTCCGGGTCCCGGAGCTGCTCGATCCGCTCCGGTACCGGCAGCCCGAGGATCGGGCCCCAGCCGGGGATCAGGTTCAGCGCGCAGAAGGTGCCCAGGGACATGTTCATCGGCGTGAGGATCGGCATGGTCAGCGCCACCACCCGGCCGCCCGCCTTCCGGGCCCGCTCGCTGGCCTGGAGCTGCCGGGGCACCCGCTCCGGCACGGCGGCGTCCACGGTGAGCACGTTCCAGTTCAGGGGCCGCCCGGCCACCGCGCTCATCTCGGCGAACAGTTCGATCTCGGCGTCGCTGAACTGGTCGAGGCAGCCGGCGACGATCGCCTCGATCTGCGTCCCCTCGTGCTCCCCGACGGCCCGCGAGAGGGCCAGCAGCTCCGCCGGGCGGGCGTGCCGGGAGGCGACCGGCTGTCCGTCCCCGTCCGAGTGCGTGCTGGACTGGGTGGTGGAGAAGCCCCAGGCGCCCGCGTCCATGGCCTCGTGCAGCAGCCGTACGATCTCGGCGAGCTGCTCCTCGCTGGGCTGCCCGCCGACCGCGTCCGGCCCCATCACGTACCGGCGCAGGGCACAGTGCCCGACCATGAACCCGGCGTTGACGGCGATCCGCCCCTCGAGCGCGTCCAGATACTCCCCGAAGCCACGCCAGCTCCAGGGCGCCCCCTCCTCCAGCGCGACCAGCGACATCCCCTCGACCTTGGACATCATCCGGCGCGTGTAGTCGGCGTCCCCCGGCTTCAGCGGGGCGAGCGTGAACCCACAGTTCCCGGCGGCGACCGTCGTCACCCCGTGATTGAGAGAGGGCGTCGCGTACGGGTCCCAGAAGAGCTGCGCGTCGTAGTGGGTGTGGGGGTCGACGAACCCGGGGGCGAGGACGAGCCCGGCGGCGTCCTCGGACGTCCTGGACTCCTCGGTGACGGTACCGATGACGGCGATCCGGCCGTCGCGTATGCCGACGTCGGCGAGGACAGCGGGCGCGCCGGTACCGTCGACGACGGTCGCGCCCCTGATGACGTGATCGAGCATGACGGTTGCCTCCTTGAACTCCGGCTCGGTGGGGATACTCAGGGGCGCGGGGAACTGCGCGACCAGCCACAACGCATCCGCGCCCGCCGACGAGACCTCAGGCCCCCTGACGGAACCGCGAAGTCCGGTGAACGGGATCCGTATCGATCTTCGGAATCACGTGCTCCCCGATCAGCTGGATCGTCTGCAGCGTCTCCTCCTTCGGCACCCCCACCGGCAACCCGAAGCTCAACTGGTCCGCCCCGGCCTGCTCCCACCGCTTGCACTGCCGCAGCACCTCGTCCGGATCGCCGCAGATCAGCAGCTCCTCCTCGACGAGCAGCTCCACGAACTCCGGCGTGTACTCGGGCAGCGTCTCCGGCCACACCGGGAAGCCCTCGGGCCTTGGGAACGTGTCGTGGTACCGGAACACCAGCGAGGGGAGGTAGTGCAGCCCGCCGGACGCGGCGATACGGATCGCCTCGTCGTGGGTCGGCGCACAGATCGCCGTCGTCGTCACCATCACGTTGTCGTTGACGAAGTCACCCACCGGCTCCGCGTTCACGATCGCCGTCTTGTACTGCTCAAGCACCCACTCCATGTCGGAGACCTTCTGGATGCTGAAGCCGAGCACGCCCAGCCCCTTCTTCGCCGCCATGGCGTACGACGGCGGTGATCCGGCCGCGTACCACATCGCCGGGTGGGACCTGCCGTACGGCTTCGGCAGCACCTTCCGCGGCGGCAGCTGCCAGTGCTTGCCCTGGAAGCCGGCGTACTCGTCCTGGAGCCACATCTTGGGGAACTCGGCGATGGTCTCCTCCCAGATCTCCTTGGTGTAGTTCATGTCGGTCACACCAGGGATGAACCCGAGGATCTCGTGCGACCCCGCCCCCCGCCCGCTGCCGAACTCGAAGCGGTTGCCGGTGAGGTGGTCGAGCATGGCGACCTTCTCGGCGACCTTCACCGGGTGGTTGACCTGGGCGAGGGGGTTGAAGATGCCGGACCCGAGGTGGATGCGCTCGGTCGCGTGCGCGAGGTACCCCAGGAAGACGTCGTTCGCCGACAGGTGCGAGTACTCGTCCAGGAAGTGGTGCTCGGAGGCCCAGGCGTACTTGAAGCCGGACTTGTCCGCCTCGATGACGTACTCGGTCTCCTCCATCAGTGCCTTGTGCTCGGCCAGCGGGTCGGTCTCGGCGCGCTTGCCCACGTATCCCTGTACAAAGAGCCCGAATTCCAAGGCGGTTCACCGTCCCATATTTCCTGACGCTCCGTCAGATA
The DNA here is from genome assembly GCF_043201895.1 of Streptomyces sp. NPDC048254. Lineage (NCBI taxonomy): Bacteria > Bacillati > Actinomycetota > Actinomycetes > Kitasatosporales > Streptomycetaceae > Streptomyces > Streptomyces sp. NPDC048254. The sequence goes on from NZ_JBICZJ010000009.1 coordinate 99,843, forward strand.
CCGTTCGTTGGCCGACTGTCGCACCGGCCGCTGCCACCGTCAAGAGCTGATGACCCGTCAGATGACCGAGACCCCGGCCAGCCAGCCCCCGTCGATCACGAACGGCTGCCCGGTGATGTACGACGAGTCGTCCGAGGTCAGGAAGAGCGCCAGCCTGGCCACCTCCTCCGCCCGCCCGATCCGGCCCAGCGGCACCAGCTTGCGGTACAGCTCGTCCAGGGCCCGGCTCATCTCCGCCGGATCGGCGGTGGGGTCCAGCCGGGCCGGGTTGGACATCGCGGTGTCGATGGCCCCCGGGCAGATCGCGTTGACCCGTATCCGCCGGCCGGCCAGCTCCAGCGCGGCGACCCGGGTGAGCCCGAGCACCGCGTGCTTGGTCGCGGCGTAGGTGCCGACGGCCGCCATGCCGGTGAGCGCGGTGTAGGACGCGGTGTTGACGATGGTCCCCCCGTCGGCCAGCTCCGGCGCCACCGTCTTCATGCCCAGGAAGCAGCCGACCTGGTTCACCTGCACGACCTGCATGAACTCGTCGAGAGGGGTGTCCACCAGCGCGTTGAACCGCAGGATGCCCGCGTTGTTCACCAGCCCGTCGAGCCGGCCGTACGCCTGCTTCGTGGCGGCGACGGCGGCCTGCCACTCCTCCTCCACGCCCACGTCCAGGTGGGCGTAGCGGGCCCCGATCTCCTTGGCGAGCGCCTCGCCCAGGTCGTCCAGCACATCCGCCACGACCACGCGCGCGCCCTCCTCGACGAAGAGCCGCGCCTCCTGCTCGCCCTGTCCGCGCGCCGCCCCGGTGACGATGACGACCCGCCCGTCCAGCTTGCCCATGCCACCCGCTCCTCAGCTCAGCCAGGGCGCGACGTCCGCCCCGAACATGCTTATCTGGTCGATGAGTTCGGCCCGGCTCCGGCTGCGGAACCGCACCTGGATCTGGTGCACGCCCATCGCGCCGTAGGCCCGCAGCGACTCGGCGACGGCCTCCGGGGCGCCGGCGAGGGTGCGGCGGCCCACCGCCCAGTCCGGGGTGCCGATGTACAGCGGTTCGGTGATCGCGCCGACGGTCAGCGGCTCCTCGATGCCGGCCTCCTCGCGCAGCCGCCGCAGGCGGGCGATCTGCGCCGGGAGCCGGTCCCGCGGGTCGCCCTGCGGCAGCCAGCCGTCACCCTTGAGCGCGGCCCGCCGCACGGCGGCCGGCGAGGACCCGCCGACCCACACCGGCACCCGCTCCTGCGCGGGCCGGGGCCGCTGCCCGAGCCCCTCGAAGTCGCAGAACTTGCCGTGGTGGGAAGGGAACTCGTCCGGTCCGAGCGCGGCGCGCAACGCGTCGATCGCCTCGTCGAGCACCGCGCCCCGCCGCTCGAAGTCCACCCCCAGCACCTCGAACTCCTCCCGCACGTGCCCGGCCCCGACCCCGAGGATCAGGCGGCCGCCGGAGAGGTGGTCGAGGGTCGCGTACTGCTTGGCGGAGAGGAGGGGGTGCCGGAGTCCCACGACGGCGACATGGCTGAGCAGCCGTATCCGCTCGGTCACGGCGGCCAGGTGGGCCAGGGTGGCGACCGGGTCGTACCAGACCGTGCTCATGGCGGCGGCCAGCCGGCGCGGGATCGCCACGTGGTCACAGACGGCGAGGTAGGCGAAGCCGGCGTGCTCGGCGGCGCGGGCGATCGCCACCAGGTCCGCCGGACCGGCGGCGGCCTCCCAGGGCTCCGCGTAGAGGGTGGACTGGGACTGGACGGGGAGTTGCATCCCGTACGCCGGGCGCCCGTCCGGCAGGGTTTGGATGGACACACGTCCTCCTGGACCTGATGGACCGAATCTGATGGATCGAACCTGATGGGTCGAACCTGATGGATCGTCACATCCGAGCTGTCGGAGCCATCGTCTTACCTGACGTACCGTCAGACAAGGGCCGGGGGCAATGATCGTCCGGTGAAGAATGTCCACCTCTCTGACCGATTGACCCGAGGCCGTCGTGGTCATGTCCCGGGCCTGTCACCGGGTGAGGACGGCCCGGCAGGGGCTCGTACTGGCTGGCGACGGCTCGGGGGGTCCGGGTCGCACCGGACACGGGGAGACCGACATGATCCGCAACCGCATCGCCGCGCTGGCCGCCACCGCGGTCGCCGCGTCCCTGCTGCTGACCGCCTGCAACGCCACCGACGAGGCCGCCTCGGCGGCCAAGGACGGGGTCGGCACCGCGCTGCAGAGCCTGCACTTCGACAGCGGCACCGCGAAGCAGAACCACGCACCCGCCAAGACCGGCGACTGGGCCACCGCCGCCGGCAAGCCGGCGGCGACCCCGGCCGCCAAGAAGTGGGTGCAGCTGAGCGCGTCGCGGGCGGGCGATCTGAACCCGGTCGTCGTCAACGGCGCGGGCTTCACCCTCTACCGCTTCGACAAGGACACCGCGAACCCGTCCAAGTCCAACTGCAACGACGCGTGCGCGACCACCTGGCCGCCGGTCGTCGTCGCCCCGGGCGGCAAGATCTTCATCGACGGGGTGGCCAAGTCCGACGTCGGCGTGGTCAAGCGGGCCGACGGCAACCTCCAGGTGACCGTCGGCGGCTGGCCGGTCTACCGCTTCAGCAAGGACCTCAAGCCCGGCGACACCAACGGGCAGGGCGTGGGCGGCACCTGGTTCGGCGTGACGCCGGACGGGCAGAAGGCCGGGGCCCAGGACCAGGGCGGCACCGGTGGCACCGGTGGCACCGGGACCGGTACGGCCGCCTCGACCAGCGTCGTCCTCTCCGACGAGACCGACTTCGGCGACCCCTCCGAGGGCCTGGCCGGCTCCGGCTGCCAGAACGTCGCCCGCGACGACTCCGCCTCCTCCCTCCGGGCCTCCGGCACCCTGAAGATCTGGTCGGAGAAGAACTGCAAGGGCGAGTCCAAGGTGGTCCAGGGCGACATCGCCGACCTGGCGTCGATCGGGTTCGACAACAAGATCTCGTCGGTGTTCCTCGGCTGACGCCGGCGCCGAGGGACCTGACGCCACATACCCGCACGCGCCCGGTTGCGGCCCCCGTTCCGCCGGGGCCGCGACCGGGCGCACCCGGACTGCCACGCCCAGGCGCCCGGGACAGCGGGCGCGCGACGGTGACGGCACCCCGCGGACGGGGGCCTGCGCACCCGGATCAGCCCGCCCACAGCCCGTCGACCGTCAGCCCCAGCAGTTCGATCGCGTTCCCGCGGACGATCCGCTCCACCACGTCCGGGGCGAGGTGGCCCATCTGGGCCTCGCCGACCTCGCGTGACTTCGGCCAGGTGGAGTCGGAGTGCGGGTAGTCGGTCTCGTAGAGGACGTTGCCGACGCCGATCGCGTCCAGGTTCTTCAGGCCGAAGGCGTCGTCGAAGAAGCAGCCGTAGACGTGCTCGGCGAAGAGTTCGGAGGGCGGGCGGGTGACCTTGTCGGCGACGCCGCCCCAGGCGCGGTTCTCCTCCCAGACGACGTCGGCGCGTTCCAGGATGTACGGGATCCAGCCGATCTGGCCCTCCGCGTACATCACCTTCAGGTTCGGGAAGCGCTCGAACTTGCCGCTCATCAGCCAGTCGACCATCGAGAAGCAGCAGTTGGCGAAGGTGATGGTGGAGCCGACGGCGGGCGGCGCGTCGGCGGAGGTGGAGGGCATCCGGCTGCTGGAGCCGATGTGCATGGCGACGACCGTGCCGGTCTCGTCGCAGGCGGCGAGGAAGGGGTCCCAGTCGTCGGTGTGGACGGAGGGCAGCCCGAGGTGCGGGGGGATCTCGGAGAAGGCGACCGCGCGGACACCCCGGGCCGCGTTCCGGCGGACCTCCGCGGCCGCCAGTCCGGCGTCCCACAGGGGGATGAGGGCGAGGGGTATCTGACGGCCCCGGGCCAGCGGGCCGCACCACTCCTCCACCATCCAGTCGTTGTAGGCCCGGACGCAGAGCAGGGCCAGCTCGCGGTCCTTGGCCTCGGTGAAGGTCTGCCCGCAGAAGCGCGGGAACGTCGGGAAACAGAGGGCGGACTGGACGTGGTTGACGTCCATGTCGGCGAGCCGCTGCGGGATGTCGTACGACCCCGCCCGCATCTGCTCGTACGTGATCACCTCCAGCTTGATCTCGTCCCGGCTGTAGCCGACCGCGGTGTCGAGGCGGGTGAGGGGGCGGTGCAGGTCCTCGTAGATCCACCAGTCGCCGGTGGGGCCGTCCTCCCCGGGCCTGCCCATCACGGGCTTGAACCGGCCGCCGAGGAAGCTCATCTCGCGGAGCGGGGCGCGGACTATGCGCGGCCCGGTGTCCAGGTACTTCTTCGGGAGGCGGGACTGCCAGACGTCCGGCGGCTCCACGGTGTGGTCGTCGACGGAGATGATCAGCGGAAACGTGCCGTCCTGGGTGTCCATGGCGCTCACGGTAGCGCCGATCTGACGAGCCGTCAGCTACGAGGGTGACGGCTCGTCAGGCGCTACGGCGATGGCGGCCTATTCCCTCGGCGGGATTCACCGACTCCGGCGCGGAGGACGTCGATCCGCCCGCGGAATCGTTCCGGCAGACGTCCGCCCTGCTGGCGGGGGTCGCGGCCGTGTGAAGACTGTGTGGACCACCGTGTGTCGCCCTGTGATCGGCGTCTCCCCCGGCTGACGCGGCCCGCCCGGACAAGGCAGACTGACGGGGTGAAGCGGGATGTCTAGGGGGACGGGCATGGACGGTGGACCACGGGTACCGGAGCAGCGGCGCGCCCCCTCCTCGACGGAGGCGACGGCGTTGCGCTTCAGTGTGCTCGGTCCGGTGCGCGCCTGGCGCGAGGGACAACCGCTCAACACCGGCTCCCCCCAGCAACGCGCCCTGCTCGCCGCCCTGTTGCTGCGCGAGGGCCGCACGGCGACCGCGGGCGAGCTGATCGACGCACTGTGGGGCACCGAGCCGCCGTCGCAGGCACTGGCGGCGGTACGCACGTACGCGTCCCGGCTGCGGAAGATCCTGGACCCGGGCGTCCTGGTCAGCGAGTCCGGCGGGTACGCGGTGCGGGGGCTGGGCGAGGGCGCCCTGGACCTGGCGGTCGCCCAGGACCTGGCGGCCGGGGCGGAGAAGGCGCGCGGCGCCGGAGACCTGTCCCACGCCCGTGACGTGCTGAACCGGGCGCTCGCCCTGTGGGACGGCGAGCCGCTGGCTGGCGTCCCCGGCCCGTACGCCGACGCGCAGCGGGTCCGCCTGGAGGAGTGGCGGCTGCAACTCCTGGAGTCCCGGCTGGACATGGACCTGGAGCAGGGCTGCCACGCGGAGGCGGTGTCCGAGCTGACGGCACTGACCGCGGCGCACCCGCTCCGCGAGCGGCTCCGTGAACTCCTCATGCTCGCCCTGTACCGCAGCGGCCGGCAGGCGGAGGCCCTCGCGGTCTACGCCGACACCCGCCGCCTGCTCGCCGAGGAACTCGGCGTGGACCCCCGCCCCGGCCTGCGCGAGCTGCAGCAGCGGATCCTGCAGGCCGACCCGGCGCTGGCGGAGCCGCCGTCCCCGGCCTCGGAAACACCGGCCGTCCCGGTCCGTCCGGCCCAGCTCCCGGCCACGGTGCCCGACTTCACCGGCCGGTCCGCCTTCGTCGCCGAATTGAGCGAGGTGCTGGCCTCGGCGGAGGGCCGGGTGATGGCCGTGTCCGCGCTAGCGGGCATCGGAGGCGTCGGCAAGACCACCCTCGCCGTGCACGTGGCCCACCATGCGCGGTCGGGCTTCCCGGACGGACAGTTGTACGTCGACCTCCAGGGCACCGGGGCACAGGCGGCGGACCCGGAGACGGTCCTCGGCTCCTTCCTGCGCGCCCTCGGTACGCCGGGCTCCGCCATCCCCGACTCCCTCGACGACCGGGCGGCCCTGTACCGCTCGGTCCTGGACGGCCGCCGGGTCCTCGTCCTGCTCGACAACGCGAAGGACGCGGCCCAGGTGCGGCCGCTGCTGCCCGGTACGGAGGGCTGTGCGGCCCTGGTCACCTCTCGTGTCCGGATGGTCGACCTGGCCGGGGCGCACCTGGTCGACCTGGACGTGATGTCCCCCGACGAGGCGCTCCAGCTCTTCACGAGGATCGTCGGCGAGGAGCGGGTGGCCGCGGAGCGCGAGGCGGCCCTGGACGTGGTGGCGGCCTGCGGCTTCCTCCCGCTCGCGATCCGCATCGCCGCGTCGCGTCTCGCGGCCCGCCGCACCTGGACGGTGTCGGTGCTGGCGGCGAAGCTCGCCGACGAACGCCGCCGCCTGGACGAACTCCAGGCGGGCGACCTCGCGGTGAAGGCGACCTTCGAGCTGGGCTACGGCCAGCTCGAACCGGCCCAGGCCCGCGCCTTCCGCCTGCTGGGCCTGGCCGACGGCCCGGACATGTCGCTGGCGGCCGCGGCAGCCGTCCTGAACCTCCCGCAGGACAGGACCGAGGACCTCCTCGAAACCCTCGTGGACACGTCCCTGCTCGAATCGGCGGCCCCCGGCCGCTACCGCTTCCACGACCTCGTACGGCTCTACGCACGTGCCTGCGCGGAACGCGACGAACAGCCCCCCAGCGAGGGCGAGGCGGCGATGTCGCGGCTGCTCGACTTCTATCTGTCCACGGCGGCAGGGGTTTATGCGATCGAGCGGCCGGGAGACCGGTTGGTGAATCACCTCGAACCCACCAACCACCCGGGCCTGGCCTTTACCGACTCCAAGACCGCGGTGGACTGGCTGTACGCGGAAGGTGAGTGTCTCCTGGCCTGCGTCCGGCAGAGCGCAGGGCACGGCATGCTGAGGCGGGCGGTGGACCTGTTGTGGGTCGCCAAGGACCTCACCGAATCCGGGGCGAACTCCCATCAGTACGAAAGCACCGCCGTGGCCCTGCGGGACCTGGCACAGGAGATGGGCGACAGCCGTTCCGAAGGCCGTGCGCGCACCGCGTTGACCAACGCGCTGCTGGTGTCGGACAAGTTCACGCAGGCCGACGAGGAGGCACGCCTGGCGATCCTGCGCGCTCAGGAGTCGGGAGACCTCGCGCCCTGCTGCTGGGCACCCAACGACCGGGGAATCATCGCTCTCTACCAGGGGCGCAACGACGACGGGGAGAAGTACCTCCAGGAGGCAGCCGCCAATTACCGCGCGGACGGAAACCTGCCCGGCGAGGCCGCCGCGCTGTGCAATCTCTCCCGCATCCAAGTCAAACTCGGGCGTCTCACCAGCGCAGTCGAACTGGCCAGGCGGGGACTCGCCATCTTCGACCAGTTCGGGCTGACCCTCCGTGTCGCCAACGCACGCCTTGCCCTCGGTATCGCACTCAGCGCGGCCGGTCGCGGTCCGGAGGCTCTGGAGGAACTCCACGAAGCGCTCCGGCTGTTCCAGGAGAACCGGCAGCGTCTCTGGGAGGGCACGGCCAACTTCCGTATCGCCGAGACCCATCTCGCGGGCGGGCAGCTCGCCCTGGCGGCACGTCACGCGGAGCAGGCACTGGCCCTCCACGTCATCGGAGGTGACTGGATGCGGGCCAACGTACTGACCACGTTGGGGCTGGCTCTCAATCAACTGGGTCAGACCGACCGGGCCCGGGCATGCTGGAGCGAGGCCCTCATCATCCACGAGCAGTCCGGGGCGGCCGAGGCCGAGCAGGTGAAGGCCCTTCTCAGGCCGGCCACGACGGCCTGAGAAGCCAGACAGGCGGCACGTTCATCGTTCGTTTATCACCGCACGCCATTCTCATGAGTGCCAGCCGTCGCGTCGGGGGGCAGACGGCTCGGCACTTGGCCCCACCGTTTAGTGTGAGCGGCCTTGATGTGCCTGTCCGGCGACACCCGGGGGAGTCGCCGGACAGGCACATCGTCTTCTCAGAAGCGCAGCAGAAAGGTGCCGACGATGACCGAAGCCTCGAAGAAGCAGAAGATCGCCACGCTGGAGAACCACGCCAGCAGCCCGGACGACGGCTCCTCGACGGTCGAGCCCCTGGAGAACCACGCCGGCAGCGTCACGGAGAACGAAATCGTCAAGCCGCTGGAGAACCACGCCGGCGTCGTGGAAGAGGGCATCTTGAAGACCCTGGAGAACCACGCCGGGTCCGAAACGGCGTAAGGCTCACGCACACGACGGGGATCGGCCGCGGCGGCGCGGAGGGGGAGCCGTCGCGGCCGAGGTTTGTTCGACGGGAGGTTCGGGTCACTGCGTGGCGTGGACCAAACCGGACCTCGCCGCAGCCGCCCCGCCGCCTTCGAACGAGTCGCCCAGCTCGCACCACACCGTCTTGCCCGCCGCCACCCGCTCCACGCCCCAACGCAGCGCCACCACGTCCAGCACGGCCAGGCCCTTTCCGGATGAGCGCATCCACGCGAGAATGGCGTGCGGAGTTGTGGAATCACGTGAACCCGCCCGCCTATTGAGGAATCCTCCGCGAGTTGCTGATCCAGCGTCCGCCGATTCCATCAGCGGAGATGGCCGAGCAACTGGAGCAACATCCTTCACGTGGACCAGTCCACGGACAGCGTTGCGCAATCGACCGCCGTCCACCCCCTCATGTGCGGCATGGCCGAGATCAGGACCTTCAGCGCGTCCTCACGGACAACGCCTGGGCCCACCGCAAGGGCCTGGTAGTGCTCCCTTACGTCGAGTGACCTCACCTGGTGGTGGGCATCTTCGTGGTGTGAAGCCGGGAGAAGTCGGGGGCTCCGCGGCCAGTTGGCGGAATTCGTTGCCGATGTCTTCGCTTCGGTGCCGCAGCGGGATCAGCGGCGGTGGGGTGAGTGTTATCTGCAGGGCACACCCACGAGAAGGTTCCAGCGACGACGCCAGAACCGGGGCGAGCGCCTCGGCGTACGCCTCCGAGAGGTGACTGTCGTCGCGGTAGACGGCGGTGTCGGCGACGACCACAGGTCACCAACGCCACCCCGACCGGCTTCTGCCGCACAGGGCTCCTCACCGACGTCGCGTGCGACGCGGGCGGCGGTGACGTGCGCATCCGGGCCACCGGCACCTTCGCCAACCCCAACCTGCTCGGCGCCTGCCTGGTGCTGCTGCTGCCGTTCGCCCTGCTGGCCGCCGTGCCGGTGGACGAGCGCACGGCCCGGACGGCGATCGTCGTCATGGTCGTCGGCGGGTACGGGGCGCTGGTCACCACCTTCTCCCGCGCCGGGTACGTCGCGGGAGCCGCCGGGCTCCTCGTCCTGGGCGTCGCCTACTGGCTGGCGCCCCGGCTCGCCGACCGGGCGCAGCGGCGGCTGTACGCGGTGGTGGGCGGGCTGGGCCTGCTCGGCGCGGCCGGGGTCATCTGGGCGGTGTCCAGGGCCGGGGACTCGCTGGGCGTGCGCGGGCAGGCCTGGCGGGCCGCGCTCCAGGTGGCCCGGCGCAATCCGCTGGGGGTGGGGCTCGGGCGGTCCGGCGAGGCGATATCCGCCGCGGCCCCCGGGGACCGGGTGTTCGTGCACGCCCACAACCTGTGGCTCAACTGGCTGGTGGAGACCGGCCCCCCTCGGGCTGATCGCGATCGTCGCGGTGACCGTCGTGGCCTGGGCGAGCGCGGGGCGGGCCGCCCGCGCCAAGTCCGTGCCCGGTACGTTCGGACTCGCCTCGCTGACCGGCTTCTTCCTCGCCGGCATGCTGGACGACCCGGCCAACCTGGACCGGATCAGCATGCTGTTCTGGCTGGTGCTGGGTGTGGTGATGGCCGAGGCGCCGGGCGGGTGGCGGCGCCGCCCGGGGGTGGTGCCGGACGACGACACCATCGTCCACACCCGGGTCCGGCTTCCCGGCACAGCCCGCAATCCGTCGCCGCCCGCACCCGCACCCGTCCTGTCTAGGCCCGCAGCTCCCCCTTCACCACCTTCCCGCTCGCGTTCCGCGGCAGTTCGCCCACGAACTCCACCACCCGCGGCACCTTGTAGTTCGCCATCTCCCGGCGCGCCCAGGCGATCAGGTCGTCCCCGGTCAGCGCCGAGCCCCGGCGGCGCACCACGAACGCCCTGCCGACCTCGCCCAGCCGCCCGTCCGGTACGCCGATCACCGCCACGTCCGCCACATCCGGGTGCAGGCCCAGCAGTTGCTCTATCTCCGCCGGGTAGGCGTTGAAGCCGCCGACGATGAACATGTCCTTCAGCCGGTCGGTGATCCGCAGGTTCCCGGCCGCGTCCAGGACGCCGACGTCGCCCGTGCGCAGCCAGCCGTCCGCCGTCAGCGTCTCGGCGGTCGCGGTCGCGTCCTCGTAGTAGCCGCGCATCACGTTGAAGCCCCGGACCAGTACCTCGCCCGGCTCGCCCGGCGCCGCGTCCACCCGTACCTCCGTGCCGGGGATCGCCCGCCCCGAGGTCGACGCGATCACCGAAGGGGCGTCCCCGCGGCGGCACATCGTCACGATGCCGCTCGCCTCCGAGAGGCCGTACGCGGTGAGGACGGTCTCGACGCCCAGTTCGCCGCGCAGGCGCTCGACGAGGAGCAGGGGTACGACCGCCGCTCCCGTCACCACCAGCCGCAGCGCCGAGAGGTCGTGGGTGTCGCGCGCCGGGTGGTCCAGGAGCGACTGGTGGAGGGTCGGGGGACCGGGCAGGACCGAGACCCGTTCCGCCGCGACGTTCGCCAGCACCGTCTCCACGTCGAACACCGGCTGCGGGATCATCGTCGCGCCCCGCATCAGGCAGGCGATCACCCCGGCCTTGTAGCCGAACGTGTGGAAGAAGGGGTTCACGATCAGGTAGCGGTCGTCCCTGCGCAGGCCCGCCAGGTCGGCCCACACCTCGTAGGCCCGCAGGGTCTGCGCGTGCGTGATCACCGCGCCCTTGGGGCGGCCCGTCGTACCGGAGGTGAAGACGATGTCGGAGAGCGAGTCGCCGTCCAGCCCGGCCGCGCGGGCGGCGACCTCTGCGGCCGGCACGCCCTCCCCGGCCGCCAGGAAGTCCTTCCAGGTGCGGAAGTCCACCGGCGCGTCCTGCGACAGCACCACCACGTCCCGCAGCAGCGGCAGCCCCGGCAGCGGGCCCGGGGAGTCCCCCTCCCCGGCCGCCCGCCTGAGCGAGGCCACGTACGACGTGCCCAGGAACGTCCCCGTCACGAACAGCAGACGCGCCCCGCTCCGCCGCAGCACGTCCGCCGCCTCCGCGCCCTTGAAGCGGGTGTTCAGCGGGACCAGCACCCCGCCCGCCGACACCGCCCCCAGCGCCGCGACGATCCAGTCCAGGGAGTTGGGCGCCCAGACGGCCACCCGGTCGCCGGCCTCGACGCCGGCCGCCATGCAGGCGGCGGCCGCCCGTTCCACCCGGGCGCCCAGCTCGGCGTAGGTGACGCGGGTACGGCCGTCCACCACCGCCTCGGCGTCCGCGTACCGCCGGGCCGCCGACCGCACCAGCCCCGGAACGGTCCCCCACTCCATGTCACCGCGCACAACGGCCTCCCCAGGCGAGAGCACAGAACGCATAGCTGACGGTACGTCAGATTAGCTGTAGCCTGACTGACTGTCAGCAGCCCTTCAGCAGCTCGCGGAGGTGTGCACATGGCCGGGATCCGGGACGCCACCGCCATCGTCGGGATCGGACAGACCCCCTTCGCCAAACGGCTCGACGAGGACGAGCGGACCCTCGCCTGCCGTGCCGTCCTCGCCGCCCTCGACGACGCCGGGATCGCCCCCGGCGAGGTCGACGCCCTCGCCTCCTTCACCATGGAGGAGACCGACGAGGTGGAGCTGGCCAAGGCGGTCGGGTTCGGGGATCTGACCTTCTTCAGCAAGGTGGGGTACGGGGGCGGGGGCTCCTGCGCCACCGTCGCCCACCTCGCCACGGCCATCGCCTCCGGGCAGGCCACGGTCGGCGTCGCCTGGCGATCACGGAAGCGCGGCTCCGGACCCCGCCCCTGGACGAACACCACCGTCCAGCTGCCCACCCCGGCCCAGTGGACCCGCCCCTTCGGCCTGCTCCGGCCCGCCGACGAGATAGCCATGCTCACCCGCCGCTACATGCACGAGTACGGCGCCACCCGCGACCACCTCTTCAACGTCGCCCTCGCCTGCCGCAACCGCGCCAACCAGAACCCCGCCGCCGTCATGTACGACCGCCCCCTGACCCGCGAGATGTACATGACCTCCCGGTGGATCAGCGAGCCCCTCTGCCTCTTCGACAACTGCCTGGAGACGGACGGGGCGTTGGCGTGCGTGGTGGTCAGCAGGGAGCGCGCCCGCGACTGCGCCCGGAAACCCGTCTACGTCCACTCCGCCGCCCAGGGCCTCCCCGCCCAGCACCACGGCATGGTCAACTACTGGAACGACGACCCGCTCACCGGTCCGGCCTGGACCGCCGCCCGGCACCTGTGGAAGCACGCCGACTTCACCCCGGAGGACGTCGACGTCGCCCAGATCTACGACGCCTTCAGCGCGCTGATCCCGCTCTCCCTGGAGGGGTACGGCTTCTGCGGCCGAGGGGAGGGCGGGGCCTTCACCGAGCAGGGGGCGCTGGAGATCGGCGGGCGGCTGCCCGTCAACACCGCGGGCGGCGGGCTCAGCGAGGCCTACGTGCACGGGTTCAACCTCATCACCGAGGGCGTCAAGCAGCTGCGCGGCACCAGTACCGCCCAGGTCCCCGGCGCCGCCACCTGCCTGGTCACCGCGGGCGAGGGCGTGCCGACCTCCGCCCTCCTCCTCACCAACCGGAGCTGAGATGCTGCCACCGGTCACCGACACCGACGGCGCGCCCTTCTGGGAGTACGCGGCGCTCGGCGAACTCCGCGTCCAGGCCTGCGCCGACTGCCACGAGCCCCGCTTCCCGCCCCGCCCGTGCTGCCCGCACTGCCAGTCCTTCGCTAGCGAGTGGCGGCCGACGAGCGGCCGGGGCCGGATCTGGTCGTACGTCGTCCCGCACCCGCCGCTGCTCCCCGAGTACGCGGCGCAGGCGCCGTACAACGTCGTGGTCGTCGAGCTGGCGGACCTGCCGCGCATACGCCTGGTGGGGAACCTGGTCAGCGCGGCCGGGGCGCCGCTCGACTCCCTCGCCCCCGACCGGATCCGGATCGGCGCCAGGGTGCAGGCGGTGTTCGCGGACGGTCTTCCGCAGTGGGTCCTGGAGCGGCCGTGAGCCTGCGCCTCGACACGGACAAGGACACCGGGGTCGCCGTCCTCACCCTCGACCGCCCCGCGAAGCTCAACGCCATCGACCTCGCGACCGCCGCCGAACTCTCCGCCACCTGGCGGGCGTTGCGCTTCGACGACGCCGTACGGGCCGTCGTCCTCACCGGTGCCGGCGGGCGCGCCTTCAGCACCGGTCTCGACCGGGACACCGTCGTGCCGCAGCCGTCCTCGCCCTACAGCCAGGACGATCCGCTGATCGCGATCGGCCCCAAGACGAACGACCTGTGGAAGCCGGTGATCGCCGCCGTGGCCGGAATGGCCTGCGGGGGTGCCTTCTACCTCCTCGGCGAGGCGGACTTCGTCATCGCCGACGAGACCGCCGCCTTCTTCGACCCGCACACCTCCTACGGCATGGTCAGCGCGTACGAGTCGGTACTGATGGCACAGCGGATGCCGTACGGGGAGGTGGCCCGGCTGGTGCTCATGGGCAACGCCGAGCGTGTCTCCGCCCGGCGGGCGTACGAGGTGGGGCTGGTGTCCGAAGTGACGCCCGCCGGTGCGGCGTTGGAGGCGGCCGTGCGGTGCGCGACCGTGATCGCCGGGTATCCGGCCGAGGGCGTGCAGGGGAGCGTGCGGGCGCTGTGGGCGGCGAAGGAGGCGGCGCGGGAGCGGGGGTACGGGCAGGCGCCGTATCTGATCGCGCTGGGGAACCTGCCGGACGACCGGCAGGCCGAACTGTTCGGCAACCGGCCCCGGACCACGCCCCGTATCCGCTGAGTCACCGCGTGGCGGGGGTGGGCCGACGGGCGTAGCGTTCGCTGTGGGAGCCGACTCCCACCCCGAGCGACGGCCGCCGTGCACAACCCTTCCGTGCGACGGCCGTCCCGGGTACGTCGTGGCCTGGCAGCGCCCCTTCTTTCAGGGGCGCGGGGAACTGCGCGAACGGCCCCCACGCCGCCGCAGCCGCCACTCAACCGGTCCCGGCACTCACGCCGTGCGCGCCGTCCCCGTCCCCTTCTCCGCGTCCAGCGCGTACACGCACCGGTCCTTGCTGCACGCGTACACCACCCCGTCCCGCACCACCGGCGACCCGGTGATCTCCCCGCCGGTCGCCAGCTTCCACCGCAGGCGTCCGTCGTCGGCCTTCAGGGTGTAGAGGAGATGGTCGGTGGAGCCGAAGTGGATCCGGCCCTCCGCCACCACCGGCGCCCCCACCACGTCCCCGCCCGCCTGGAAGCGCCACTTGGGCGTCCCGGTGACCGCGTCCAGGGTGTACAGCCCCTTGCCGCTGCCGACGTGCACCTGCCCGGCGGCCACCAGCACCGGCTCGATCGACGCGCGGGCCTCCGTCGCGATCCGCCAGCGGTCGCGGCCGTCGGTGGCGTCGAGGGCGTACACGGTGCCGAGATAGTCCGCGAGGTAGACGCCGCCGCCGGTGACCGCGGGGCCGGGTACGAAGGCCGGCGGGGAGAGGAAGACGGCCGGCGCCTCGAAGTGCCAGCGGACGCGCCCCGTCGCCGCGTCGAGGGCGATGACGCGGGTGCCCGCGGAGGCGTACACGAAGCCGTCGGGGGCGTGGGTGAGGCGGACCGGGACGCCGCCGCAGGAGGCCGCGTCGCCGATGGGGTAGGACCAGCGCTCGTCGCCGGTCCTGGCGTCCAGCGCGCGCAGGCGGGCGTCCTGCCAGACGAAGACCGTGCCCTCGTGCAGGGAGGGCCCGGACTCGGGGGCCTCGAAGTCGGTCTGGGCGCCGGACAGCTCCCAGAGTCTCTGCCCGTTGGAGGCCTCCCAGGCCTGGACGCCGCCGCCCCGGGTGCCGGTGACGAGGGTGCCGCGGTCGGCCTTGAGGGCGTACACCCAGGCGTCGGTGGACAGCCGCCACAGGTCGCCGCCCTCGCGGGCCTCCAGGGCGAACAGGGTCGGTCCGTCGGAGGCGTGGATACGGCCGTCCGCCACCGCCATGGACCAGGCGACGTCCCTCGTCTTGAAGCGGCGCCGACCGGTGGCGACGTCGAGGGCGTGCACCTCGAAGGAGGTGACGTAGACGAGGTCGCCGTCGACGGCCGGGGTGCCCCAGACGTCGTTGGACATCCGGAACCGCCAGGGCCGCCAGCCGGACGCCGTCTCCGGGGGCTGGACGGGCACGGGCGGTACGGCGGGATCGGCGCCGTTGACGCCGGGACGCGGCCGAGACCAGTTGGCCACCAGGCCGGCCTCGGGCGGGGGCGCCTTGACGGCGGCGGCGCGGGCGTCGGCGACCCGCGGGCCGGGGCCGATCGGCACCTGGGCGCCGGCCAGCCGGACCGGGCCGGCGTCGGGGGCGCCGACCGGGACCGGGACGACGGGGTCGTAGGAGGGCGGCGGGGGGACCGCGAGCCGGCCGCCGCTGCGGGCGCCGGACGGGCTGGCGGAGGGCTTCACGGCCGGGCGGCCGCCGCGCCGGGACTCGATGAGCGCGACCGCCTTCTCGGGCAGCCACGCGGACGCCGTACCGCTGTCGTCGGAGCCGGAGCCGAAGAGATGGGGGGCCAGCTGGGCCTGGAGGTCGGCCGGGTTGGGGCGGCCGACGGCCTCCATCTGCATACAGGACTCGATGAGGGGGCGGAGTTCCTCCGGGAGGCCTTCGAGGTCCGGGCCCTCGCGCAGCAGCATGAAGACGGTCTCGACCGGGTTGGCGCCGTGGAAGGGCGGGTGGCCGGTGGCGGCGAAGACGAGCATGGAGCCGAGGGAGAAGACGTCGCTGGCGCCGGTGACGCTGCGGGAGTCCTTGGCCTGCTCGGGGGACATGTAGGCGGGGGTGCCGACCGCGACGTTCGTCATCGTCAAACGGGTGTTCGAGACGCCGGACGCGATACCGAAGTCGATGACCCGGGGGCCGTCCTCCACGACGAGGACGTTCGACGGTTTCAGGTCCCGGTGCACCAGGCCGGCGCCGTGGATCGACTGGAGCGCCTCCGCGACGCCCGCCGCGAGCCAGCGGACCGCCTGGGCCGGGAGCGGCCCGCAGTCGTTCACTATCTCTTCGAGCGAGGGCGCGGGAACGTACGCGGTCGCCAGCCACGGCACCGCCGCGCGCGGGTCGGCGTCGACCACGGCCGCCGTGTAGAAGCCGGAGACCGCGCGGGCCGCCTCCACCTCGCGGGTGAAGCGGACCCGGAACAGCTGGTCCTCGGCGAGCTCGGTCCGGACCGTCTTGATCGCCACGCGCCGGCCGGACGCCGAGCGCGCCAGATAGACCAGCCCCATGCCGCCGGCCCCCAGCCGTCCCAGCACCTCGAACGGCCCGATCCGCCGCGGATCGTGCTGCGTCAGCTGATCCACCACTTGCCTGCCACCTCCCCGTACGGGCCCCGTCCACCCACATATGTACGCGACCCCGTGCAGCGTCTCACCACCGCACCGCCATGGCGGCACGCACCCTGATTCTTCCTGGCCCGGGCACAGGTTGCGAACCCGGCGACCAATCGGGGTGTCACGTGACAAAGTGAGACATTTATCCACCGAGAGCCGTCTGTATCCGTCTACATCCGTCTACATCCGGCGTCAGCGTTGCAGCAGCGCGAAGGACGCCCCCTGATTGTCGGTCACGACGGCCACTTTTCCGTACGACGTCTCGAAGGGCGGCGCCTGGACCCGGCCACCCAGCTGCCGCACGGCCTCGACCGCGGCCCCCACGTCCCCGGTGCGGAAGTGGACGACGAACTGCGGCGGCATCCCGGGGTAGAAGACGTCGGAGACGGGAGCGCGGCCGAAGTCCGGGTCGGCGCCGGTGCCGAACAGGGCGGCGGCGAAGAGGTGGCCGTAGAAGGTGTTGGCCGCGTGGATGTCGGTGGTGTAGAGCTGCGCCCAGGCGAAGGTGCCGGGGGCGTGCCGGACGCCGAAACCGGGATGACTCGCGGCCTGCCAGAGGCCGAAGACGGCGCCCTGGGGGTCGGCGACCAGGGCGGCGGTGCCGAGGTCACGGACGGGGACCGGGTCGTTCACGATCTGGCCGCCGGCGGCGAGGATCCGCCGGGCCAGGCCCCGCGCGTCCGGGGTCGCGAAGTACACCGTCCAGACGGTGGGCATCCGGCCGTCCCGCTTCCGTGCCAGCCTGGCGACGGCCGCGCCGTCCAGCCGGGCCCACACGGCCACACCTCCGGCGTCCTCGAAGGTCCATCCGAAGAGCCCGCCGTAGAACCGCTTGCCCGCCTCGACGTCGGGAAGCTGCACGTCCACCCAGCACGGGACGCCCTCCGTGTACGCGGATGCCCTGTTTTCGGCCATGTCGTCAAAGTAACCGCCCGGCTCGCACCCCGCAGACCAGCCGCACCACCTGGGGTGGCACCCCCCACGCACCCGTCACCCACCCCCCATACACCCGTGCACCCCATTTGCAGTCGGCCGAATCGCGCTCCGATCACCCCTCGGTAAGCTGACGGCATGACAGGACAAGTGCGTACCGTCGACGGCCGCGTGGCCGGCCGGCGTGGGCAGGCGACCCGGCAGAAGCTGCTCGACTGCCTCAGCGAGATGCTCAGCTCCTCCCCTTACCGGGACGTCAAGGTCATCGATGTCGCCCGGAAGGCGGGTACTTCGCCCGCGACCTTCTACCAGTACTTCCCGGACGTCGAGGGCGCCGTCCTGGAGATCGCCGAGCACATGGCCACCGAGGGCGGCCAGTTGACCGAGCTGCTGGCAGGGCGCTCCTGGGTCGGCAAGGCCGGCTGGGCGACCGCGCAGGAACTCGTGGACGGTTTCCTGGAGTTCTGGCGCAAGAACGACGCGATCCTGCGCGTGGTCGACCTCGGCGCGGCCGAAGGGGACAAACGGTTCTACAAGATCCGTATGAAGATCCTCAACTCGGTGAACAACTCCCTGACCGACTCCATCACGGAGTTGCAGTCCAAGGGCAAGGTCGACAAGGACGTGAACCCGGCGGCCATGGCCGGCTCGCTGGTCGCGATGCTCGCGGCGGTCGCCTCGCACCAGAAGGGCTTCCAGTCCTGGGGCGTGAAGCAGGCCGAACTCAAGCCGAACCTCGCGCTGTTGGTGCACCTGGGCGTGACCGGGAAGAAGCCCACGAAGTAACCCGCGCCCTGGGTCCTGTCTGGCAGGCGGTGGTTCACCGGAGGTGGGCCACCGCCTGTTGCGCTACCCGTTCCGTCACGCCGGCAGCGGGCGGTCCCGGACCACGTGCTTCATCACCAGGGTCGAGGTGAGGCGCTGTACGCCCGGCAGGGTCGCGAGCCGTTCGTCGTAGAGCCGCTGGAAGGCGGCGAGGTCGGCGGTGGCCACCCGCAGCAGGTAGTCGGGCTCGCCGAACAGCCGCTGCGCGTCCAGCACATGGGGGATCTCCGCGATCGCCCGCTCGAAGTCGGCGACCGTGTCCCGGTCCTCCTGCCGCATGGAGACGAAGACCAGCGCCTCGAAGGTCAGCCCCACGGACGCCGGGTCCACCACCGCCCGGTACCCGCTGATCGCCCCCGACCGCTCCAGCTCGCGCAGCCGCCGGTGGCACGGCGAGACACTCAGCCGCACCCGCCCGGCCAGCTCGGTCACGGTCAGCCGCCCGTCCTGCTGAAGCTCGGCAAGAATTTTCCGGTCCACGTGGTCCATGGGGAAGATTCTCCCCCGGAACAGCTGGTCGCGAGCAAATTTCGACAACACTTTCGGGCCTTTCACCCTTAATGTCCCTGCCATGGACACCGGACCCCTGATTTCCTTCCTCGCCGTGGACCTGCTGCTGGTGTGCGTGCCGGGCGCCGACTGGGCGTTCGTGATCGCCGCCGGAGTGCGCGGCCGCTCGGTGCCGCGCGCGGTGGCGGGCCTGGTCGCCGGGTACGCGCTGCACACGGCGCTCGCGGTCGCGGGGCTCGCGGTGCTGGTGGCGAGTTCGCCCGCGCTGCTCACCGTCCTGACGGTGGCCGGAGCCGCGTATCTGGTGTGGCTGGGGTGGAGCGTGCTGCGGCGCCCGGCGGTACCGGTGGAGGCGGGAGAGGCGGAAGAGGCGGCGGCCGGGACGGAGGGGCCGGACTTCTGGCGGGGTGCGGCGATCAGCGGCCTCAACCCCAAGGGCCTGCTGCTCTACCTCTCCGTACTCCCCCAGTTCCTGGTGACGAGGGGCGACCACGCCCCGGTGGCCGCCCAGACGGCCGTACTCGGCGCCCTCCACATGGCGGCCTGCGCGGCCGTCTACCTCGCCGTCGGCACCCTGGCCCGCCGTCTGCTGTCGGCGCGCCCGAGGGCGGCCCGGGCGGTCACCCGCACCTCGGGGGCGGCGATGCTGGGCATCGGCGCCCTGCTGCTGGCCCAGCACGCGCTGTGACCGACCGCCGCGCCCCGGCGAGCCGTGCAGCACGCGCCGTGACCGCCGCTCCCGCTGCACCCCCTGCTCCCCTTACGGGGCAGTGAGCCGGAAGACCCGCAGCTCCCGGTCCACCCGCTCCTGGTACGTCGCGTACGGCGGCCAGAACTGCAGGAGTTCACGCCAGGCGGCCGCCCGTTCCGACCCCGTCAGCAGCCGGGCCGTGACCGGTATGTCCCGGCCCTTCCAGCTGATCTCGGCGGCGGGATGCCTGAGGAGGTTGTAGGTCCAGGCGGGGTGGTCGGTCCGGCCGTAGTTGGACCCGACGAGCAGCCAGCCGTCCTCCTGGGGCATGCACGCGAGCGGCGTACGCCGGGGCAGGCCGCTGCGCGCCCCCGTGGAGGTCAGGATCGCCCCCGGCAGCATCTGCGCGCTGAGCAGCAGCCGGCCCCCGCTGAGCCGGTGCACGGCCCGGTCCAGGGCCGGGACCACATGCGGGGCGACCTTCAGGAACCCGCGGCTGGCCGCCGCCTTCCGCACCAGGCGTTCGCCGATCACACCGCCACCCCCTGTCCCCCGAACAGCCCAGCCGCGTCGGCGGCCTGCCCGCGCAGCCGGTGCACGGGCCCGAAGAGCAGCTCGTCCCCGGCCGCCCGCTTGAAGGACAGATGCGCCTCGTGCTCCCAGGTGAACCCGATCCCGCCGTGCAGCTGGATCCCCTCCGCGGCGGCGGTCCGCAGCGCCTCCAGCGCCTGGGCCAGGGCCAGTGCGCCCACCGGCTCCCCCTGGGCCGTCGCCCAGGCCGCGTAGTAGGCGGCCGACCGGGCCGCCCGTACCGCCACGTGCACATCGGCCAGCCGGTGCTTGACGGCCTGGAACGACCCGATCGCCCGCCCGAACTGCTCCCGCTGCTTCACGTACTCCACCGTGCGCTCCAGCGCCCGGTCCGCGGCCCCCACGGCCTCGCCCGCGAGCACCGCGGCCACGGAGTCGCCGAGTGCGGCGAGCGCGGGCCGGACGTCGGTGTCCTCGTCGCCCAGCGGTTCCGCGGCCACATGGCGCAGTTGGACCCTGGCCTGGGGGCGGGTCGGATCGAGGGTGGTGCGCCGGGTCCGTACGACCCCGTCGGCGTCCCCCGCCACCAGGAAGAGCAGGACGCGCGAGCGGGCGTACCCGCCGGCGTGCGCGGGGACCAGCAGCACGCCGGCACTGTGCCCGTCCAGCACCTGGTCGGCCTCTCCGTACAGCTGCCACCGGTCCCCCTGATGCCGTGCCTGGACACCGCCGGCCCGTCCGCCGCCGGCCCAGTCGCCGCCGCCGGGGCCGGTGAGCGCGAGGGCGGTGCCGAGCCGGGTGCCGGGGACGGCGAGGGCGGCGGTGAGGCTGCCGTCGGCGATCCTCGGGAGCAACTCGGCGCGTTGGGCGCCGGTGCCGAGGGCGAGCAGCAGCGGGGCGGCGAGGACGGCGGTGGCGAGGAACGGGGAGGGGGCGAGCGCGCGCCCCAACTCCTCTGCGGCCAGCGCGACTTCCGTGGCGGAGCAGCCGGCCCCGCCGAACTCCTCGGGCAGGGCGAGTCCGGGCAGGCCGAGTTGTTCGCCGAGGGCGGTCCACAGGGCGGGGTCGTGCCCCTCCGGCCGGTCGACGGCGGCCCGTACGTCCTCCGTCCCGCAGCGCTTGTGGAGCAGTTCACGCAGGGCGCGCCGGATCTCGTCCTGCTCGTCGGTGAAGCGGGCGTCCATGACCGGACCTCCTGACGATCTGACGGCCCGTCATGCTAGGGGCGTTGGATGCAGATGCACAGGGGCGGAGTGGAGCGGATCTGATGTACCGTCAGATTCATGACCGGACCCCGCAAGGTCGCCGTGGTCGGCGTGGCCCTGTCCGACTGCGGCCGCGTGGACGACGCCACCGCCTACGCCCTGCACGCCCAGGCGGCCCGCCGCGCGCTCGCCGACGCCGGCCTACGCCGGGAGGTGGTCGACGGCTTCGCCTCCGCGGGCCTGGGCACCCTGGCCCCGGTGGAGGTGGCCGAGTACCTGGGCCTGCGCCCCACCTGGGCCGACTCCACCTCGGTCGGCGGCTCCACCTGGGAGGTCATGGCGGCCCACGCGGCGGACGCGATCGCGGCCGGCCATGTCAACGCGGTCCTGCTGGTGTACGGCTCGACGGCCCGCGCCGACATCAAGGCGGGCCGCAGGACGGGTGACCTGTCCTTCGGCGCGCGGGGGCCCTTGCAATTCGAAGTCCCCTACGGCCATACGCTCATCGCCAAGTACGCGATGGCGGCCCGCCGTCACATGATCGAACACGGCACGACCATCGAGCAGTTGGCGGAGGTGGCGGTCCAGGCACGGGCGAACGCGGCGCTGAACCCGGAGGCGATGTTCCGCACCCCGGTCACGGTCGACGAGGTCCTGTCCGGCCCGATGATCGCCGACCCCTTCACCAAGCTGCACTGCTGCATCCGCTCCGACGGCGGCGCGGCCGTGCTGCTGGCGGCCGAGGAGTACGTACGGGAGTGCCGGACCTCCCCGGTGTGGATCCTCGGCACGGGTGAGTGCGTCTCGCACGCGACCATGTCGGAGTGGGCGGACTTCACGGTGTCCCCGGCGGCGGTGAGCGGCGAACTGGCCTTCCGGCGGGCGGGCGTACGGCCCTCGGAGGTGGACTTCGCCGAGATCTACGACGCCTTCACCTACATGACGCTGGTGACCCTGGAGGACCTGGGCTTCTGCGCGAAGGGCGAGGGCGGGGCGTTCGTGGAGAAGGGGCGGCTGCGGGTCGAGGGCGGAGAGCTCCCGGTGAACACGGACGGGGGCGGGCTGTCGGCCCAGCACCCGGGCATGCGGGGGCTGTTCCTGCTGGTGGAGGCGGTACGGCAGCTGCGCGGTGAGGCCGGTGACCGGCAGGTGCGCCGGGCGGACGGGGGGCTGCCGGAGCTGGGGGTGGCGTCGGGGACGGGGGGCTGGTTCTGCTCGTCGGGGACGGTGGTGCTGGGGCGGGGGTGACAGCGGGGGCGAGGGGCTGGGGTGACACCTGGGGCGGGGGAGGACGGCGGCAGCCTTTCGGGCCGCGGCAACCTTTCGGGCCGCGGCAACCTTCCGGGCCGCGGCAACCTTCCGGGCCGCGGCGGCGACTGCGTTCCGGAAGCTTCGACGTCCAGAACGAGACGTTCGAAGGACGTGCACCGCCGAACCGCGTAAGGATCGCTCCGTGGCCTCCTCCTCACATCGCCGTCGTCCGCGTCCGGACCAGAACTTCGAGTGGCGCCCGGTCCGCGGCCCTCTCCTCGCGGTGGCCGCCGTGGCCGCCGTCGCCCTGGTCGTGACCCTGGTCGTCGCCTTCCGCCCCGACGGCACGGCCGGCGCCGGGCAGGGGGCCGCGGACCGGGCGGTGTCCGCGGCCTCGGCCACGGCCTCGCCGGAAGCCGAGGCGAGCACGACGGCGACGGCATCGGCGACGCCCTCCAAGGGATCGTCGGCGTCATCGAAGCCCACGGCGAGCGCACGGACCACGCCGACGGCGTCCGCGGCTCCGTCCGCCGCCCCGGCCCGGCGCGCGGCGGCCGGCACCGCCCGCACCCCGTCCACCACCACGGCCCCCGCGGCCGGCCGGATCCGGCCCGGGGCCACCTACCAGGGGGTCGCCACCTCCTACGACGTCGGCAACGGCGACGGCGCCTGCTCGTTCGGCCCGACCGACGACGTCATGACCGCGGCGATGAACACCGCGGACTACGAGACGGCGAAGGCCTGCGGGGCGTACGTCTCGGTCCGCGCGGCGAGCGGCACGTCGATCACCGTACGCATCACCAACGAGTGCCCGGCCCCCTGTGCGGTCGGCCAACTCGACCTCAGCCGGCAGGCGTTCGCGAAGCTCGCGCCCCTCTCGGCGGGCCGGATCGCGATCACCTGGAGCCTGCTGAGCCCGGCCACCTCGGACACGGTGTCGATCCGCTACAAGGCCGGTTCCACCCAGTACTGGTGCGGCATCCAGGCGATCGGCCACCGCAATCCGCTGGCCCGCCTGGAGGTCCGCACCGGCGGCGGCTGGCTGGCGCTGACCCGCACCGGGTACAACTACTTCCTCTCCGAACAGGGCACCGGCTGCGGCGGCGAACTCCGCCTCACCGACATCTACGGCGAACAGCTCACCGTGCCCGCGCTCCCGGTACGCCCGGACGCGGTCCAGCGGACCGGGGTCCAGTTCGCCCGGCACTGAGGGGTGCCTCAGCGGCGCACCGGCACGATGCGATGGCCGCGGCGGGGGCCGGGGGCGTCGACGAGGGTGACGCCGATGTGGGTGCGGGCGATCGCCCAGGCGGCCGGGGCGACGATCAGGGTCACGACGGCCGCGGCCACACTGACCGGGAGGAGCAGCGGCGGCGACTGCCCGGCCGGGAGAGTCCGGCCGCCCTCGTGGACGGCGTAGGCCAGCGAGGCGGCGAACAGCACCAGCGCGAGCAGGGAGACCGTGCCCCAGGTCAGGCGGATGCGCCGGGTACGGGCGTGGTCGCGGACCTCGGCGACGAGCGCGGCCGAGCAGACCGGACACTCCAGCTCGACGCGGTCCCGGCCCTCGGCCGGCCGGACCAGCCGGAAGTCACGCGCGGCCCAGGTGACGGTCCGCGTCCTGGGCCGCCCGGCGTCGCCGAGTACGTGGCGTACGGCCACCCGCACGGTCCTGGGTCCCCTCATGCCGGACAGTGTGGGGCCGGGGCACAGGTGTTCGCAGGGATTTGCTCGGTTGTGCCCGGGGAGTCCGGTCCCCGTGCCCCCCCGGGGCACGCCGGGCCACCGTAGGACGTCCTGATGGTGCGGCCTCGCGAGGTCCCCGAGTGATACTCGGCACATGGCAGCAACGGATCTTCACACGCTCCTGAAGTCGCTCCGGGTCTGGTCCCCCGAGACCACGGAGCTACGGCCGTTCGACCCGGCGTCGGCACCCGATGCCCCGCTCCCCCTCTTCACCACGTGGTTCGCGGAGGCGGTGGCGGCCGGGCAGCCGGAGCCGCACACCGTGTCGCTGGCCACGGCGGACGAGGAGGGCCGGGCGGACGTACGGATCGTGATGCTGCACGGCGCGGACCCGGACGGCTGGTCCTTCGCGTCGCATCTGACCAGCCGCAAGGGGCATCAGCTGACCGCCCGCCCGTACGCGGCGCTGGCCTTCTACTGGCCGGTGCTGGGCCGCCAGGTCCGGCTCCGCGGGCCGGTCACCCCGGCCCCGTCGGAGGAGGGCCAGGCGGACCTGCACGCCCGCTCGACGGGCGCCCTGGCGGCGGCGCTCACCGGCAGGCAGAGCGGCGTCCTGTCCTCGCTGGAGGAGCTGCGGGAGGAGTCGGAGGCGGCCTGGGAACGAGCCCGCGCCGACCCGACCGCCCCCTCCCCCACCTGGACCCTCTACCGGCTGCGCCCGGAGGAGGCCGAGTTCTTCCAGGGCGACCCGGACCGACGCCATGTCCGGCTCCGGTACGTCGAGGAGGAGGACGGGACTTGGCGGAAGCAACTGCTGTGGCCGTGAACGCCGTGCGGTACGGCGCCCGCCCGGCTGCAAGCGCCGACCCCTCGCCGCGTACGCCGACCGCGAGCGCGGGTTCCGCACGGGGCACGCCGGCCGCGCGCGCCGTGCCGCACGGCGCACACCCGACCGCGAGCGCCGCTCACTCGCCACGCACGCCAGCCGCGAGCGCCGGTTCCGCACGGGGCACGTCGGCCGCGTGCGCCGTGCCACACGGCGCACACCCGGCTGCGAGCGCCGCTCACTCGCCACGCACGCCAGCCGCGAGCGCCGGTTCCGCACGGGGCACGTCGGCCGCGTGCGCCGTGCCACACGGCGCACACCCGGCTGCGAGCGCCGCTCACTCGCCACGCACGCCAGCCGCGAGCGCCGGTTCCGCACGGCGCGCGCCGGACGTGCGCGCCGGATCGCACGGCGCGCGCCAGCCGTAGGCGCCAGCCCGCCCCTACGCCCGCTCCCCGAAGTCGTACACCGCCCAGTCGGCCACCTGCCGGTAGCCGATGCGCTGGTAGAGCGCGTTGCTCGTCGGGTTCGCCAGGTCCGTGAAGAGGAGGACCTCGCCGACGCCCTGGGCCAGGGCCACCCGGCTGACCTCCGCCGTCACCGCGCCGGCATAGCCGCGGCCACGCAGCTCGCGCGGGGTGTAGACGGGCGCGACCCGGGCCTGGCCGCCGACCGTCGGGGTCACGCCGGCCATGGACACCGGGGTGCCGTCGGGGGTCTCCCAGAGCGTGATGCCGCCGTAGGAGAACCGGAAGTCGGCCCAGTCCCCGCCGTCCCGGCCGCCCGGCAGGCCCGCGTCGGCGACGAAGCCGCCGTACCAGCGGATCAGCAGCTCCCGGTCCGCCGGCCCGGCCACCCTCGCCCGGCCCTCCGGCACCGGCGCGGGAACCGTCAACTCGTCCAACCGGTAGAGCCGTTCGAGGTCATGGAGCTTCCCGGGCGTCCCGGTCCGCCGTTCCCAGGCCGCCACGAACGCCTCCGCCGTGGCGCGTTCGGCGGCGAATCCGGAGACCGGGTGGCCGACGGCGAGGAGCCGGGAGGCCAGTGCCTCGGTCTCCCCGGCCGTGAGGCGGGTGGTGCGCAGGGCGTACGGCGGGGTGTGCAGCAGGGCCGCGCCCACGCTGCCGTCGCTCCGGGTCAGGTAGCCGAGGAACGGGGGCTGGTCGCCGTACGCCGACGGGCCGCTGTGCCTCAGCTGCCGGGTCACCGTCAGATGGACGGTGTGCAGGTCCGGACGGGAGTCGAGGAAGTCCTGCGCGTGGTCGAGGAATTCGTCCACGTCGGAGGTGAAGTGCCAGTCGGACGCGTCGGTTGCCTCGGACGTGTCGGTGGCTTCGGATGCTTCGGTTGCTTCGGACGCTTCGGATGCGGGTGTCTCGGAGGCCATGGTCGATGGTCGCGGTCGGCCGCCGCCCCCCGCACGCGAATTAATCCAGCGCCGGCGCCGGGTCCGAGGCGAGGCGGGCGTGCAGGTGCGCGTCCCGGAACGCGTTCGGCCGGCCCGCCTCGAACATCGCGCCCCGCAGCGTCCCCTCGTACGGGAATCCGCACGTCCGCGCTATCCGGCAGGACGCCTCGTGGCCGAGGGCGTGCCCCAACTCCAGGCGGTAGAGGCCCAGCTCGGTGAAGGTCCAGCGGGCGGCCAGGGCCAGGGCGTGGGTGGCGACCCGGCGGCCCCGCGCCTCGGGGAGCACCCAGTAGCCGACCCGGGCGCAACGGGACACCCGGTCGATCATGTTGATGCCGATGTGCCCGAGGGTTGTACCGCTCTCCGCGTCCGCGATCCGGAACGGCGCGCAGCCGCCGGCGGCCGCCTGCTTCCGCTGCCTCAGCAGGGCGGCACGGGCCCCGGCGAGGTCGATGTCCGGCTGGAGCGGGGTGTTCCAGCGGAGGAAGTCCAGGTCGGTACGGCCGCACAGCCAGGCCTCGGCGTGGGCCCGCGAGTCCGGGTTCCAGTGGTCGAGGCGCAGACCGTGACCGTGCGGGGTGACGTCGGGGCGGCGGGCGGCGGGCTGTTCGTCGATCTGGGCCATGGGGTCATTGAAGCCTCTGTGCCGGGTGATGGCCCAGCCCGTTTCGGCGCGTTCCCTGTTCCGGCCGCCCCCTGTGCCGACCGCTCCCGGTTCCGGCCGCCCTCCGTCCTGGCCGCCCGCTGCCCCGGCCGCTCGCTGTTCAGCGTGCCGCGGGGCGGAACACCGGCACGCCCTCCCGGAAGGCGACCGCCAGCTCCAGTCCAGCGCGCGGCTCGGGCGTGTCCACCAGCTCGGTCATCATGCGCGGGCCCTCCGCCAGGTCGACCACGGCGGCGACGTACGGGACGCGGTCACCGAAGGGCGGGAGGTCGTTGCGGTGCACGACGGACCAGGTGTAGAGGCTCGCGCGGCCGGTCGCGGGCTCCCAGGTGACGTCCTCGCTCCAGCAGTGCGGGCAGAACTCCCGGGGGTAGTGGTGGGCCCGGCCGCAGGAGCCGCAGCGGCGGAGAAGGAGCCTGCCCTCGGCCGCCGCCTCCCAGTAGGGGCGGGTGAAGGCGTCCGGTTCGGGGAGGTCGTACCGCCGGGCGGCCGGGCGGGCCCGGTCGGCGGTCGTCGCGGTCGGCGCACTCGTCGCATCCATGAATCTGACGTTATGTCAGATGGATGCGGGAGCCCAGAGGGCGATGAGCAAAAGCTGTGCGTTTCCCATGGGGTTGTGAGTCCGCCATGAATCCCGGCAGATTGTTGACGATTTTGTTGGCGCCGAATTACGTTCGCATACGCAAGGCCAAGGAGCCCGCACACGAGAGGCAGCAAGGTGAAGCACAGGGCAGTGAAGCGCAGGACCGTGGTCATGGGCATCGGCGCCACGGCCGGTGTCGCAGCAGTCGGCGGCATCGCCCTCAGCGCACAGGCGTCGAGCGACTCCTCCTCGGGCTCCTCGGGCTCCCTTAAGTTCGACCCGGACGCGTACACGAAGCTGACGACGACCGTCACGGACACGGACGGCGACGACCACTCGGTGACGTACCACTTCTGGAAGGCGATCACCTATGTCGCCAACCCGGTGGACGAGACCTACCAGTCGCTCGTCGTCAGCGCCCCGGTCGAGATCGACGGCGAGACGGTCGACCCGACGAACGCGCCGATCCTGTTCGCCAACTCCGTCGGCGGGTACATGCCCTCCTCCGTGGCGGACGCCACCGGTGTCGGCGCCGGCGGCATGAGCGCCGGCGGCGGTGCCCCGAGCGGTGCGCCCACCGGCAGCGCCGCGCCCAGCGCCTCGGCCTCCACCACCTCCAACGCGAACGGCAACACCAACGCCACCGGCGGCGCCACCGCCTCCAACCAGCTGCTGGCCCTGGCCGCCGGCTACGTGGTGGTCGAGCCCGGCGCCCGCGGCCGCACCCTCAAGAACTCCGACGGCGAGTACTACGGCACCGCCCCCGCCGCGATCGTCGACCTCAAGGCGGCCGTGCGGTACGTGAAGGCCAACCGCGGCCTCATCCCCGGCGACGTCGACCGGATCGTTTCGGCCGGCACCAGTGCGGGCGGCGCCCTGTCCTCGCTGCTCGGCGCCTCCGGCGACAGCCCGATCTACGACAAGTACCTCAAGGAGATCGGCGCGGCCGACGCCTCGGACGCGATCTTCGCGACCGGCGCCTGGTGCCCGATCACGGACCTGGAGCACGCCGACGGCGGCTACGAGTGGAACTGGGGCTCCAACGTCACCCAGTCCACCGGCAAGGTCGTCGACCAGGCCGTGTCGAAGGACCTGCGGGCGCAGTTCGCCGAGTACCAGGCGAGCCTGAAGCTGCGCGGCCTGGACGGCTTCGGCCCGCTGACCGCCCGCAACTACGACGAGTACCTGCTCAAGCAGTACCTGGAGCCGTCCGCCACCACCTACCTCGCCGCCCTGTCGGACTCGGACCGCGAGACCTATCTGGCCGCCAACACCTTCATCACCTGGTCCGGCGGCAAGGCCACCTTCGGCTGGGACGACTACCTCACCCACGTCGGCGCCCGCAAGAAGACCACCCCCGCCTTCGACGCCTTCGACCTGTCCGCCGGCGAAAACAATGAGTTCGGAGCCGGTACGACCGAAAGCCGCCACTTCACGGCCTACGGCGCGAAGAATGACTCCACCGGTCTCGGCACCAAGCGGGTCGCGGGCGACATCCCCGAGAAGCTGAACCTGATGAACCCGATGTACCACCTGGTGGAGAAGGTCAACGGCAAGCGCTCGAAGCACTGGTGGATCCGTCTCGGCATCAATGACACCGACACCTCGCACGTCATCTCCGCGAACCTGGCGGCCCGCCTGGACAACCTCGGCGACGACGTGAACCACCTCTACTACTGGGACCAGGGCCATGGCGCCAACACCGACCCGGGCGACTTCATCACCTGGATCGCCGAGGTGACGGGCTTCGGCCAGGGCAAGACCAAGGGAAACAGCAACGGCAACGGCAACGGCAACGGCAACGGCAAGAAGGGCTAGCGGGACTGAGAAACCGCCGCGGAAGTAAGAACCTCTCACAATCGAGATAGGCCCCTCACGACCGCGATAGCCTCCCCGAACGCGGTGTCCTTTTCCCGTCTGTCCAAGGACACCGCCCACCCGCGCCGTCGGGCTCCCGCGCACCGGAGCCCGGCGGCGCGGGCCTTTTCCCGCCCCTTCTGTTCGGTTTCCGTTCAGATGAAGTGGGCTACGTCACAAGTCCCACTCACTTCTCCTACGGGTGTGATCAATCCGCAACCAATTCCGGTCTTGACCGAGACCCATCAACGTGACGCGTGATTACGCTCCCGCCCATGGCCGTGTTTCCCCCCACCGTTTCGCCCGTCTACGTCATCGGCGCCGGCCCCGGAGGTCTCGCCGCCGCGTACGCGCTGCGAGCCCGGGGCATCCGCGCCGTCGTCCTGGAGAAGTCCGACGACGTCGGCTCCTCCTGGCGCCACCACTACGACCGCCTCCGTCTCCACACCACCCGCCGTCTCTCCGCGCTGCCCGGCCTGCCCATGCCGCGCCGCTTCGGCCGCTGGGTCTCCCGCGACAACGTGGTGCGCTACCTGGAGAAGTACGCCGAGCACCACGAACTGGAGATCGTCACCGGCGTCGAGGTCTCCCGGGTGGAGCGCTCGCCCGCCGGCGACGGCTGGCTGCTGCACGCCTCCGGCGGCCGGGAGCTGACCGGCTCCGCGGTGGTGGTCGCCACCGGCTTCAACCACACCCCGCGCATCCCCGACTGGCCCGGCCTGGCCACCTACGGGGGCCGGTTCCTGCACGCAGGCGAGTACCGGAACGCCGAGCCCTTCGCCGGGCAGGACGTCCTCGTCGTCGGCGCCGGCAACACCGGCGCCGAGATCGCCGTCGACCTGGTGGAGGGCGGCGCCTCCCGGGTACGGCTCGCCGTCCGCACGGTCCCGCACATCGTGCGCCGTTCCACCGCCGGCTGGGCCGCCCAGTACAACTCGATCCTGGTACGACGCCTCCCGGTGTCCCTCGTCGACCGGCTGGCCCGCACGATGGCCAAGGTCAGCGTGCCCGACCTGGCCGCCCAGGGCCTGCCCCGCCCCGGCACCGGCCTCTACAGCCGGGTCGGGCAGGGCGCCATCCCGATCCTGGACGTCGGCCTCGTCGACGCGGTGCGGGAGGGGAAGGTGGAGATCGTGGCCGCCGTCGACGGCTTCGAGGACGGCAAGGTCACACTCGCCGACGGCACCCTCGCCTCCCCCGACACGGTGATCGCCGCGACCGGATACGTGCGCGCACTGGAGGACCTGGTGGGCCACCTCGGCGTCCTCGACGACCGCGGCCATCCGGCCACCCACGGACCCCGCAGCCCGAAGCACGCCCCCGGCCTCTACTTCACCGGCTACACCAACCCCATCAGCGGCATGTTCCGGGAGATGGCGCTCGACGCGCAGAAGATCGCGAAGTCCGTCGCCAAGCGACAGCGGGCGGCCTAGACCGACCGCCCCGGACGGCGTGACCCGCCCCCCGGACGGCGTAGGGATCCTCAACCTCCTTATGTATGCGCCTCGTTGCCCATGTGACGGATGCGACGGGAGTTCTTTGTTACCGGCGGTAGCACTATCCGTGTGTCCGAGCCCAGAATGTGAGCCCTGCTCAACTTTCCGGCTCCACCCCTCTCGCTCATGACGGAGGACGCACGTGGCACGCGAAAGACAGCTCTCCCCCGCGAGGTCCCTCTCCCGCCGCTCCCTCCTCGGCGGCGCCGCCGCCGGGGCGGCCGGCCTCACCGCGGTCTCCGCCGGTACGGCCACCGCGGCCACCGCGGCCACCGCAGTCGCATCGACCACCTCGGCCGCCTCGGCCGCCTCCCGGACCGTGGACGTCGCGATCGTCGGCGGCGGCCTCGCCGGGCTCACCGCGGCCCGCGACCTGGTGGCCGGCGGCAGGTCGGTGGCCGTGCTGGAGGCCCGGGACCGGGTCGGCGGCCGGGTGGTGAACCTGGCGCTGGCGGGCGGCGGTCACACCGAGGGCGGCGGCGAGTTCATCGGCCCCACCCAGGACCGCCTCAAGGCCCTCGCCGACTCCCTGGGCGTGGCGACCTTCGCCACCTACAACACGGGCGACAACCTCCTCTACAAGGACGGCAAGCGCACGCCCTACGACACCAGCGGCCTGCTCGGCTCGGTGCCACCGGTCGACGCGGCCGGACTCGCCAACGCGGCGATCGTGCAGTCCGAGCTGGACAGCATGGCCGCGCAGGTGCCGGTGGACGCGCCCTGGACCGCCGCCAAGGCCGCCGAGTGGGACAGGCAGACCTTCGAGAGCTGGCTGAACGCCCACGCGATCGTCCCGTCCGCCAAGTTCCTCCTGGACCTGGCCTGCACATCGATCTTCTCGGCCCAGCCCCGCGAACTCTCCCTCCTCTACGTCCTCTACTACATCGCCGCCGCCGGCAACGAGTCCACCGCCGGCACCCTGGAGCGGCTCACCGACACCGCGGGCGGCGCCCAGGAGTCCCGCTTCGTCGGCGGCTCCCAGCAGGTCCCGATCAAGCTCGCCGCGGCCCTCGGCGACCGGGTGGTGCTGAGCGCGCCGGTGCGGTCGATCGTCGGGTCCGGCGGCTCGTACGTCGTCACGGCGGACGGGATCACGGTCAACGCGACCCGGGTCGTGGTCGCCGTGCCGCCGCCGCTGGCCGCCCGCATCACCTACGATCCGCTGCTTCCGGCCGCCCGCGACCAGCTCACCCAGCGGATGCCGATGGGCTCGATCGGCAAGGCCATCGCCGTCTACGACACCCCCTTCTGGCGGGCCGCCGGCCTCAACGGGCAGGCCGTCAGCGACTCCGGCGTGGTCCGCTCGACCTTCGACAACTCCCCGCCGGACGCCTCCTACGGGGCGCTGATGGGCTTCATCGAGGCCGACGAGATGCGGGTGTACGACGCGGCGAGCGTCGCCGACGTCAAGGCCGCCGTCCTGGCCGACTACGTCAACTACTTCGGGGACAAGGCCGGATCTCCCGCCTCCTTCGTGCTGCAACGCTGGGACAATGAGGGCTTCTCACGGGGCGGCCCGGTGGCCTACGCGCCGCCCGGTGTGCTGACCGAGTACGGGGCCGCGCTGCGCGAGCCGGTGGGCGGGATCCACTGGGCCGGGACGGAGACCTCCACGTTCTGGACGGGCTTCATGGACGGGGCGGTGCGGTCGGGCGAGCGGGTGGCGAAGGAGGTGCTGGCCACCCTCGGGTGAGAAGACAGGCTGCTTTCGGGCTCAACTTTGCGTGCAGACCAGTTCCTGACGCAGCGTCAGTTCAGTAATCTGACACTGCGTCAGTTAATTGTGCTGTCACACAGGAGCGGGCGGAACGATGCTTGGATCAACCCACGGCACCCTCACCACCGACTCCCGCCGGGCCCGGGTCATCGCCTGCGGTGAGCAGCGACCCGGGCCCGCCGTCCACGGCCGGACGGCCGACGCGGACGAGCAGGACGTCAGCGGACGGCCGCTGTACGCGGACGTACCGGATCTGGACAGGTTCTTCCGGCCCGAGTCCGTCGCCGTGATCGGCGCCTCGGACGCCGAGGGGCGGCCCAACACCGGTATCACCCGGCAGATCCTCGACTGGGCCGAGCGGGTCGGGGCCCGGGTGCACCCGGTGCATCCGGCCCGGCCGTCGGTCTTCGGCATCGCCTGCGCTCCTTCCGTCGCCGACCTGCCCGAGCAGGTCGACCTCGCCGTACTCCTGGTCGCCGACCCCCTTCCGGTGCTCGAGGAACTCGCCGAGGCCAAGGTGCGGTTCGCCGTGGCCTTCGCCTCCGGGTTCGCCGAGACCGGCGAGGAGGGGGCGGCGGCCCAGGTCCGGCTCGCGGCCGCCGTACGCCGCTCCGGGCTGCGGCTGCTCGGCCCGAACACCAACCTGAACGCCTTCGAGCGCTTCCGGGACGACCTGGACGGGCCGGCGATCGCGCTGATCACCCAGTCGGGACACCAGGGCCGGCCCGTCTTCGCCGCCCAGGAACTCGGCATCCGCCTCTCGCACTGGGCGCCCACCGGCAACGAGGCCGACCTGGAGACCGCCGACTTCATCTCCTACTTCGCCGAGCGCCCCGAGGTCGGCGCCATCGCCTGCTACGTCGAGGGCCTCAAGGACGGCCGCGCCTTCCTGCTGGCCGCCGACCGCGCGGCCCGCCGCAAGGTGCCGGTGGTCGCCGTGAAGGTCGGCCGCACCGAGGCCGGCGCCCGCACCGCCGCCTCCCACACCGGCAAGCTGACCGGCGCGGACGACGTGGTCGACGCGGCGCTGCGCCAGTACGGGGTGATCCGCGTCGACGGCCTCGACGAACTCCAGGACACCGCCGCCCTGCTGGCCCGGGCACGGCCGCCGCACGCCGACGGGGTGGTCGTCTATTCGATCTCGGGCGGCACGGGAGCGCACGCCGCGGACCTGGCGTCCGGGGCGGGGCTCCGGCTGCCGGTGCTGTCCGAGGCACGGCAGGCCGAGCTGCACCAGTGGATACCGGAGTACCTGAGCGTGGCCAACCCGGTCGACAACGGCGGTCATCCGGTGGGCGACTGGCGCGGCCGGAAGATCATCGACGCGATCCTCGCCGACCCGGAGGTCGGGGTGCTGATCTGCCCGATCACCGGGCCCTTCCCGCCGCTCAGCGACCGCCTCGTGCGGGATCTGGTCGACGCGGCCGAGGCGACCGACAAGCTGGTGTGCGTGGTGTGGGGTTCGCCGGTCGGCACCGAACCCGCCTACCGCGAGGTCCTGTTGGGCTCCTCCCGGGTGGCCACGTTCCGCACGGTCGGCAACTGTCTCACCGCCGTCCGCGCCTACCTCGACCACCACCGCTTCGTCCGCGCCTACCACTCCCCCTTCGACGAGGCCCCGCGCACGCCCTCGCCCTCGTACCGCAAGGCGCTCGCGCTGATGCGGCCGGGGCAGCAGCTGAGCGAGCACGCGGCGAAGCAGCTGCTGCGCGCGTACGGCATACGGGTGCCGCGCGAGCAGTTGGTGACCAGCGCGGCCGCCGCCGTGCGCGCGGCGGCACTGGTCGGGTACCCGGTGGTGATGAAGGCGTCCGGCGCGCAGATCGCCCACAAGACCGAGCTGGGCCTGGTGAAGATCGGGCTGACCTCCGCCAGCCAGGTCCGGGACGCCTACCGGGAGCTGACCGACATCGCCCGCTACGAGGGCGTCACCCTCGACGGTGTGCTGGTCTGCCAGATGGTCGAGCGGGGCGTGGAGATGGTCGTCGGGGTCACGCACGACGCCCTGTTCGGGCCGACGGTGACCGTCGGGCTGGGCGGGGTCCTGGTCGAGGTCCTGCACGACGCGGCCGTACGCGTGCCGCCGTTCGGCGAGGAGCAGGCCCGGGACATGCTCGCCGAACTGCGCGGGCGGGCCCTGCTGGACGGGGTCCGGGGGCGGCCGCCGGCCGATCTCGAAGCGCTCGTCGAGGTGATCCTGCGCGTCCAGCGGATGGCCCTGGAACTCGGCGACCAGCTCGCCGAACTCGACATCAACCCCCTGATGGTGCTGCCCGAGGGGCAGGGCGCGGTGGCGCTCGACGCGCTGGCGGTGTGCCGCTGAGATGAACATGCCTAATTCCCCCCGTGAGCCCGTAAAGAATGACGAGCCGGAAATTTCCGTTGAGTCATTGGTACTGCACGCCACTGACAACCAGGTCGCGCAGATCACCCTCAACCGCCCCGAGGCCCTCAACGCCATCACCCCTGACCAGCGGGAACGCATCATCCACCTGCTTTCCGAAGCCTCCGCGGACCCCTCGGTACGGGCCGTGGTCGTCACCGGGACCGGCCGGGGTTTCTGCGCGGGCGCCGACCTCCGCGGCGGCGCCACGGCCGAACGCCTCCCCGGCGACGTGGCCCGCACCATCCGGCTCGGCGCCCAGCGTCTGGTCGGCGCCGTCCTCGACTGCGAGAAGCCGGTGATCGCGGCGGTCAACGGCACCGCCGCCGGCCTCGGCGCCCATCTCGCGCTCGCCTGCGACCTGGTCCTGGCCGCCGAATCAGCCCGTTTCATCGAGGTGTTCGTCCGCCGCGCCCTGGTTCCCGACGGCGGCGGCGCCTATCTCCTCCCCCGTCTGATCGGCCCGCACCGCGCCAAGGAGCTGATGTTCTTCGGCGACACCCTCTCCGCGCCGGAGGCCGAACGGCTCGGCCTGGTCAACCGGGTGGTACCGGACGAGGAGCTGGCCAAGACGGCACGGGACTGGGCCGTCCGGCTCGCCACCGGTCCGACGCGCACCCTCGCCCTGACGAAGCAGCTGGTCAACGCGTCCCTGGACAGCGACCGGGCAGCCGCCTTCGCGGCCGAGTCCGCCGCCCAGGAGATCAACATGACGACGCGGGACGCCCAGGAGGGCCTGCGGGCCTTCGTGGAACGCAGAAGCCCGGAGTTCCGGGGACGGTGAGGCCGGCCGTCCGGGGATCCGCAGGGTGCGCGCAGCGGACGAAGCGGTCGTACGGCGTCCGGCACCGACCTTCCCATCTGACGTGCCGTCAGCTTCAATGAATGGATGATGGGACACGCAGGGGCGGCCGCGGCCGCTGTCCGCTACCTCAGGTCGGCCCCCTCGCCGGGGCCCGTGGAGGCGTTGCCGCGCCCGGAGTTGCGGTGTGTACGCGCGGACGAGCGGGCGCCGGTCGACCCGACGGAGTTCCGGCGTGTCCTGGGGAACTTCGCGACCGGAGTGACCGTTGTCACCTCACCGGCCGCCGAAGGCGATCCCTCCCCCGCCGGTTTCGCCTGCCAGTCCTTCTCCTCCCTCTCCCTCGACCCGCCCCTGATCTGCTTCATGGTCGGCCGTACGTCGGCCACCTGGCCGCGCATCGCCCGCGCGGGCGTCTTCTGCGTCAACGTCCTCGGCGCGGGCCAGGGCGAGCTGTGCCGCGCCTTCGCGGTGAGCGGCGCGGACAAGTTCGCGGGGGTCGCGTACGACACGGCCCCGGTGTCCGGCGCACCCCGCCTGACCGGCGCCGCCGCCTGGATCGACTGCGCGATCCACGCCGTCCACACGGGCGGCGACCACCTGATCGTGGTGGGCCGGGTGAACGCGCTGGGTGTGGGCGACGACCCGTGCCAGGCGCCGTTACTGTTCCACAGGGGGCGCTTCCTGCTTTAGGTCAGGCGCCCTTGCGTGGTCTGCCTCTCTTCGGCGCGGCAGGCCGCCATGACATCACGTCCTGCGCCGACAGACCGAGGCGGGCGAGGTGCTCTGTGTACACACGACGAAGAAGCATTCCGTCCGTCTCGGTGCCGGCTCCGGGTTCGTCCGTGGGTGCTGGGACCCATGGCAGTAGGTCCGCGATCGCCCTGAGCAGCGGCAGGGCCGACTCCGGACGGTGCGTGTGCGCATGGGAATCGGTGTCGAGCAGGTCCAGCACCGCCCGGGCGCGCTCGTACGCGCTCCAGCCTGCCCAGCCGATCGTCGTCGTGAGGGACAGCGGCGAGGCCGATGACGCGAACGAGACGAAACGCTCGCTCGGGATGTCGAACTTCCCGCGCTGCCGCCAGTAGGACGTCCGCATGAAGTCGGCGAGTGCAAACCGCGGTGGGGCCGGAGAAGGGGCCTCGTCGGCGTTCCCCTCTCTGTCATCTCGGCGCTGCGTCTCCCACAGTTCCTCCCACCGGGTCCGCTTGCGCAGGCCGGACGCCTGATACCGAAGAGGCGTCGCCTGGGGGACGTGCTCGTCGACGAGCAGTTCCAGCAGCACCTCGGTCACGCTCGCCCTGGGCGAGTAGAGCTCTGCCACGGTGATGAAGTCCTCGTCTTTGCCGAGCAGTTCGGCCAGTTTCCGGACGGTCAGCGCGACAGGACGCCTGATGTGGGCAGCGGACTCGTACCACAGCGAAGGCGCCTCACAGCGGTCGAGCAGGCGTTCCTTGAGGACGCCGCGGATCCGGGCGTCCCAGGGCGGAACGGCCCAGCGGCGCTTGTACTCGGGCTGTTCCAGCAGCGCGACCACGGAGTTTTCCTGGATCGCCGTCACCCGCCGCTGCACCAGGTCCCGGTACGCGGTGGGCCAGTGCCCAGGGATTTCGGTCACCGGTGTCGTCGCGTGGCGGTGGAACCAAGCGGTCTGTGCCTCGCCCGCCGCGACGCTCCTCGCCAGAGCGATTTCGAAAGCCCGCTCGCCCGGTGCGACATCAGGCACATCTCCCGGGGCGGCCAGCCCTTCCTCCTCGGTGACCAGGCCGTAGAGCTCGTACACCTTCCAGTCGAGCTCTTCCTGGAGGGCAATCATCCGCGACCTGAGTGTGTGCCACCGGTCCGCAGCCTTCGCGAGGAACCGGTCGTCGAGCCGGGTGTCCGCATCGGCAAATTTCCCCAGCACGTGCCTCGACTCGGCCGCCAGCTGGTCCAGCTCCTTGGCTTCCCCGGCCGGAAACCCCTCCCGGGGAAGCGGCAGATCGAGAAGCCGGGTGGAGGTGAACTCGTAGATCTTCTCCCAGGCTTCGCCGCCACGCAGCTGGTTGGCCCGCGGCTGCCCCTTGCTCTGACTCATCTGCTTGAGCCAGAAGGACACCGCCGAGCTGTTGAGAGCGCCGAGCAGCCCGAGGTGGGACTCCTCTGTGTCGCTCGGTGACAGCCTGATCTCCGGAGCGGAGTTCAGCGGGACGGCGGAGCCGCGGAGCAGGCTGAAGTGCGGGTGCGTGGCCACCCACGGGAAGACGATCGACCAGGGGTGCATGTCCCAGCCGGAGGCGATCTGGTGCCAGTCGTACCACGGTGCCGTCTTCTTCGCCCCCGGCCGCTCCCGCAGGACCGTGCGATAGGGCCACAGGCGCCGGTGGTGTCCGGGCAGCTCCCGAAGGTCGACGGGGGTCCGGCCGGGTCCGGAGCGCGGAAAGAACGCCACGAGCGCCGGATCCGCCGACCAGTCGCGCACCTCGGATCCGGTCAGCACCGGGACGATCACGCTCTCTTCCGCCCCGTAGCGCCGGAACGTGTCGGCGGAGGAGCAGAAGAGGTCGTCGGATCCGGTGTTGGCGGCGTATCCGACGCGGACCACTCGCTCACGGAGCCGGTGCCCGGTCTCCATGCGGCGCAGCGCCTCCCGAGCGGCCGCGGGGGTCAGGGCCCAGGGGAACACCGACAGCTCCTCGCGGTCCTGAAAGTAGGACTCCGCCCACCGGCTCGTGGCCCCTGCCTCGGACGCCAAAACACGCAGCGACTGCCAAACGGCTCCCTTCGCGGGGTCGGTCGGCGCCCCGGGCTCGCCCCGGCGACCCACGACGACGTGCACGGGCAGGTCGCGATCAGGCAGCCGGTTACGGCCCACGAGCACTGCGGTCGGGGTGCCGTGTCCGGGGATATAGGCCCCGGACGTGTCGATGACGTGGGAGATCTCGACCGTGGGGAGAAAGCCCTCGATGAGGTTCCGCCCGAACTCGCGTTTCATGAAGGAGTTGGAGGTCAGCAGGCCGGCGCGGCCCGCTGTCACGCCCCGCCGCGCGAGCCGGAAGGCGAGTTCGGTGAAGGGGACGGAGAGCGCGTAGGGACCGCTGCAGCTCGCGTAGGCGTCTCGGTAGGCCGCGAACAGGGCCTTGTCCTTCACGGTGATGTACGGCGGATTGGTCGTCACCACGTGATAGGAGGCGGGTTCGAGGAGTCCGTGGCGATCGGAGTACGCGTCGATGTCGGCTGCGGAGTCGAACTCGACGGCCCTCGCTCCGCCGTGCGCGTCGGGACGGCCGTGCAGGAGGGAGTCACCGGTCGCCACCACCACCGGCAGATCCGGAACGTCGTCAATGCGCTGCTCGCCCGTGCTGTTCATCGCGGCCAGCAACAGACGGAACCGTGCGACGAGCACGGCGCACGGATCGATGTCACAGCCGTGTACGGACCGCAGTGCCCGCGCCGCACGCTGCCAGGGGCTCATCCCTGGCTTGGCCTCGGACCACCGGTGGAAGAGCCGTTCGTACGCCCCGAGCAGGAAAGCACCCGTGCCGCAGGCGGGATCGACGAGACGGACGCCGGACAGCCGCGCCGCATCGGATGCCCGTTCGGCCAGGGCCGGTTCGAGAGCGAGGTCGTGGACGAGATCGACGACGAACGACGGCGTCGGCACTTGGCCGTACGACTGCCGTGTGCCCTCGTCGAGCGACGAGTGGAGGTCCGTGAGGAAGCTCGTGGAGCGTGACGCATCCGTGAAGTCGTGCACGAGGGCGCCGTCGGACGTCCGACGGCGCCAGAGGCCGACAAGCTCGGCGGCCGCCTCTGGGCTCGGGTGCATCCCCCACAGATGGCCGCCGCCGTCTCCGAACACCATGCCCATGGCGGGGTGATCGCGGAACCGATCGACGGCACGGCCCAAAGCGTCGCCGGGCGGCGTGTCCCCAGCGAGGGAGATGTCGAGCAGCCCGTTGTCCTCGCAAAACCTGATCATCACGGTGACAAGCACCCAGGCCGTCGCGGTCCGGGACACCCGGTCGTCCAGCCAGGTACGCCACGTCTTCGCCGTCGCACCATGGGCCGTGGCGAAGTCGTACTCCTGACGCCACCGCTCCGCGGCCGGGTCAGTGGAGGCCCGTGCCGCCAGATCCGATCTGATGCGGGCGGTGAGCGGCAGCAGGTCCGCGGTCAGGCCATTGTCGACGGGCATGAGCGCCTTCCGGCCAATTCCTTGGCGATTCCTCGCGCGCATTTCCTCGCGCAATGCAGGTCACGGGAAGAGTATCACCGTGAGAGTGTCATAAATATCGGTGAGTGTTGGGATCGCTGCTACGCTCCTCCCTGTTGTGTCTCGATGATTCGGGGCGGTTCCGGTCGGAAGGGGTGGGCGGCTCGCATGGGCGCCAGCGGCAGTGGAGGCAAGCAGGTGTGGGTGGCGATCATCCTGGTCGCCGCGGCGGTTGCCGGGGCCGTCGCAGGCGGCGTCTTCTGGGTGGCACAGGGAGGGCACCCGAGCGGCGACCGGGTCGTAGGGGCGGCCTACGCGGGCGGAGCCGCCTTCCTCGGGGTGGCAACGTTGGGCATCGCCATCGGAAGCTTCCTGAGCGGATGACCATTAGGGGTACACTTCTTAGGAGTGCACCCCTAAGAGGGAGGCCCCCGGGAGTGGTCATGCAGCAACCAAGGCCAGCCAAGCCGTCACGCGTCTTCGATCGAGGTCCCGAGTGGGACGCCCTCACCGCGTTCGTCAGCCGCCCCTTGCCACATGCCGGACTCGGGGTCCTCAGTGGCAGACGGCGCATGGGCAAGACGTACCTGCTGCGGGCGCTCGTCGAACAGTGCGGCGGTTTCTACTTCGGAGCCACAGACGCCACCGAGGCGGAGTCGCTTCGCCAGTTCAGCGCCGCTCTCGCCGAATACATGGGCTCCCCGGTGGCCTTCTCCTTCGCCACTTGGGACGATGCGGTCACCTACCTCTTCGGGCTCGCGGCCTCCGGCACCCGGACGCCCGGCGGACCAACGCCGGACGCCCCGTTTCTTGTGGTCATCGACGAATTTCCGTACTTGGTGAGGGCGGCCCCGGAACTGCCCTCGCTGATCCAGCGCGCGATCGACCACGGCCAGGTGGAGGAGAGCCGCATGCGCCTGCTTCTGTGCGGCTCGGCGATGTCCGTGATGGGCGGGCTGCTGGCCAGCACCGCGCCACTGCGCGGCCGGGCTCAGCTCGAACTGACCGTAAGGCCCTTCGGATACCGGGCGGCGGCGGATTTCTGGGGCGTTGCCGCCGATCCCGCACTCGCCGCCCGGCTGCACGCGGTTCTCGGTGGTACGCCCGCATACCGCCGCCAGTTCCTGGCCGACGACGTCCCCGCCGATCTGGACGGCTTCGACGACTGGATCTGCCGCACAGTCCTCTCTCCGTTCAGCCCGCTGTTCCGGGAGGCCCGGTACCTGCTCGCCGAGGAGGCCGACATCCGGGACACGGCGCTGTACCACTCGGTGCTGGCCGCCGTGGCACAGGGCAACACCACGCGTGGAGGCATCGCCGGATACATCGGCCGCAAGTCCGTCGACATCTCGCACCCGCTCAATGTCCTGGAGGACAGCCATCTCCTGGTGCGGGAAACCGACGTCTTCCGGGCGGGGAAATCCCAGTACCGCATCACCGAGCCCCTGATCAACTTCTACGAAGCCGTCATGCGGCCGGCCTGGGCCCGGCTTGAGGGCGGCCAGGCCGCAGAGGTTTGGGCCCAGGCAGGACAGCGTTTCTCGTCCCAGGTGGCCGGTCCGCACTTCGAGGCGATGTGCCGTGACTACGTGTTGGGGCCCGGGCGGACCCTGCTCAGTACCTCCCTGGGCGAGGTGGGCAGCGGTGTCGTGACCGATCCGAAAGCGCGCCGGCAGATCCAGGTGGATGTGGCCGTGGTCGAGCAAGGATCCGGCGGGCACCGTCCTTCAGTCGCGCTGCTCGGCGAGGCGAAGTGGGGCACGGTCATGGGAGTCGCCCACCTCGAGCGCCTCCTAAGGGCAAGGGAACTGCTCACCGGGCGCGGCATGGACACCTCGCACTGCGGGTTGGCCTGCTTCAGTGCGGCGGGCTTCAGCGAGGCCCTGCGGGCCGAGGCGGCGAAGGGTGGGGTGCTGTTGATCGGCCTGAACGAGTTGTACGGCCGGTCCATGCCGGACGGGTTCCTGCCCTTGTGACCTGAGTCAGCGTCGGACGCCGTCTGACGCGCTGGCGGCTCATCTGCCGGATCCCGACACGATTTTGAGGGGCACCGGGCGCCCGCCTCGCGAACGTAGATCCAACGAAGAATCTCCGACTCGGGACACTAGGCGGGAAGGGGCCCGCCCACGGCCGCCGGGTTTCCCGCCGCCGTCACCGGCCGGCGCCGGATCACCAGGGCCATCAGGGCCGCCGCCGCGCACAGGGCACCGGAGGCGTACCAGACCATGTCGTACGTGCCGAAGGCGTCGCGGGCGACACCGCCGAGGTAGGCGACGAGGGCCGCGCCGATCTGGTGGGAGGCGAGGACCCAGCCGAAGACGATGGCGCTGTCCTCTCCGTAGTGCTCCCGGCACAGGGCCAGGGTGGGCGGGACGGTGGCGACCCAGTCGAGGCCGTAGAAGACGATGAAGAAGATCATCGGCGGGTGGATGGCGGGGCCCAGCAGCATCGGCAGGAAGAGGAGGGAGATGCCGCGCAGGGCGTAGTAGACGGCGAGCAGCCGGCGGGGTTCGAAGCGGTCGGTGAACCAGCCGGAGGCGATCGTGCCGACGACGTCGAAGACGCCGATGACCGCGAGCAGCGAGGCCGCCGTGGTGACCGGCAGGCCGTGGTCGTGGGCGGCGGGCACGAAGTGGGTCTGGACCAGGCCGTTGGTGGAGGCGCCGCAGATCGCGAAGGTGCCGGCGAGCAGCCAGAAGGGCCCGGTGCGGACGGCGGAGAGCAGCACCCCGACCGTCCGGCGCGCGGCTCCGGTGACCGGCGCCGGCTTCGGTACGAAGTCCGCCGCGCCGTACGGCTTCAGGCCCACGTCGGCCGGGTGGTCGCGCAGCAGCAGCCAGACGAAGGGGACGACCGCGAGGGCGGCGAGGGCGACGGTGACGGCGGCCGGGCGCCAGTCGTACCGCTCGACCATCCAGGACAGCAGCGGCAGGAAGATCAGCTGGCCGGAGGCCGAGCCGGCGGTGAGGATGCCGCTGACCAGGCCGCGCCGCGTGCTGAACCAGCGGTTGGTGACCGTGGCGGCGAAGGCGAGGGCCAT
Source organism: Streptomyces sp. NPDC048254 (assembly GCF_043201895.1). NCBI lineage: Bacteria > Bacillati > Actinomycetota > Actinomycetes > Kitasatosporales > Streptomycetaceae > Streptomyces > Streptomyces sp. NPDC048254. The sequence continues at coordinate 142,791 of NZ_JBICZJ010000009.1, forward strand.
CGAGCCGGAGCCGAGGCCCACCAGCAGGCCCCAGCACAGCACCAGTTGCCAGGCCGCCGTCATCCACACGGTCAGGCCCGAGCCGACCGCGATCACGGTCAGGGCCACGGCCACCACACGACGGATGCCGAAACGATCCATCAGCGCGGCCGCGAACGGCGCGGTGAGCCCGTACAGCGCGAGGTTGACGGAGACGGCCGCGCCGATCGTGCCGCGCGACCAGCCGAACTCCGCGTGCAGGGGGTCGATGAGCAGGCCGGGCAGGGAGCGGAAGGCCGCCGCGCCGACGATCGTGACGAAGGTGACGGCGGCGACGAACCAGGCACGGTTGATACGCGGTGAGCGGGTCGGCTTCGAGTCCTCGACGACTGCTGCGGCTTCGCTTGTCTGGGTCACGCCATAAAGCTTCGGCCGAGCGGCCCACGCCATCGAGTGGCCCGAAGGACAGTATTCGCTAGAATCGGGCCATGAGCAGTGACCCCGGCTTCCGCCCGCACCGCGTCGTCGTCCTCGCCCTGGACGGGCTGCTCCCCTTCGAACTGGGTATCCCGCACCGCATCTTCGGCCGGCCCAGGGATGTGCGGGGACGGCACCTGTACGAGGTCGTGACCTGCTCGGTCCGGCCGCCGGGGCCGGTCGAGACCGACGCCGACTTCGCGATCCACGTGCCGCACGGCCCGGAGGCGCTGGCCACCGCCGACACCGTGGTCATCCCGGCGTCCTACGAGCTGGGCCCGGTATTCGAGCAGGGCGTCCTCACCCCCGAACTGGCCGCCGCCCTCGCCCGCATCCGCCCCGGCACCCGCCTCGCCTCCATCTGCACCGGTGTCTACGTGCTGGCCGCCGCCGGTTATCTGGACGGCCGCCCGGCGACCACGCACTGGGCCGAAGCGGACCATCTCCAGCGGCTGTTCCCGCAGGTCAAGGTGGACGCGGACGTCCTGTTCATCGACGACGGGGACGTGCTGACCTCCGCCGGGGTGGCGGCCGGCATCGACCTGTGCCTGCACATGGTCCGCCGCGACCACGGCACGGCCGTCGCCAACGAGGTGGCCCGCCGTACGGTCGTACCCCCGCACCGGGACGGCGGCCAGGCCCAGTACATCCACCGGCCGGTCCCCGACCCGCAGGTCGCCGGCACCACAACTGCTCGCGCCTGGGCCCTCGCCCGCCTGCACGAGCCCATCCAGCTGCGGGACATGGCCGAGCAGGAGGCCCTGTCGGTACGGACCTTCACGCGCCGCTTCCGCGAGGAGACCGGCATCAGCCCCGGCCAGTGGCTCACCCAGCAGCGCGTCGAACGCGCCCGTCACCTCCTGGAGTCCACCGAGCTCTCGATGGACCAGGTGGCCCGGGACGCCGGCTTCGGCACGGCCCAGTCGATGCGGCAGCACTTGCAGACAGCGCTCGGCGTCACCCCGACCGCGTACCGCCGGACCTTCCGGTCCGCCGCGGTCCACCAGAACGTGAGCACCCCCGTCAGAAGGTGAGCACCCCCCGGGCCACCCGCCCCGCCTCCGCGTCGGCGCGGGCCTTCTCGAAGTCCTCCGCCGGGTAGGTCCCGGTCACCAGCTCGTCGAGCATCAGACGCCCCTGGCGGTACAGCTCGGCGTACAGGGCGATGTCCCGCTGGGGGCGGGAGGAGCCGTAGCGGCAGCCGAGGATGGACTTGTCGAGGAACATCGAGGCGACGACGAAGGACGCCTCGGCGGTGGCGGCGGGGGTGCCGAGGAGGACGGCCTGGCCGTGCCGGTCCAGGAGGTCGACGGCCTGCCGGACCAGTTCGACCCGGCCGACGCACTCGAACGCGTGGTCCACGCCGGTCGGCAGCAGGTCCCTGACGCCGTCCGTCGAGGTCAGGAAGTCGGTGGCGCCGAACTGCCGGGCCACCTCCTCCTTGGCCGGGTTGGCGTCCACGGCCACGATCCGCAGCGCTCCCGCGATCCGGGCGCCCTGGATGACGTTGAGCCCGATCCCGCCGGTGCCGATGACCAGCACGGTGTCGCCGCGGTCGACGCGGGCGCGGTTCAGTACGGCGCCCACCCCGGTCAGTACGCCGCAGCCGATGAGGGCGGCCGAGGTCAGCGGGATGTCCTTCGGGATCCGTACCGCCTGCACGGCCTTGACGACCGTCCGTTCCGCGAAGGCCGAGTTGGACGCGAACTGGTAGACGGCCCGGCCGCCGCGCATGAACGGCTTCTGCGGCCGCCCTATGGCCTTCCGGCACATGGTGGGCCGCCCACGGTCACAGTCGGCGCAGGCGCCGCAGTTGGCGAGTGTGGACAGCGCTACATGGTCCCCGGGCGCGACATGGCTGACGCCCACACCGACCGCCTCCACCACCCCGGCACCCTCATGTCCGAGCACCACAGGAACGGGGAAGGGTATGGTCCCGTCCACCACGGACAGATCGCTGTGGCAGAGCCCGGCCGCCGCGACGGAGACCAGTACCTCTCCGGCCCCCGGCTCCCGCACTTCCAGATCGTCGACGACCTGTACCTGTTTTCCGTCGAACACCACACCACGCATCACGACTCGACCCCCTTCGGTTCCCTCGGCAGACCGAGCACGCGCTCGGCGATGATCGTGCGCTGCACCTGGTCCGAGCCGCCGTAGACGGTGTCGGCCCGGGAGAAGAGGAACAGGTGCTGGACGGTGTCCAGTTCGTACGGCGCGGCGGCCGACCAGTCGGCCGGGCCGACGCTCGCGCCGGCGCCCCGCACCAGTACGGCGAGCTCCCCGAGCCGCTGGTGCCAGCCGGCCCACAGCAGCTTGGCCACGCTCGGCGCGCCGGGTTCGCCGGCCGAACTCCCCAGTGTGCGCAGGGCGTTCCAGCGCATGACCCGCAGTTCGGCCCACTGCCGCACGAGCCGCGCCCGTACGACGGGATCGTCGGCGGCGCCGGTCGCCACGGCGTCCCGCACCACCCGTCCCAGTTCCTCGGCGAACCCGATCTGCTGGGCGAGGGTCGACACCCCGCGCTCGAAGCCGAGCAGGCTCATGGCGACGCGCCAGCCGTTGCCCTCGCCGCCGACGACATGATCCAGGTGCGCGTGGGCCCCGTCGAAGAAGACCTCGTTGAAGTCGCTGGTGCCGGTCAGCTGGCGGATGGGGCGGACCTCTATGCGGCCCGGCTGGTCCATGGGCACGAGCAGGAAGCTGAGTCCGTGGTGGCGCCGCGAGCCGGGTTCGGTCCGCGCGAGCACGAAACACCAGTCGGCCTCGTGCGCGAGCGAGGTCCAGATCTTCTGGCCGGTGACGCGGTAGCCGTCCGCCTCGCGTACGGCCGCGGTCCGCACGCCGGCGAGGTCGGAACCGGCGCCGGGCTCGCTGTACCCCTGGCACCACAGTTCCTCGCCGGCGGCGACGGGCGGCAGGAAGCGCGCCTTCTGCTCCTCGCTGCCGTGGGCGATGAGCGTCGGGGCGAGCAGGTTCTCCCCGATGTGCCCGGAACGCGGGGGCGCGGCCGACCGGGCGTACTCCTCGGCCCAGACGACCTGCTGGGTGAGCGTGCCGGTCCGGTTCCCGTACCCGCCCTCCGGCCAGCCGAGCCCGATCCACCCGGCGGCCCCGAGCGCACGCTCCCAACCGCGCCGGTCCGCATCGGCTTTGACGTGCGTGTCGAGCCAGGCCCGGACTTCGCGGCGAAACGCGTCGTCCTCCGGCGCGAAGCCGAACTCCACGGTGACCTCCAGATGAGCGTCGGGACTACGGCCGTACAGAAACCGCCGTTCCCTTCCGAACGCCGGCGCGGGCAGGGGCCCAAGGGGCGCGGGGAACTGCGCGAGCAACCACGACGGCGCCGCACTCGCCCGCACAGCGCATCGCGCCGCCCCCTAGGCGTTCGGCCGGTTTCCGGCCCGCGCCGCCGTCTCCATCGCCGTCAGGCGTGCCAGCATCGGCATCGGGTCCACCCCCACGCTCCCCGGCAGGAACTCAGCGATCCGCTCCGGCGTCCAGGACCCCTCCGAGGCGTACGCGGCGCGCAGCTCCCTCGGCTGGGCCCAGACCGCGATCTTCGGCCCGGCCACCGTGTACACCTGCCCGGTGATGTCCGCGTCCCGCGCGGCGTCCGACAGCAGGTAGACCACGAACGCCGCGACGTCCTCCGGTTCGCCGATCTCCGTCAGTTCCGTCGGGACCCCGGCCGACATCCGGGTCCGGGCCACCGGCGCCACCGCGTTCGCGGTCACCCCGTACTTGTGCAGGCCCAGCGCGGCACTGCGCACCAGCGAGATGATCCCGCCCTTGGCCGCGCTGTAGTTGGCCTGCGAGACCGAGCCCTGGTGGTTGCCGCTGGTGAAGCCGATCAGCGTGCCGGCGCGCTGGGCGCGCATCACCGCCGACGCCGCCCGGAACACCGTGAACGTGCCCTTGAGGTGGGTGGCGACCACCGGGTCCCACTCCTCCTCGGTCATGTTGAACAGCATCCGCTCGCGCAGGATCCCGGCCACGCACACGACCCCGTCGAGGCGGCCGTACGACGACAGCGCCATGTCCACGACCCGCTGCCCGCCCGCCATCGTGGAGATGTCGTCGGCGACCGCGACCGCGTCCCCGCCCGCCGCCTCGATCTCCTTGACGACGGCCTCGGCGACCTCGCTGGTGGGCGATCCGCCGTCGACGGAGACGCCGTAGTCGTTGACGACGACCTTCGCCCCTTCGGCCGCCGCTCCCAGCGCGACCGCCCGTCCGATCCCGCGTCCCGCACCCGTCACGGCGACGACCTTGCCTGCCAAGAAGTTCCCCACGCCCGGCCCCTTCCCGCGGTTTCTGACGGACCGTTAGATTTTATGGCGCGTCGGATGCACGGACACAAGCCCCGGGAAGGACTCAGATGTCACTGCCTACAGCCCGTTCGGCGTTTCACGACATCGCCGAGCGCGTCAACAACTGGGGCCGCTGGGGGGCCGACGACGAGATCGGCACGCTGAACCTGATCACCGACGAGGTGGTGCGGGAGGCGGCGGCGACCGTCCGGACCGGCCGCCGCGTCCCGCTCGCCCTCCCGCTCCGGCAGGACGGCGTGCAGACCGGCATGATCCCGGGGCGGGTCAACCCCCTGCACGCCATGGTGCAGCTCAACCAGGAGCTCTTCGGCCCGGGGACGGTGGCGTGCAGCGACGACGCCGTGACCATGGGGCTGCAGGCCGGCACCCACTGGGACGCGCTCGCCCATGTCTCGCACTCGGGAAAGCTCTACAACGGCCGCCCGGCGGGGACCGTCACCGCGCACGGCGGTGCCGAGTTCGGCGGGATCGACAAGGCGCGGCACATCGTCTCGCGCGGGGTGCTGCTGGACGTGGCACGCGCGCGTGGCGCGGCGCGGCTGGCGGGCGGCCACGCGGTCACGCCCGAGGATCTCGACGCGGCGGAGGAGCTGGCCGGGACCACGGTCCGCGCCGGTGACATCGTGCTGGTGCGCACCGGCCAGGTGCAGGTGTATCTCGCCGGGGACAACCACGGGTACGGCTACCCGTCACCGGGGCTGTCGGTGCGCACCCCGGAGTGGTTCCACGCCCGCGATGTGGCCGCCGTCGCCAACGACACCCTCACGTTCGAGATCTTCCCGCCCGAGATCGAGGACCTGTGGCTGCCCGTGCACGCCCTGGACCTGGTCGAGATGGGGATGCTGCAGGGCCAGAACTGGAATCTCGAAGAGTTGTCCACAGCCTGTGGAGAAACCGGCCGGTACGCGTTCTGGCTGTCGGCGATGCCGGAGCCGTTCGTCGGGGCGACGGGCACGCCGGTCGCCCCGGTGGCCGTGCTCTGAGGTCCGCGCGCGGCCGTGCTCTGAGGTCCGCGCGCGGCCGTTCCCCGAGGTCCGCGCGCCGTCGCCGTTCGAGGTCGGTGTCACGCCGAGACCGGCGTGACACCGCCCCTCCCCCATTCCCCCTGAAACCCGGACGGCTGCGCGCACCGGCCCGCCCCGAGCCCGGTCCCGCACGCCTCCGTCCGGCTCGACCCACGCTCGACGAGGGTGTCCGTCCCCTCGCCGTCCCCTCGCGGCGAATCGCAGACCTCAAGCGTGAGCACGCGGTCACAAGGCGTCAACACCCGTTCGGGGTTTTAGGACTTATGCCCCGGTTCATCATGGGCGCGCACGGATGCATTCCCCGGCGCATCACCGCACACCGGGATCACACCGCCTCGAAAGCCAGCCCCTCGAACGAGGCCAGCCCGCCTCCGTACGCCACCGCCGCGCCCTGCCGGGGTTCCGAACACCGGTCGAGTTCGCACCAGATGCGCTTACCGGCGCCTTCGGGGCTCCAGCCCCAGCGGTCGGCGAGCCCGTCGACGAGGGCGAGGCCGCGGCCGCCGGTCGCGTCACTGTCGACGCACCGCGGTACGGGCGCGCGGTCGCTGCTGTCGGCGACCTCCAGCCGTACGGTGGCCGACTCCTCGGCGTCTGCGCGGTCCGCGCCCGGCAGCGAGAGTCGCAGCACGGCCGGGCAGCCCGTGTGCACCACGGCGTTGGTGACCAGCTCGGAGACGAGCAGGATCAGCGTCTCGGCCAGCGACTCGTCCGCCGCTATACCGGACCCGGCGAGGCGCGAGCGCGCCCACCTTCTGGCCCGTCCCACCTCCGCGGGGTCGGGCCGGATCTCCAGCTGCACTTGAAGCACCTGCACCGCTCACACCATCCGAACCGGCGGACACATGAACCCGCGCCGAGCGAGCGCCACGACCAGGACCGCGACGACAAAGACGGCGAGGGCCACGATCGTAGCCATTTTCTGCATGGCCAGAACAACGGCCAGAGCAAGGGTCACGGAACGTGATTCCCTTACGAGACAGCATGGTTGACGTACAGTCACCCCAACAAGCGCTTCGGGCATATTCCAACGCGAAGGATTACGCGTACGGCATACTGTGCGACGCTCGCTGCGGGGAGTCGAACAGGCGGGGGCACAAGCCCTTACCGCCCTGCGAGCGGCGGTACGCACCATGAGCCGCGGGGCCGCTTCGACGGCACCGCCGGCATGGCTCGTCCTCGGAACCACTCGCATCCCACAGAAGGTACCCGAGGGGACACCCGACTCCAGGCCGTGACGAGTCACGCGTTGGACACAACCCGATATCAACGCTCCGTGATTCCGGTATGCCACGATCCGCGACACCCCGGCCGCCCGGACCCTCGAATGCGCAGACCAGGGCCGTTTCGAACGCTCACCCGAGCAACTCGGCGGCGAGCGTTTCCTCACTCTCCGTGTTCCCTCCGCCACGCTGAGCCCGCAGCCAGGCCCTTTTCATGTGCAGATGCACCTCTGCCTCCCAGGTGAAGCCCATCCCGCCGTGCACCTGGAGACAGTCCCGGGTGCCGCGCACGGCGGCCTCGTCGGCGAGCAGCCGGGCCGCCGCGATGTCCACCGGGTCGGCGGTCACGGCGGCCGCGTAGACCGCCGCACGCGCGGTCTCGGCGCGCACCAGCATCTCGGCGCACAGATGCTTGACCGCCTGGAACGCCCCAATGGGCTGCCCGAACTGTTCGCGGGTCCGCGCGTGTTGCACGGCGAGCTCGCACGCGCGCGTGGCGGTGCCGAGCTGCTCGGCGGCGGTCAGGAGTACGGCGACCGGGTCGGGTGCCGTGACCGCCGCCCCGGGCACCCGGTGCAGGGGCGTCAACGGGTCCACGGAGCGCAGCGGTACGGCGCCCGACGCGTCCCCTCGTACGACATCGGCCTCGGCCAGCCACTCCACCAGGCCGCCGTCCACGCGGGCCACCACCGCCTCCCCGGTGGCCGCGCCGGGCACGTCGGCCGCCGCGAGCTGGGTGGCCGCCAGCGGGCCGGTCAGCAGAGCCCGGCCCGCCTCCTCGAAGACCAACACCGCCTCGGGCAGCCCGAGTCCGACGCCGCCGTCCGCCTCCGGCAGCCGCAGCGCGAAGAAGCCGGCCGCCCCCAGCTGCCGCCACAGGCCCCGGTCCAGGCCGGGCGCGCCGACCGCCGTCCGCAGCGCCGTCCCGTCGAACCGGCGTGCGAGCAGCTCCCGCATCCCGTCCCGCAACGCCTTCTGGTCGTCGCTGAGTTGAAAGCGCACGCCCGCTCACCGCCCCTTCGGCAGCCCGAGGATCCGCTCGGCCACGATGTTCCGCTGGATCTGCGAGGTCCCGGCCGCGATGGTGTACGAGAGGGAGGAGAGCCGGTCGAGGACCCACGGCCGGTCCAGGTCGAGGGCGTCCGGGCCGAGTACGGCGGCGGCCGCGTCGTACAGCTCCTGGCGGGCGTGCGAGTAGCGCAGTTTGAAGACCGAGCCGCCGACGCCGGGCACGCCCCTGCCCTCCGCCTCGCTGACGTTCCACTGGGTCAGCCGCCACAGCGCCCGGAACTCGGCGTTGAGCCGGCCGAGGCGGCGGCGCAGCACCGGGTCGTCCCAGGTGCCGTTCGCCCGCGCCACGCGCGCGAGGTCGCCGAGCACCCGGCGGCAGGCGACGACCTCGCCGACGAAGGCGGTGCCGCGTTCGAAGGAGAGGGTCACCATGGTGACGCGCCAGCCGTCGTTCTCGGCGCCCACCCGGTTGGCCACGGGCACCCGCACCTCGTCGAGGAACACCTCGGCGAACTCGGCCGACCCGGCGAGCGTGCGCAGTGGCCGTACGGTGATGCCCGGCGCCGCCATGGGCATGGCCAGCCAGCTGATGCCCTGGTGCCGGGGCGCCCGCGGGTCCGTGCGCACCAGCAGCTCGCACCAGTCGGCGACCTCCGCGTGCGAGGTCCAGATCTTGGCGCCGCTCACCACGTAGTCGTCACCGTCGCGCCACGCGCGCGTGCGCAGCGCGGCCAGGTCGGAGCCGGCGTCCGGTTCGCTGAAGCCCTGGCACCACACCTCGTCGCCGCGCAGGATCGGCGCCAGCCAGCGTGCCCGCTGCTCCTCGGTGCCCTCGGCGGCGATGGTGGGGCCCGCGTGCAGCAGGCCGACGAAGTTGGCGCCGACATAGGGCGCGCCGGCCCGCTCGGTCTCCTCGAGGAAGATCAGCCGCATGGTGGGGGACGCGTCCCAGTGGACGTCGGCGTACCCGGCGTCGTACAGCGTCCGCTGCCAGCCGAGGTCGTAGGCGCGGCGGCCCGGCCAGTCCTCGGGCTTCGGCTTCGGCGGCAGGCCGGGGAGCACCTTGGCGAGCCACTCCCGCAGCCGCGCCCGAAAGTCCTCCTCCTCGGGTGTGTACGACAGATCCACCGGCAGACACCCCCACGGAGCTGATGGTTCGTCAGATCTCGCAGGCTAGCCCCGCACCCCTGGACCGACAAGGTGCCAGGACCTACGATCTGACGACTCGTCAGTTCTGCTGGGCAGGGGGACTCCATGAACGCCACCGCACACGAACTGAGCGCCTCCCGCACGCTCTGGGACCTGGTCGCACGCCGCGCCGAACTCACCCCCGAACGGCCGGTGTTCCTCCAGGGCGACCGCACGCTGTCCTTCGGCGCCCTGCGTGCGCGTGCCGAACGCGCGGCGGCCGGGCTGTACGGCATGGGCGTGCGCCCCGGCACGGTCGTCGCCTGGCAGCTGCCGACCCGGATCGAGACGGCCGTGCTGTCCTTCGCGCTGGCCAGGCTCGGTGCCGTGCAGTCGCCCGTCATCCCCTTCTACCGGGACCGCGAGGTCGGCTTCGCACTGCGCGAGTCACGGGCCGAGTTCTTCGCCGTACCGGGCGTGTGGCGCGGCTTCGACCACACGGAGATGGCCCGGCGGCTGGGCGCGAAGGGGGTCTTCGAGGCGTACGGCGAACTGCCCGACGGCGATCCGTCCGTGCTGCCCGCCCCGCCCGCCGAGGGCACCTCCGTACGGTGGATCTACTGGACCTCGGGAACCACCTCGGACCCCAAGGGCGTTCTGCACACGGACCGTTCACTGATCGCGGGCGGTTCGTGCCTGGCGCACGCGCTGCGGCTCACGGCGGCCGACGTGGGCTCGATGGCCTTCCCGTACGCGCACATCGCGGGCCCCGACTACACGGTGATGCTGCTGCTGTACGGCTTCCCGGCGGTGATGTTCGAGCAGTTCGCGCTGCCGGACGCGCTGCCGGAGTACCGCAGGCACGGGGTGACGGTGGCGGGCGGTTCGACGGCGTTCTACTCGATGTTCCTGGCCGAGCAGCGCAAGCAGCCGGAGGTACCGGTCATTTCCTCGCTGCGGCTGCTGGCCGGCGGCGGGGCGCCCAAGCCGCCTGAGGTGTACCACGCGGTGGCGCGCGAGATGGGGGTCCAACTGACGCACGGGTACGGCATGACCGAGGTGCCGATGATCACGATGGGGGCGCCGGACGACACGGCGGAGAACCTGGCGACGACCGAGGGGAAGCCGCCGGAGGGGATGGAGATACGGATCGCCGCGGGCGGTGAGGTGCGGTTGCGCGGGGAGGCGGTGTGCCAGGGGTATCTGGATCCGGCGCAGACCGCCGAGGCCTTCGACGAGGACGGGTTCCTGCGGACCGGCGACCTCGGGCGGATGACCGAGAGCGGTCACCTCGTGCTCACCGGCCGCCTCAAGGACGTGATCATCCGCAAGGGCGAGAACATCTCGGCGAAGGAGATCGAGGATCTGCTCGCCGCGCATCCTGCGGTGGGCGACGCGGCGGTGGTGGGGCTGCCGGACGCGGAGCGCGGGGAGCTGGTGTGCGCGGTGGTCGAACAGCCGCCGGGAGCGGCCGCGTTGACGCTCCCGGAGGTGGTGGCGTACCTGCGTGCGGAAGGGCTGTCGGTGCACAAGCTGCCGGAGCGGCTGGAGGTGGTGGACGCCCTTCCACGCAACGAGACCTTGCGCAAGGTGCTCAAGTACAAACTGCGCGACCGCTTCTCGACGGCGTCCGCGCCGGGAAGTACTACTCCGGGATTGTGAAGTAGCGGGCGAACGCCGGGACGATCTGTGCCTCCGCGACCTTCCCGTCGCCGTCGATGTCGAGGCCGGCCGCGACCGACTGCGCGATCTCCGGCGGGACCCCGAGGACGCGCAGCACGCGCACGGTGTCGGTGACGGTCGCGGTGCCGTCGCCCGCGGTGTCCGCGAGGGCGAGGGCCGCGTGCAGGAAGGGGCGGGCGATCTCGCCGAACCGGTCGGGATTGTCGTGCAGCCGCTTGACCGCGCCGCTCACGAACTCCTCGCGGGTGATGCGCTGGTCGCCGTCCCGGTCCGCCATGCCGGCCATGCCCTGCCAGAAGGCCTCCGCGCCCGCGTAGAGGGCCTGGCCCTTGTCGGAGCGGGCGGGGGTGCCGAACTCGGCGAGCAGCGCCTTGGCCGCCGTGTTGAAGTCCTCGCGGTCGATCGAGCCGTTGCCGTCCTGGTCGAAGGTTGCGAACCGGGCGGCGATCCGTCGCTCGTACTCGGTGCTGACCATGTGTGTTCGGGCCGCCTTACGTGACGTGGGGGTTCCTCTCGCAGGGAGCGTACGACGCGCGGGGCGGCCGGGGAGCAGGAAAACGACCCTTGTGCCAAGACCGGGGGAATTCTGCGACAACAATGTGGCACTGCCGTGATCGTCGGCTATGGAGGGCGCGTCGGGGTCGCCGATCCACCGGCTTCGGAGGGTGCGCGCCCGCTACGCCGAGAGCGGGCCCTCCTCGTCGCTGACCGCGCTGTCCATGTCGGGGTACACGTCGAACAGCCGCCGTACGCCGAGGGCACCGAGGACCCGGTTGACGTGAGAACCGTCACTCGCGCCCTGAGCGGGCAGTATCAGCCGCAGCCGGCCCCGGCAGGAGCGGATCAGGCGGCGGGCCGCGATGAGGACGCCGACCCCGCTGGAGTCGCAGAAGAAGACGTCGGAGAGGTCGAGGACGAGGCTGTGATGGCCGTCGGCCACCGCGTCGTGCACCCGCTGGCGCAGCACCGGCGAGGTCACCAGGTCCAGTTCGCCCGACACCCCGAGCACGGCCCACTCACCCTGTTCGACGCCGGTCACCTTGAAAGCCACGGCTCAGCCCTTCGCTCGCCGGATCTCCGGAACCGCCCGGAAACGGAGCCAGTTCCTTCGCTTCTTTTCGCGCGGCTGCCCAGCGGCCGTTCCCCGAAACCCCGGACGACAAACGAGCGACGATCGGCAAGGGTCTTGTTTCGGTCACCTACGATCCTGTTCGATCAGAAACAGAAGGGTCGCCCGGGCACGACCGTGGCACCGGAGAAGCGCCCCGAGGGGCGCACTGACCAGCGCACGAAGAGGCGACGGAGGAGCACCGAAGGGCCTTTACCACTCGCGGTCCCTCAGGGGGCGCGCATTGCCATAAAGGGGCGTGCGTTGCCGGACGTGCCGACTACATTCGAGGAGACGGTGGAGACACGCTGGATACGGGCACGGGGAGGGGGCCGCATGGCGAAGAAGGACGTACCGCCCCGCTGGGACCGCAAGATGCAGCAGCGGCTCGCGCGCGGCGAGGCCGCCGCCCTCGGCGAGCTCTACGACCGCTTCGCCTCGCTCGTGCACGGCCTCGCCCACCGCGTGCTGGGCGACGAGCGGGCCGCGGACTCCATAACCCGCGAGGTCTTCGCCCATGTCTGGGAGCATCCGGACGCCTACGACCCCAGGCAGGGCCCGCTGCGCTCCTGGGTCGCCGCGCTGACCCACCGGCTCGCCGTGCAGCGCCTCAGGGCCACCGAGACCGCCGCGCTCACCCCGGGCGACACCGGCGCGGAGGCCACGGAGGAGCTGGAGCGCAAGGTGCGGCGCGCCTCCGTCGCCGCCCGCGCGGACTACATCGTGCACTCCATGCCGACCCCGCTGCGCGCCGCCCTGGACCTCGCCTACTTCCAGCGCCGTGACTACCGCCAGACCGCGGTGGACCTGGGCGTCACCGAGGACGAGGCCCGCCGCCGGCTGCGCCTCGGCCTGCAACTGCTCTCCACCGCGCACGACGCCGGGAGACCGCCCGGGTACGGAGGTGCGGTGTGACCGGCGCCGACCCCTTCGACGCACACGACGGCACGGGCTCCGGCGGCGGAGCGGGTGACGTGCCGCGCGACGGCGGCGGCGAGCCGGGCGGGCCGCCGCGCATCCCGCTGCCCCGGGCCGCCGTCGAGGACGGCGGGCAGCCGCTGCCCGAGCTCGACGGCCTGCCGCCGGTACCGCTGGAGCTGCCGCACGACGTCCTGAAGTCGCTGCTCGGTGCGTGGGCGCTGGCCGCCTGCTCGACCGCGGAGGCCCTCGCCGTCGAGATCCACCTCGGCGACTGCGGGGCCTGCGCGGACGAGGCACGGCGGCTGCGCGAGGCGGTCGGCCTGCTGCACCAGCCGGAGAGCCTCGACCTCGACCCCGGCCTGCGCACCCGCGTCCTGGAGGCCTGCCTGGACCGCCGGCCGCCGCGCATCCCGATCCCCGAGTGGGCGGCCCCCTACGACGCCGAGACCGCCCGCCTGGACGCCCTGCTCCAGGACATCGGCGACGCGGAGTGGCACGCACCGGTACGGCTGCGCTGGTTCGACGGCGCGGCGCCGACGAGCCGCCGTACGACGGTCGCCGGGGTCATCGTGCACCTGCTGTCCGTCGACGGCCTGGTGGCGAGGGCGCTCGGCCTCGACGACCCCCTGGGGGAGACCCCCGCACAGGACCCCGCCGCCCGCACCGAGGCCTTCTGGCAGGCCTCGTACTTCCCGCCGAACCGTGCGGTACGGGCTCCCTGGCGGGAGCAGAGCCACCGGCTCGTGCAGACCGTCTCCTTCACCGGCGGCGGCGCCGGGCGCCTCGGGGTGTCGTACGGCGACTTCGCGCTGCCGTTGCACGACGCGATGCTGGACCGCGCCTTCGAGTGTTGGGTGCACGCGGAGGACATCGCGGAGGCCGTGGACTACCCCTACGGGCCGCCGGCCCCGAGGTACCTGCACAGGATGATCGACCTCGCGGCACGGATGCTTCCCGCCGCGCTGGCGGCGCGCCGGCAGGCCGGGCTGGCCGCGCCCGGGCCGACCCCGCACCTGGTCCCTGCGGGACAGCCCGGCCGCAGCCTGCGGCTGGAGATCGAGGGCCACGGGGGCGGCGAGTGGCTGATCCCGCTGGACTCGCCGGGGGCGGTGGGCTCGGAGGAGTTCGAGGTCGCGCACGTGGCGCTGGACGACCTGGAGTTCTGCCGGCTGGCCGCAGGCCATGTGCCGCCGGAGGATGCGGCGGCGGGGCAGCTGGGGGATCGGGCGGCGATCAGGGACGTGCTCTTCGCGGCAGCGAGCCTGAGCCGGATGTAGGGGTTGGTGCGGTCGTTCGGCGGCCGCGGGTGGTTCGTGGCTGATCGCGCAGTTCCCCGCGCCCCTGGAAAAGACGGGGCCGCTTTCAGGGGCGCGGGGAACTGCGCGAACGGCCCCCACGCACCCGCGGCCGCCGTACGACCGGCACCCCCCGCCCCTCGCCCCTCGGGCGAGACGAACGGTCAGGCGAAGACGACCGTTCGCCGGCCGTTGAGCAGGATGCGGCGCTCCGCATGCCACTTCACCGCCCGCGCCAGCGCCTGGCACTCCACGTCCCGCCCGACCGCGACCAGCTGGTCCGGGGTGACGCCGTGGCCCACCCGCTCGACCTCCTGCTCGATGATCGGCCCCTCGTCGAGGTCCGCCGTGACGTAGTGCGCCGTCGCCCCGATCAGCTTGACGCCCCGCGCATGCGCCTGGTGGTACGGCTTCGCGCCCTTGAAGCTCGGCAGGAACGAGTGGTGGATGTTGATGATCCGGCCGCTGAGCTGCTTGCACAGGTCGTCCGAGAGGACCTGCATGTACCGGGCCAGGACCACCAGCTCGACGTTCTCCTCGCGGACGAGTTCAAGAAGCTGGGCCTCCGCGTCGGCCTTCGTCTCCTTCGTCACCGGAATGTGGCGGAAGGGCACGTGGTACGACTCCACCAGCTCCGCGAAGTCGGTGTGGTTGGAGACCACCGCGGCGATGTCCACCGGCAGCGCGCCGATCCGCGCGCGGAAGAGCAGGTCGTTCAGGCAGTGCCCGAACTTGCTGACCATGAGGACGACCCGCATCCGCTCGTCGGCCCGGTTGATCTGCCAGTCCATGTGGAAGGAGTCACCGACCGCCGCGAAGCTGGCCCGCAGCTTGTCGACCGTCACCGGCGCCTCGGCCGAGAAGTGCACGCGCATGAAGAACAGACCCGTGTCGTGGTCCCCGAACTGCTGGCTGTCCTCGATGTTGCAGCCGGTCATGAACAGGTAGCTCGACACGGCGTGCACGATGCCCTGCTTGTCCGGGCAGGAGAGGGTGAGGACGTACTGGTCGGCCAGGGCGGCCTGGGCTCGGGTGGACTGTTCAGTCATGCACCACAGAATCTCATGCCCGGCCGCCCCGGGCGGTCAGCGTCCGTTTCGCGGACTCACGCCGCCCGCGTCATGATCCGCAGCACCTCAAGGCTGCGCGGCGGCGTCTCCGGGTCGTCGCCGTCGCTCGTCGCCAGGCGTATGTGCGCGTCCCGGGCCGCCCGGACCGCGTCCGGCCACGCCTGGTGGTCGAGGTACGCGGAGACCGGCGCGTCCGGCCCGACCTGGTGCATGATCCGCAGCACCCGCAGCACGGCGGTGTCGACGAGCGCCGCCTCCTGCGAGTCGCGGAATATCGTCCCGACGTACTTCTCCGCGGACCAGCTGTCCAGCCAGGTGTCCTCGACCAGCCGGTAGACCGCGTCGGTCACGTCACCGTAGCCGTCGGTGCCGACCAGCCAGACGTTCCGCTGGAACTCCGGGTCGGAGAGCATGTGCAGCGCGGAGCGCACATTGCTGCGCCAGCGCCACCATGGCATGTCATTGAGTGGCATGCCGCCCATGGTGGAGGAGCGACGGCCGCGACGGGAAGAGTTCTCCGAACCTTGCACGGTCATCGATCGTACGTTCCTTGTCACACGCCCGTCACCGACCCCCGCAATTCACCTGCGCGTCACCCTTCGTTGACCATGGGTCACTCGCCGGTTAGTGATGTGGGGGAATCGTGCGTGTCCATGACCGGCAGGCGCCCCACCCTTGACACCGTCCTCCCCACGACCCACCGGCGCGTCAGAGCCACCGCGCTGTCCGCGGTGGCCATGACGGCCTGCGCGTCACTCGCCGCCGGCTGCGGGGTCGTCCCAGGATTCTCGGGCTCGGGGGACGAGGAGATCAAGGTGATGACCTGGGCGCCGCAGAAGACCACCGCCACCAACAAGCCCGGCATGCCCGCCATGGCGTCGGCCATCGTCCGCTGGATCAACTCCCAGGGCGGCATCGGCGGCCGCAAGCTCAAGCTGCTGACCTGCAACGACCACAACACCAGCGTGGGCGCCGCGAACTGCGCCCAGAAGGCGGCCGACCAGAACGTCGTCGCCGTCGTCGGCTCCTACAGCCAGTTCGGCGACTCCTACTTCGCCCCGCTGGAAGGCGCCGCCATCCCCTACATAGGCGGCTACGGGGCGTCGAACGAGGAGTTCACCAGCCCCGTCTCCTACCCGGTCAACGGCGGACAGCTCACCCTGCTGTCCGGACTCGGGGAGGCACTGGCCGACAAGTGCGGCCCGGTCACCCTGGTCCGGCCGGACACCATCGCCGGCGACCAGCTGCCCCAGCTCCTCGACTCGGGCCTGCAGGCCGGCAACCACGCCAAGGCGGTCGACCAGCTCGCGGCCGAGGACCTCACCGAGTACGACAAGCAGTCGCAGTCGGCGCTGGAGAGCGCCACCTCGGACTCGCTGAAGACGGGCTGTGTGGTGCCCGAGCTCGGCGACCGCACGGCCACCTTCATGGACAACTTCCAGCGGGCCCGCCAGGACTACCCGAAGGTGAAGACGGCCGCCGAGGTCGGCAGCGTCGACCAGACGGTGATCAACTCCACCGGCGGTGCGTCCGGCCCGTACGAGGGGTCGTACATCACCGGCTGGTACCCGGCGGCCTCGGACGCGCGCTGGGCCGAGATGAAGAAGGTCATCAGCAAGGAGGCCTTCGGCGACAACCGGATCGACCCGGCCGACGCCGGGGTGCAGACGACCTGGATCGCCTACAAGGTCCTGGCCGCCGCCCTGGAGAAGATCGGCGGCGGCGAGGTGACCGCCGACAGCGTGCGCCGCACCCTCAACGACGGCCTGAAGGTCTCCACCGGCAACCTCACCCCGTCGCTGTCCTGGCCCTACCAGGGCAAGCTGTCCGCGGCCGGCTTCTCCCGGCTGGTCAACACCGACGTGAACGTCCAGACCGTCAAGGGCGGCCTGCTCCAGTCGGCGAACAAGAACGCCCTCGACATGACCAAGGTCCTGGAGAGCGCGGACCTCAGCTGACCTGTCGGCCGGCCGACAGGTCGACCGGCTCTTGCAGCCGGCCCGCTCTCACAGCTGGGTCGGCTGCCGCTGGGTCAGCCCGTACTTGCCCGCGATCGTGTTCCACAGCGCGGCCGCCTTCACCTTCTGGGAGCTGGCGATGCCGCTCTCCTGGTTGCCGGCCGCGGTCTGGCCGGTGGTGCGGGCCTGGCCCTTGTGGCAGCCGTGCTTGCCCTTGGCCTGGTCGGCCCAGGCCGCGTAGCGGTTGTCGGCGTTCGCGGAGGCCTGCCAGGCCTTGGTGAGGGCGGTGGTCAGCTCGGCGTTGCCCGGCAGTTTGTCGACGGACAGCTTCGCCAGCCGGGTGACCAGCTCGGTGCGCTGCTGGGCGGCGTTGCGCAGGTCGGAGGCGGAGCCGTCCAGGTTCTTGCACTGCTTCACCTGGGCGACGGCGTTGATCACCGAGGCGCGGCTGCTGCCGCTGTCGGCGAGCAGCTTGTCCAGGGCGGTGGCCTGCGCCTTCGCCGGGTCGCCCACGGCGGACGCGGACCCACCGGTGGCCGCCACGGACGCGGCGACCGTCTTGTTGGCGTCGTCCGAGTCCCCGCCGCCCCCGCTGAACAGGGCACCGGCCCCGATCCCGAGGACGGCGATCCCGATCCCGACGGCCGCGATCAGCGGCGCCTTCGACCGGCCACGACCGCCCCGGCCACCGCCGTCACCGTCGTGATCGTGGTCGTACGACGACGGGGGCGGGGTGTACGCCGGCGGCTGCTGCTGGAAGCTCTGCGGCTGCTGCTGGAAGCGCGGCAGCTGGGCCGTGGACGCGGCCGGGGGCTCGCCGCCCGGCCCGCTGCGGAAGAGGTTGTCGAACTCGGCGGGCGGCTGCCGGTCCCCGCCCTGCTCCGCACCGGCCTGGTACGGCGGTATGTACTGGGTGGCCTCGGCGTCGGAGTGCCCGGTGGGGGCGGACGGCCGGCCCAGGAAAGTGGTCTGCTCGTGGGATGCCTCCGGCGGCAGCGCACCCGGGCCGACCGGCGGTATCAGCTGGGTGGCCCCTTCGGGAGCCGCCGCCACCGGCGGGATGTACTGCGTGGCGCCCTCGTCCACCGGTGCGGCGGGCACCGGCGGGATGTACTGGGTCGCGCCCTCGTCGGCGGACGGCAGGGCACCGGGGTACCCGCCGTGGCTTCCGTGCGGGACGGCGGGCGGCAGCGCGGCGCCCGGAGCGCCGTAGGGGCCGCCCTGGCCGCCGGCCGGGGGCTGCGGGGCGCCGTACGACTGCTGGGGCTGGGCGCCGTAGCCGTACGACTGGTCGTAGCCGCCGCCGTACGACGGGGCGGGCGCCCCCTCCGGCGGGAGCGGGCCGGCGCCGGAGGCCGGGGGCTGGTACGGGTCGGCGTGCGCCTGCGCGGCGTGCGACTGGGCGTTCCAGGCGGGCGGCAGCGCCGGCTCCGGGGTGTTCCACTCCTGGCCGGCCGCCTGCGGCCAGCCCTGCTCGGGCTGCGGCGCGCCCTGCTGGTGGCCGGGCCCCCACGGCTGTCCCCAGGCCTGGCCCTCGGAGGGCGCGGTGGTCGGCGCCGGGGCCGGCGCGGGCGGCTGCGATATGGGGGCGGGAACGCCCGTCATGCCCGGCAGCAGCGGCTCGCCACCGTCGGAGGGCAGCACGATGCCTTCGCGTGCGGGCTCGCCCTGTCCACTCTGCGTCACCGGGACTCCTACTAATGGGGGACCTTGTGAATCGTCTGCTCACGCTACCGGGTCCCCTCAGCCGGGTGCCACGCAGCCAAGGGCGCGATCTTCTTCCCTGTCACAGCAGTAACAAAACCGCCCCGCGGTGCGCTGTATATGCCGCCTCTCGCCCGGCAAGGTGTGGTTTCCCACACGTTCACGCATCCGCGGGGCATGAATTCATGCGGCCGCCTGCAGATCCAGCCGGGCGCCGAACTCCCTGACGACCGGTTCGTCCCGGAACGGCTCCAGCCGCTGCTGGAAGTCCTCCAGGTACTCGGCGCCCCGGTTGGAACGGACCGTCTCAAGCAGTTCCACGGCCTTCAGCCCGGTGGCGCAGGCCTGTTCGATCTCGCGCTGCTGCACCTGCGCCGTGGCGAGGAGCACATAGCCGATCGCGCGGCGCCGTGCCCGGGTCGGCGGGTGCCCGGCCAGCGACTGCTCCGCGGTCCTCGCGGCCGCCTCGGCCTGGCCCAGGTCACGGTGGCAGTGCGCCAACTCGTCGGCCAGATAGGCCTCGTCGAAGTGCGCGATCCACGCCGGGTCGTCCCCGGACGACGGATCGGCCGCCTCCATCGCCGACACCGCGCGCCCCGACGCGAGCTGCGCCGACCGCGCGTCCCCCAGCAGCGCGTGCCCGCGGGCCTCGGCCGCGTAGAACATGGCCTCCGCGCGCGGAGTCACGCGCCCACGCGCCCCCTCCTGCGCCGCCCGCGCCAACTGGGAGATCTCCCGCGGGTTTCCGAGCTGTGCGGCGAGGTGGCTCATGGAGGCGGCGAGCACATAGCCGCCGTAGCCGCGGTCGCCGGCGGCCTGCGCGAGGCGCAGCGACTGGATGTAGTACCGCTGGGCGAGCCCGGGTTGGCCGGTGTCGACGGCCATGTATCCGGCGAGTTCGGTGAGCCGGGCGACGGCGGCGAACAAGTCCCGTCCGACGGACTCCCGGTAGGACCCGGCGAGCAGTCCGGAGACCACGCTGTTGAGGTAGTGCACGACGACCGGGCGCACATGCCCGCTGCCGTACTGGTGGTCGAGGTCGGTGAGCGCCTGTGTCATGGCCTGCACGGCCGCGACGTCCGACGGCCCGACCCGCGGCCCGGCCTGCCGTGCCACCTGCGCGTCCGGCGCCGAGATCAGCCAGTCCCGGCTGGGCTCCACCAGCGCGGACGCGGCGACCGAGGAGCCGGACAGGAAGTCCCGGCGGCCCACGTCACTGCGCCACAGCTCGCAGACCTGCTCGATGGCCCCCAGGACCGTCGGCGAGAACTGGAGACCGACGCCCGACGCGAGGTTCTTGCCGTTGGCCATGCCGATCTCGTCGATCGTGACCGTACGGCCCAGCTTGCGCCCCAGCGCCTCGGCGATGATCGCGGGCGCCCGGCCCCGCGGCTGCTGTCCGCGCAGCCAGCGGGCCACGGACGTCTTGTCGTACCGGAGGTCGAGACCGTGCTCCGCGCCGCACATGTTGACCCGGCGGGCGAGCCCGGCGTTCGAGCACCCCGCCTCCTGGATGAGCGCCTGCAACCGTTCGTTCGGCTGCCGCGCGACAAGCGGCCTTGCGGCCATGGCGTACCCCCTGCGAACTCCCTGTAGGGAAAAGATCCGGCCTTGACGATCACTGCCCAGCGGACATACCGAAAATGCGGGACATGCGAGGATTGCCGGGTAAAGGCAGCGGAATTGTGGGTACGACCGCTGCCAACCCCCCACGTGTGACTACCCGCTCACGCCCCGGTTCCTCCTGCGCGCCCCCACACGTGCATCCATGCGCCCCAGTTGCGGAAAGGATGCTCCTCCCCCGCGCGCGCTACGCCCGTAACTCCAGGTGGGTGCGGGAGTTGTGTTGAGCGTGGAAGAGACGATCGTTGGCACCGAAGCCGCTCAGATTCCGAAGCAGCGCGGGGAATCGCTGCTGGAGACCGCCGTACGCTACGCCGAGGAGCGCCACTGGGACGTCTTCCCCGGCACCTGGCTGGAAGCGGACGAGGGGGTGCAGCGCTGTTCCTGCGGGGAGGTCGCGTGCGGCGCGCCCGGCGCGCACGCGGCGCGCCCGGACTGGGCGACGCAGGCGACCGGTAGTGCGACGGTGGCGCGCCGGATGTGGCAGAAGCAGCCGACGGCGTCGATCCTGCTGCCGACGGGGCGGACCTTCGACGCGTTGTCCGTCCCGGAGACGGCCGGGTTCCTGGCGCTGGCGCGGATGGAGCGGATGGAGCTGACGCTCGGGCCGGTGACGCTCACGCCCGATCGCCGGATGCAGTTCTTCGTGCTGCCGGGCGGGTCGGCGAAGGTGCCGGAGCTGGTGCGGAAGCTGGGCTGGGCGCCGGCGTCGCTGGACCTCACGGCGCTGGGTGAGGGCGCGTACGTGCCGGCGCCGCCTACGCGGCTGGGCTCCCGGGGTGCGGTGCAGTGGGCCTGCCGGCCGACACCGGCGAACCGGTGGCTGCCGGACGCGGAGGAGTTGATCTCGCCGCTGGCTTATGCGTGCGGGCGGGACCGGTAGCGCCTGGTGGGCTGCCGGGTGCGGTGCGGTGGCGTGTGCGGGTGGTGCGTGGTTGCTCGCGCCCACGCGGCGGTGGCCGCACATCGGATACGGCCCCGCGCCCCTTAAGGGGCGCTTCCTGCTGGCGTCGGCAAGCGTTCCCACCCCCTCCGCCGGCCCCCACCCACCGTAGGGTTCTGGCATGACCGATGCCGTACGTGTTCGTGGGCTCTGGAAGCGGTTTGGGCAGCAGGTGGCCGTCGGTGGGATCGATCTGTCGCTGCCCGCCGGGAAGTTCGTCGGACTGGTCGGGCCCAACGGGGCCGGGAAGACCACCACCCTCTCGATGGTGACCGGGCTGCTCCGGCCGGACCAGGGGAGCGTCGAGGTGGTCGGGCACGACGTCTGGCAGGACCCGGTCGCGGTGAAGGCCCGTATCGGCGTGCTGCCCGAAGGGCTCCGACTCTTCGAGCGGCTCTCCGGACGCGAACTGCTCGGCTACAGCGGCCGCCTGCGCGGACTGCCCGGCGCCGAGGTCGACAAGCGGGCCACGCAACTCCTCGACGTCCTCGATCTCGCCGGCTCCCAGCACAAGCTCGTCGTCGACTACTCGACCGGCATGCGCAAGAAGATCGGGCTCGCGGCGGCTCTCCTCCACAACCCCGAAGTCCTCTTCCTGGACGAGCCGTTCGAGGGCGTCGACCCGGTGTCCGCGCAGACCATCCGGGGCGTCCTGGAGCGCTACACGGCCTCCGGCGCGACCGTCGTCTTCTCCTCCCACGTCATGGAACTCGTCGAGTCGCTGTGCGACTGGGTGGCGGTGCTGGCCGCCGGGCGGATCCGCGCGACGGGGACGTTGGAGGACGTGCGCGGGGCGCACGGCACCCTCCAGGCCGCCTTCCTCGAACTGGTCGGGGCGAGCGGACGGAACGCCGGGTCGGACCTGGACTGGCTGGGCGGCGGGGCGGCCCGATGACGGACGTGACCGCCACCGTCGTACGGCTGAAGCTGTCGCTGTTGCGCAACGGGCTGCGGCAGTCCGGTGGCCGGCGGGCCGCGTTCGTCGCGTCGGCCGTGCTCGCGCTGCTGTTCGGGGCGGTGCAGCTGCTGGGGCTGATCGTGCTGCGCGGGCATGCGCACGCGGATGCCGTGGCCGTCCTGGGGTCGGCCGTGCTGGCGCTCGGGTGGGCGGTCATGCCGCTGTTCTTCCCGAGCGGCGACGAGACCCTGGACCCGACCCGCCTGGTGATGCTCCCGCTGCGGCCACGACCCCTGGTACGGGCCCTGCTGGCCGCCTCCCTGGTCGGCATCGGCCCGTTGTTCTCGCTGTTGCTGCTGGTGGGCTGTGCGGTGTCCGTGGCGCACGGGGCGGCCGGGTACGGCGTCGCGGTCGTCGCCGTCGCCCTCGCGCTGCTGGTCTGCGTGGCCCTCGCCCGGGCCGTGGCCGCCGCGAACGTACGGCTGCTCAGCAGCCGCAAGGGCCGTGACCTGGCGGTACTGAGCGGCCTGGTCATCGCGATCGGGGCGCAGCTGGTCAACTTCGGTGCCCGCAGCCTCGGTGCGGCCGGGCTCGGGGAGCTCGCGCCGGTGGCCGACGTGGTGCGCTGGCTGCCGCCGGCGTCGGCGATCGGCGCGGTGCACTCGGCGAGCGAGGGGTCGTACGGCACGGCCGCCGCACAGCTGGGCCTGTCCGTCGCCGCGTTGGCGTTGCTGATCGGCGCCTGGGCGCGGACCCTGACCCGGCTGATGACCTCGCCGGACGGCTCGACGCTCCAGGCACCCGACTCGGCCGTCCGGAGCCGTGCCTCCGACGGCGCGGGCCTGGGGCGCCTGCTGCCGGCCGGCCGCACCGGAACGGTCATGGCGCGCAGCCTGCGCTATGTCTGGCGCGACCCCAAGACCAAGGCCGCCTGGGTGACCTCGCTGGCCATCGGCCTGATCGTGCCCGTCTTCAACGCCCTCCAGGGCACCGGGTCGATCTACTTCGCGTGCTTCGCCGCCGGGATGCTCGGCATCCAGATGTACAACCAGTTCGGGCAGGACACCTCGGCCTTCTGGATGATCGCGATGACCGTCTCGTCCCCGCGGGACGCCTATGTCGAGCTGCGCGGGCGGGCGCTGGCCCTGCTGGTGATCACCCTGCCGTACGCGACGCTGGTGACCGTCCTGACCACGGCCATGCTGGGCGACTGGCCCCGGCTGCCCGAGGTGCTCGGCCTGTCCTTCGCCCTGCTCGGCGCGATGCTGGCGACCGGCGCCTGGACCTCGGCCCGCTTCCCGTACTCCATCCCCCAGGAGGGCCACAAGAACGTCGCCCCCGGCCAGGCCGGCCTCGCCTGGATCGCGATCTTCGGCGGCATGGTCTCGGCGGCCCTGCTGTGCGCCCCCGTCATCGCCCTGACGATCGCGTTGAACGTGAGCGCGGGAGGCGGGGAGTGGACATGGGTGTTGCTGCCGGTGGGGGCGGCCTACGGGGCGGCGATCACATGGGCGGGGCTGCGCCTGGCAGCACCACGTACGGCGACGAGCCTCCCGGAGATCCTCGCAGCTGTCAGCAAGGGGTAACTGCAGCGCGCCCCACAGGGGCGCGGGGCTGTATTGAATGTGCGGCTCCGCCGCGTGGGCGAGAGCAACCACCCACCACCCGCACCCGCCGAGCCCGCGCACCCCCTCCCCCATAGGCGCTCCTACTCCCCCACCCGATCAAGAAACGGCTCCACAGCCGCCCGCCAGGCCTCCGGCCGGTCATACGGCAGCAGATGCCCCGCCTCGGCCACCTCGGCGTACTCCCCCTTGGAAAGGACCCGCACCATCTCCTGCGCCTCCGCCCGCCCCAGCTCCCCGTCCACCCCGCGCACCACCAGCGCGGGACACGGCACCTGGGCCAGTTCCTCCCAGTGCGCGTCGTACACCCAGGTCTCCCGGGACTTCAGCATCTGGTCGGGGTCGAAGACGGGCCGCCACCCGTCGGCGCACTCGTGCATCACCTCGGCGTAGAACTCCCCGCGCGCCGGGTTCGGCCGCTCCACCCACGGGTCGTCCTCGCCGAACCACTTGCGTACGTCGGCGAGCGTGGCGAAGGGGACGGGCCAGGACTTGAACCAGTCGGCCCACTCGCGCTGCGAGGCCGCGCCCAGCGCGGAGGCCCGCATGTCGCAGATGATCAGGCCCCGGACCAGTTCGGGGCGTTTCGCGGCGAGCTGCCAGGCGGTCAGCGCGCCCATGGCGTGGCCGATGAGCACGGCCGGGGCGAGGTCCAGCTGCTCGATGGCGGCCGCGGCGTCCTCGACGTACGCCTCACGGGTGTACGCGGCCTGCGGGGGCTTGTCGCTCTGGCCGTGGCCGCGCTGGTCGAGTGCGACGGCGCGGTGCCGGTCGGAGAGCCAGCGGGCGGTGGAGGCCCAGTGCGAGGCACGGCCCATCAGGCCGTGCAGTAAGAGCACGCCGGGGTACGAGCGGTCCGGGTCGGCACGATCACCGTGCGGCCGCGCCGGGTCCCCCTTCTTGGGCGGGTCCGCGAACTCCCAGGCGGCGAGGTGCACGCCGCCGGCTCCTGTCACGTCGATGCGTCGTGCCATGAGCCTGGCACCCCCCTAGCTCCGCGTGCCTAGTGTCGCCTCGTATCGCTTCGTGATGCTTCGGTACCACTGCAGACTATCGAATACATATTCGAAAATCGGGTCCCTGCGGGCAACACCCCTCGTTCGAGTGACCCCTTCCCAGGCATGATCGGCGCCACCAGGGGGATTTCTTCTGCGGGGGGCGGACCGCTCGGGGAAGACGGTCCGAGGGGATGACCCTGAGAGCTCGGGGCTCCGGGTCAGCACTGGGGAGGACAGGCCCCGGCACCGAAAGGTGCCGGGGCCAACCCCAGATCCATGTCGATGTCTTCGGCACATCCTCCCCGCCCCCCTCAGGTCATATGCCTCTCGCGACAGCCTGGCACGCGAAACGTTCCAGCGCTGCGATTCGGCGCACTGAATCTTGGATTCGACACGTTCGAACGACCCGGGAGAGACGCCAACGAGAGGCGTCAACTCCCCCACGAGCAACGGAGGTTGAACGGCCCACCGGTCTCAGCGCTTGGCGACGAACACGTGGGAGGCGACGTCCGCCTCCAGCTCGGCCGCCTCGCCGCCGCTGCCCACCAGCACTCCGCCGGCCGCCTCCGTCACACTCACCACCGAACCCGGCTGCACACCCGCCCGCCGCAGCGTGTACATCAGCTGCGCGTCGGTCTGGATGGGCTCGCCGATCCGGCGTACGACCACGGTCTTGCCGTCCGCGCCCGGGTCCAGGTCGGCCAGCGACACCATGCCCTCGTCGAGGAACGGGTCCGCGCCGTCCTTCTCGCCCAGCTCCTCCAGGCCCGGGATCGGGTTGCCGTACGGCGACTCGGTCGGGTGGCGCAGCAGCTCCAGCACCCGCCGCTCCACGGCCTCGCTCATCACGTGCTCCCAGCGACACGCCTCGGCGTGCACCTGCTCCCACTCCAGGCCGATCACGTCGACCAGCAGGCACTCGGCGAGCCGGTGCTTGCGCATCACGCGCGTCGCCAGCCGGCGGCCCTCGTCGGTCAGCTCCAGATGGCGGTCGCTGGCGACGGACACCAGACCGTCCCGCTCCATCCGCGCCACCGTCTGGCTCACCGTCGGCCCGCTCTGGTCGAGCCGCTCCGCGATGCGGGCGCGCATGGGGACCACGCCTTCCTCTTCAAGCTCGAGGATGGTGCGGAGATACATCTCCGTGGTGTCGATCAGTCCGGACATACGTGCCCCTCGATTACCTCTGCCGGAAGCCCGGCCGCGTGCGTGCGCTGGCCCTGTCACCAATTCTGCCGGATCCCACTGACAAGCGGGGGACGCCGGGAGAACAGAGGTCGGACATCCCGGCCCGTCGCCGCCGTCCCCGGCCGTATTGACACCGAGATGGTCCAGACCGGAGGGTGATCGGCGACACAGACTTCCGTGCCACGGATCTCCGCGACACGGGCCACGGCGTCGACCGCGCAAAGGGGCACCGCATGAGCGACGGCACACCCGCCGACCTGTTCTTCGACGCCGCTATCGGCCTCCTGCAACGCGTCCGCGACGAGGAGGCCGAGGCGATCACCGCCGCCGGCACCCTCCTCGCCGACACCGTCGCCGCCGGCGGCCGGCTGTTCGCCTTCGGCGCGGGGCACTCCTCCCTCGCCGCCCAGGACGTCGTCTACCGCGCGGGCGGCCTCGCCCTCATGAACCTCCTCGCCGCCCCCGGCCTGGTCGGCGTCGACGTGATGCCCGCCACCCTCGGCTCCCGCCTGGAACGCGTCGACGGACTCGCCACCGCCGTCCTCGACACCTCACCCCTGCGCGCCGGCGACACCCTCGTGATCATCTCCCTCTCCGGCCGCAACGCCCTGCCCATCGAAATGGCCGTCAGCGCCCGCACGCGCGGCGCCAAGGTCATCGGCGTCACCTCCGTGGCGTACGCCGCGCAGACCGCGTCCCGGCACTCCTCCGGCACGTACCTCAAGGACCACTGCGACGTCGTACTCGACTCGAAGATCGCCATCGGGGACGCCGAACTCACCCTCGACACCATCCCGGCGCCCTTCGCCCCCGCCTCCACGGTCGTCACCAGCGCCCTGCTCCAGGCGGTCCTGGCCACCACCGCGGCCACCCTCGCCGACCGCGGCATCGAACCCCCGCTGCTGCGCTCCGGCAACGTCGACGGCGGCCACGAGTGGAACGCCCGCGTGTTCGAGGAGTACCGCGACCGGATCTTCTACCAGCACTGAGGCGCCGCCGCTGGTACTGCTACTGCTGCCGTTCCTTCGCCAGCTGGGACAGATCCAGCGCCGTGGCGATCCGCACGGCCACGTCCTCCGCGTACGTCGCGTCCACCCGCTCGAAGCGGCTGCGCCCCGACCCGCGCAGGAACGTCAGCACACCCAGCGTCCGCCCCCGGCTGCGCAGCACCGCGCACAACGCGTGCACCGCGTCCCCCGGCCACTGCCGCTCCAGCGCCCACTCCCGCGCACGGTCCGCCGGCACGCTCCCGGCGTCCGCCCGTACACTCCCGGCGCGCGCGACGCACTGCAGCGCCGGATGCCCCTCCTCGTAACGCACCGGCAGCCCCGCCGCGCCCGTCAGCAGGCTCGGCCCCGGCGACCCGGAGGGCGTGGCAGCGATCCGCACCAGCCGTACCGGACCCACGTCACCGTCCGCCCGGGCACCGCCCACCACCCGGTCGACCACCGCATGATCGGCGAACCCGGCCAGCGCGAAGTCCAGATGGACGGTGGCCGCCTCCACCGGGTCCTCGCACTCGGAGGCCGCCCGGCCCGCACGATGCAGCTGGTTCGCGCGGAAGCGCAGCATGGCCGCCTCCTGCTCGGCCTGCTTGGCCTCCGTGACGTCCTGGAACAGCCAGCCCACCCCCAGCGGCACCGGTTCCTCCGCGAGCGGCGACGCCAGCCGCACGAACCCGGACCGCCAGCAGCGCCGCTGCTCGCCCTCCGCCGTCCGCACACTCACCCACATCTCGGCCGGCGCCGGCGGCGCGCCCTCGGCCAGCACATGTGTGAGCGCGGCCTCCAGATCCTCCACGCCCTGCGCCAGCAGCTCCCCGAGCGGGCGCCCCAGCGCCGACGTACGCCCCGTCCCTAGCGCCCGCGCGGCATGCGCGTTGACGACGGCGGGCCGCAGATCCGCGTCCACCAGGACGACACCCCAGGCCGCGTCCTCGAACAGCGCCTCGCTCAGCGCGATCGACCGCTCCAGGTCGATCTGCGTATGCACCTCGCTGAACGCGCAGTACACACCCGCGGGCTTCCCGTCCGGGCCGCGCACGGCCGCCGACTGCGTCCGTACGAGCACCCGCCCGCCGTCCTTGGTGAGCAGCGCGAACTCATGCACCTGGCGCCCCGGGGCGTGCATGGCCGACAGCAGCCGCCCCTCGACCTCGTCGGCGTCCGCCTCACGCACCGCCCAGCCGGCGAACCCGTGCCGGCCCACCGCCTCGGCCGCCGTCCACCCGAGGATCCGCTCGGCCTCACGGTTCCAGTGCGTGACGAAGCCGTCCGCGTCGAACGCGCACAGGGCCGCGTCCATGCCGTCGAGGAGCGCGGCGAGCAGATCCGACCCGCCCGAGTCCTCCGGACCGTCCCGCTCCGGCTCCGGCTCGGGCTCGTCGGGCCCCAGCTCGTCGGTGGTCCCACTACGCCGGGAAGCACTCACCTGGACCCCCATCAGGCTGCGTCCGCACGCACGGCGCGCCGGTTCCTCGCTGCCCTTCATTCAACTCGAACGTGACGCAGCCCACACTGTGTTCCCGCAAGATTGAAGGAATCGTTGCAAGCCGACGCTCACAACCCGAGCCGAAGATCCACCCACTCATCGTTCCCTCCGTCGAGCACATACCGCTCCACCTCGACGAACCCGCACCGCCCGGCGAACCGCAGCCCGCCCTCGTTGGCCGCCGGCACACACGTCTCGACGGCCTCGGCACCCTGCACACGCGCGTGCGCGAGCCCACGCTCGTACAACGCCTTGCCGAACCCCCGCCGCCGAAACCCCGGCAGTACCCGCGCGATCACGGTCACCGCACCGCCGGCCACGGGCCGCACGGTCGAACACCCCACGAGAACGTCCCCGAGATACGCGCTCTCCAGCCGGTACCCCCGCGCCGGCCGCTCCCGCGCCTCCGTCGCCGACATCGCGGCCGGCGGCACGACGACGTTGTGCACGTACCGCCACTCCTCCAGCGCCTCGCCCCCGCCCACGCCGACGACCGTCAGTACACCGCTCACGCGTCCCCCTCCGCCGCTGCCACCCGCCGCGCGTACACCTCGATCTCGATCTTCATCCGCGGATCCGCCAGCCCGCACACCATCATCGTCGCGGCCGGCCGCACATCCCCGAACACCCGGCGCAACACCGGCCAGCACGGCTCGAAGTCCTCCCGCGCGGGCAGCAGGTACCGCACCCGCACCACATCCTTGAACCCACACCGGGCCTCCGCCAGCGCCGCCCCGATGTTCCGCAGACACTGCTCGGCCTGCTCCACCACGTCCTCGGAAATGGTCATGTCCGCATAGTCGAACCCGGTCGTCCCCGACACATGCACCCAGTCCCCGTCCACCACGGCCCGCGCGTACCCGATCTGCTCCTCGAACACCGATCCACTGAGAATCACCTGCCGCTTTGTCATGGCCGGAACGCTAGGGGGTGTCTCAGAAATTGATCAAGCAACGCCGGAGGAAACCCCGAAGACGGGTACGGCCACGGCGCTCGGCCGGAGCTCGTTCGGCCAACGTCTCCAAAAAACAGTTGAGCCTTTCCGGGCAGCTTCCTAGAGTGGCTGTTACTTCGGAAAGGAGGTGGTTCGGTAGATGTATGCATATCGGACGGAAGAGGTGGCTGCGGGCTAACGGCTCGCCACCACACGATGTGCGGTGCCGGACCAGCGTGCGCGAGATGCACGCAGCCGGCCTAATCCAACGCAGTCACCCGACCCGCGAGCTCGCCGGTACGTCCGGCCGGCTTCTCCGCCGCCAGGCGGAGGGACCCGAGCTCGCGGGTCGTCTGCGTTTTCGCGGGTTGGTTCGGTGCCTCAGGGGCTGAGGCGTTCCACGTGCCAGGTGCCGTCGGGGGCCGTGACGTAGCGGAGGCGGTCGTGCAGGCGGTTGTGGCGGCCCTGCCAGAACTCGACCGTCCGGGGTTCGACGCGGAAGCCGCCCCAGTGCGGGGGGACCGGGACCTGTTCGCCCTCGGGGTAGCGTGCGCTCAGCTCGGCGTAGGCGGCGTCGAGTTCGGTGCGGGAGCGGATGACCGAGGACTGGGCGCTGGCCCAGGCGCCGAGCTGGGAGCCGTGCGGGCGGGTGCGGAAGTAGGCGGTGGTCTCGTCGCGGCGGGTGCGGCGGGCGGTGCCGGTGACGATCACCTGACGGGCGATCGCGTGCCAGGGGAAGAGCAGCGAGATGTGGGGGTTCGCGGCGAGGTCCTGGGCCTTGCGGGAGTCGTAGTTGGTGTAGAAGACGAAGCCCTGGATGTCGTACTGCTTCATCAGGACCGTGCGTGAGCTGGGGCGGCCCCCGGCGTCGGCGGTGGAGACGATCATCGCGTTGGGTTCGTAGATCATGCCGTCGGCGGCCGCCCGCGCGGCTTGTTCGAACCAGCGGGTGAACTGGTCCATGGGGTGTGCGGCGAGGTCGTTCTCGTCGAGGCCCTCGGCCTGGTAGTGCTTGCGCATCAGCGCGGGGTTGAGGATGGGGTCGGCGGCAGCGGCGTCGGGGTCGGTCACGCGGTCATCCTGCCGTATGCACATATGGGTCCGGGCCACATGTGGGCGCATACCTCATGTGGCACTGAGTGCCGCTGGGCTCCCCAACTTTGGCACTCGGGGTTATGGTGCTGATGCCTCCGCCGTACACCTCATTGAGGAGCCGCCCCATGTCCGACTTCGTACCTGGGCTCGAAGGAGTCGTCGCGTTCGAGACGGAGATCGCCGAACCGGACAAGGAGGGAGGCGCTCTGCGGTACCGGGGCGTCGACATCGAGGATCTGGTCGGGCACGTCTCGTTCGGGAATGTGTGGGGGCTGCTGGTCGACGGTGCCTTCAACCCCGGTCTGCCGCCGGCCGAGCCGTTTCCGATCCCGGTCCATTCGGGTGACATCCGGGTGGATGTGCAGTCCGCGCTCGCCATGCTCGCCCCGGTGTGGGGGCTCAAGCCGCTCCTCGACATCGACGCGAAGCAGGCTCGGGACGACCTGGCGCGGGCCGCGGTCATGGCACTGTCGTACGTCGCCCAGTCCGCGCGCGGGCAGGGGCTGGCGATGGTGCCGCAGCAGGAGATCGACAAGGCGAACTCGGTGGTCGAGCGGTTCATGATCCGGTGGCGGGGGGAGCCGGATCCCAAGCATGTGGCGGCCGTGGACGCGTACTGGACGTCGGCCGCCGAGCACGGCATGAACGCGTCCACGTTCACCGCGCGGGTCATCGCGTCCACGGGTGCGGATGTCGCCGCCGCGCTGTCGGGTGCGGTGGGCGCCATGTCGGGGCCGCTGCACGGGGGCGCGCCCTCCCGGGTGCTGGGGATGATCGAGGAGATCGAGCGGACCGGGGACGCGGAGGCCTACGTCAAGGGTGCGCTGGACCGGGGTGAGCGGCTGATGGGGTTCGGGCACCGGGTGTACCGGGCCGAGGACCCGCGGGCGCGGGTGCTGCGGCGGACGGCGCGGGAGCTGGGCGCGCCGCGGTTCGAGATCGCGGAGGCGCTGGAGAAGGCGGCGCTGGAGGAGCTCCACAACCGTCGGCCGGATCGTGTGCTCGCCACCAATGTGGAGTTCTGGGCTGCGATCATGCTGGACTTCGCGGAGGTGCCGGCGCACATGTTCACGTCGATGTTCACGTGTGCGCGCACCGCTGGGTGGTCGGCGCACATTCTCGAGCAGAAGCGGACGGGGCGGTTGGTGCGGCCGTCGGCGGAGTATGTGGGGCCAGGTGGGCGGAAGCCTCAGGACATCGAGGGGTACGGGGACATCGCCCACTAGGGCCGGATCGTCGGCCACGTCGTGAGGTACTCCGACGGGCTCGGCGGGTGATGCGCGGCCGGTAGCGCCGGGCATCACCCGCCGGACGAGCGGGTCAGTGCTTGTTGACGGCCGAGGCCCAGTCGAAGTCCACGCCCATGTCGTGGTACATCTTCGAGTACCCCACGAAGCAGTTGAACGTCTTGACCTTGCCGTTCTTCAGGTACCAGAAGTCGGCGGTCGGCGCGTCCACCTTCTGGCCGTTCCCCTTGACGACGCCGCCCGTCGGCGCCTGGAGCTGCCCGTCGAACGTGCCCTGGATCGACAGCTCGATGCTGACCACGTCGCCGTTCACGGTGATGCGCTTGAGCTCACGGTGCACGTTCGAGAAGAGGCCCTTCATGTAGGGCAGCACGCTGCCGAGCGCCTTCCCCCGGTAGGCCACGCCGGGGACCATGTCGTTGAAGACGCCGTCCTTGGTGAAGCTGTTGACGAACGTCGGGACGTCGATGTGGTTGCCCTCGGCCACGTAGTAGTCGCGCAGGACGACCGCGAGGTTGGCCTTCTCGTGCTTGGTCAGGTGGCGGTCGGTGAGCGGCAGCTTCGCCAGCTGGCGTGCGGTCAGGGTCGGGGCGGCCGTGGTGCTGTGGACCGCCGCCTTGTCGTGTGCGGGGCTCGCGGCCTGTGACGGCACGGCGGCGATGGAAAGACCACCCAGGACAGCTACCGCGGTCGCGGCGGTGATCGACTTCCGGCTGAGCAGCTTCATGTCGTGTTCCTTCGGGTCAGGTACTCAGGATTCGAGATCCGTCGCAACGGTCTCTGCCGCGTCCTTAGTAATTCAAACGCTCGCTTAACCTTATGAACGGCGGCGCGGGCTGTCAAGCTACTGTTTGAATTCTGTGGTCGAGCGGCCATGAGGGCATGCGTGTACGCCCGCGTCATGCCTGGTCAGGATGAGTATGCGACAGCGATCCGGGCCGGTGCGGCGTCCGGCGACCGCCGTTCGACCTCGATCCGCGACGCGACTGTTGACAATGTACTCAAGCATATGATTGAGTACATTGCATGACACGGGTGGAGAAGACGGACCTGCGCCGGGAGGCCGGGCAGCGCACGCGCGACGGCCTGCAGACGGCCGCCCTGGAGTTGCTCTCGCAACGAGGCCAGGAGGGCGTGACACTCCGCGAGATCACAGATCGCGCCGGAGCCAACGTCGCCGCGGTGAGCTACCACTACGGGTCGCTGAAGGCGCTGTGCGACTCCGCGATAGAGCACGCGCTGGAACGGTATCTGGACGAAAAGATCCTGGAACTGGATTCCCTCGCCGCCACCGCGACGCTCCATGAGGTGGCGGCGGCGTTCGCCCGGCCGATGGTGCGCGCACTGGCGGCCGGTGGACAGGACCTGGCCGTGATGCGGACCGTGGCGCGGGTCGGCATCGATCCGCCCCAGGGGTGGGAGCGGCTGAACGGCAAGTTCGACCAGAGCCGCCGGGGAGCCGTCCGGGTGCTGGCACCGAACCTTCCCGGAGTGGACGAGCAGGAACTGAACTTCCGTACGCGCTGCGCGGCCGGCCTGCTGAACTGGCTCGCGCTGGCACCCATCGGCACCGAGCTGGCCGCCATGCCCGCCGAGCAGATCGAGCGGCAGCTGGTCCCCGTGGTGGCCGGAGCGTTCCGCGGGGACGCCGCCGTCGCCGGCTGACCAGTCCGGAGGCCGGCGGAGCCGCCGCCCGAAGGGGCGCTCAGCCCAGGGTCGCGTCCAGCAGTGCCGCCCACTGGGTCACCACTCGTTCTCTCCTCGTCCCGTCGTCCGTCAGGAGGTTGGCGAGGCCCAGTCCTCTTGCCATGTCGAGGAGGCCCTGGACGGTCTCCCGGGTGCCTGGGCGGGATTCGTCGGCGGACAGGAGGTCCACGGCGATGCGGTGGGTCTCGCGGCCCACCCGGGCTTCCAGTTCGGTGACCCGGGGGCGGAGCTGGTCCTCGTTGGAGGCGGCGACCCAGAGGTGCAGGGCGGCGCGGAAGAGGGGGCCGGTGTAGAGGTCGACCAGGGCCGAGACGACGGCGCGGCGGTCGCCCTCCGCGCCCTGCGGGAACAGGGCGCGCAGAGCGGTGGAGCGTTCTTCGGCGACGTATTCGACGGCGGCGGTGAAGAGGTCCTCGCGGGTGGGGAAGTGGTGCTGGGCGGCGCCCCGGGAGACGCCGGCGCGCTCGGCGACGACGGCGACGGTGGAGCCCGCCCAGCCGTGTTCGGCGAGGCAGGCCACGGCGGCTTCCAGGAGCCGTTGCCGGGTGGCCCGGCTGCGGTCCTGTTTGGGGGCGCGGTCCTGTTGAGGTCCGCGCGCGTGTTCCGCCGTGTTCACGCCGGCCGTACTCACACCACCCACGCCGCATCCCGTCGTTCGAGGAAGGCCGTCATCCCCTCGCGGGCCTGGTCGGAGGAGAACAGCCGGGCCGAGAGTGCGGTCAGGGTGGCCGCGTCCCGGTCGAATGTTTCCAGCACCCTAGCTGTGAGCAGCTGTTTCGTCTCGGTCAGGGCCTGGGGGGCGGAGCGGCGGAGGCCGTCGAGGATGGGTTCGAGGGCGGTGTCGACGTCGTCGGCGGTGGTGGTGAGGAGGCCGAGGCGTACGGCTTCGGGGGCTTCGAAGCGTTCGCCGGTGAGGTAGTAGCGGGCCAGGGCGCGGGGGTCGGTGCGCGGGAGGAGGGTCAGGGAGATGACGGCGGGGGCGACGCCGATGCGTACCTCGGTGAAGGCGAAGGTGGCCGCGGTGGCGGCGGCCGCGATGTCACAGGCGGCGAGGAGGCCGAGGCCGCCGGCGCGGACGTGGCCGGTGACGCGGGCGACGACCGGTTTGGGCAGTTCGACGATCTGGCGCAGGAGGCCGACGAGGGCGTCGGGGTGGGGCGGATCGCGCAGGTCGGCGCCGGCGCAGAAGGTCGTACCGGTGTGGGTGAGGACGACGGCGCGGATGTCCGGGTCCTTGGCGCAGTCGGTGAGGGCCTCGGCGAGTTCGGCGACGAGGGCGGCGGACAGGGCGTTGCGGGTGGGCGTGGAGTCGAGGCTGAGGGTGGCGACGGCACGCGCGCGTGTCTGTCCGATCAACGTCATGGCCGCTCCCCGGGTTCCCCGGTCCGGCCGAGTGCGCGCAGTTCGCGGCGGAGTATCTTCCCGGAGGCCGCGCGGGGCACGCCGGCGATGAAGGTGACCTTGCGGACGCGTTTGTAGGGTGCGACGCGTTCGGCGACGTAAAGCATGGCCTCGTTCTCGGTGAGGTCGGCGGCGGTGGGCCGGCGGACGACGAAGGCGTGCGGGATCTCGTTGCCGTCCTCGTTGTAGGCGCCGATGACGGCGGCGTCGGCGATGCCGGGATGGGTGAGCAGGAGCGCCTCCAGTTCGGCGGGGGCGACCTGGAAGCCCTTGTACTTGATGAGTTCCTTGACCCGGTCGACGACGAACAGCCAGCCGTCGGCGTCGGCGTGACCGACGTCCCCGGTGTGCAGCCAGCCGTCGGTGTCGATCATCGCGGTGGTGGCCTCGGGT
The DNA here is from genome assembly GCF_043201895.1 of Streptomyces sp. NPDC048254. NCBI lineage: Bacteria > Bacillati > Actinomycetota > Actinomycetes > Kitasatosporales > Streptomycetaceae > Streptomyces > Streptomyces sp. NPDC048254. Next base: position 178,249 of record NZ_JBICZJ010000009.1, read on the forward strand.
TGGCCGAGGTAGCCCTTCATGACCTGGGGGCCGCGGATGAGGATCTCGCCGGGTTCGCCGGTGTCGAGGTCCTTGTGCGGGTCGTCGAGGGAGACGATCCGCATCTCGGTGCCGGCGATGAGCTTGCCGACGGTGCCGGGCGGTGCCTGGTGCATGGTGTCGAGCGGGACGACGTGGGTGCCGGGCGAGAGTTCCGTCATGCCGTAGGCCTGCGCGACCGGCGGCAGGCCGAGGCGCTCGGAGCAGGCGGCGGCCAGGCCGGCGTCCAGAGGGGCGGCGGCGCTCATGACGTACTTCAGGGACGACAGGTCGTACTGCTCGACCAGCGGGTGCTTGGCGAGGGCGAGGACGATCGGCGGAGCGACGTACAGGCCGGTGATGCGGTGGTTCTGGATCGCCGCGAGGAAGCTCGACAGGTCGAAGCGGGGCAGTACGACCACGGTGGCGCCCATCCGCAGGGGCGCGTTCATGAGCGCGGTGAGGCCGTAGATGTGGAAGAGGGGGAGTACGGCGAGGATGCGGTCGCCGGGGCCGGTGGGGACGGCGGGTTCCAGCTGGGCGAGGTTCGTGGCGATCTGCCGGTGGGTGAGCATCACGCCCTTGGGGATGCCGGTGGTGCCGGAGGAGTACGGCAGTGCGGCGACGTCCTCGGCGGGGTCGATGTCGACCTGTGGTTCGGGGGCGTCGCCGGCCAGCATGTCGATCAGCGAGCGGTGTCCGGGCGCGCTGTCGCAGACGAATATCTCCGCTATGCCGCCGGCGAGTTCGGCGGCCCGGCGGGCGGCCTCCAGCAACGGTGAGACGGTGACGATCCAGCGGGCCGCGGAGTCCCTGAGCTGTTTGGCGAACTCCTCGGGCGTGGCGAGGGGGTGCACGGTGGTGACGGAGGCACCCGCGCGCGTGGCCGCGTAGAACGCCGTCGGGAAGGCGACCGTGTTCGGGCTGTGCAGGGCGAGTACATCGCCCTTGCGGACGCCCGCGTCGGCGAGTGCGGCCGCGATCCTGCGGTGGAACCGGTCCAGTTGCTCGTAGGTGAGGGTGGTGCCGTCGGTGCCGTCGATCAGGGCGGGCGTGTCACCGAACGCGGCGGCCCGGCCCAGCACCGCCTCGTGGATGGGGAGTTCTACGGGTGGAACGTCTGCGTACTCGCTGCGGAACACGGTTCCTCCAAGCGGCTGCCAGTGCCAGTGCGTGGCCTAGTACGACTTGGGAAGGCCAAGCGTCTGGTGGGAGACGTAGTTGAGAATCATCTCCCTGCTCACCGGAGCAATACGAGCCACACGCGCGGCCGTTATCAACGAAGCGAGCCCGAATTCCCGGGTGAGTCCGTTGCCGCCGAGGGTGTGCACGGCCTGGTCGACGGCGCGCACGCATGCCTCGCCCGCCGCGTACTTGGCCATGTTGGCGGCCTCGCCTGCGCCGATGTCGTCCCCGGCGTCGTAGAGATGTGCCGCCTTCTGCATCATCAGGCGCGCGAGTTCGAGTTCGATGTGTGCCTGGGCGAGGGGGTGGGCGATGGCCTGGTGGGCGCCGATGGGGGTCTTCCAGACGGTGCGGTCGCGCGCGTACTCGATGGCCTTGGACAGCGCGTAGCGTCCCATGCCGATCGCGAAGGCGGCCGTCATGATCCGCTCCGGGTTGAGTCCGGCGAAGAGCTGCAGCAGGCCGGCGTCCTCGTCGCCGACGAGTGCGTCGGCGGGCAGCCGTACGTCGTCGAGGACCAGCTCGAACTGCTTCTCGGCGGCGTTGAGTTCCATGTCGATGGGGTGCTTGTGGAAGCCCACCGCGTCGGTCGGGACGATGAACAGGCAGGGCTTGAGGCGTCCGGTGCGGGCGTCTTCGGTGCGGCCGACGATCAGGACGGCGTCGGCCATGTCGACGCCGGAGATGAAGACCTTGCGGCCGGTGAGCAGCCAGTCGCCGGTGTCGGGGTCGCGGCGGGCGGTGGTGGTGATGCGGTGGGAGTTGGAGCCGGCATCGGGTTCGGTGATGCCGAAGGCCATCAGGCGGGAACCGTCGGAGAGCGCGGGCAGCCAGGTCCGCTTCTGTTCCTCGGTGCCGAAGCGGGCGATCACTGTGCCGCAGATCGCCGGTGAGACCACCAGCATGAGGAGCGGCGAGCCCGCGGCGCCGAGTTCTTCGAGCACGATGGAGAGGTCGGCGATGCCGCCGCCTCCACCGCCGTACTCCTCCGGGAGGTTGACGCCGAGGTAGCCGAGTTTTCCGGCCTCTTGCCAGAGTTCGGTGGGGTGGCGGCCCTCTGCGATGGTTCGGGTGATGTAGTCGCGGCCGTACTTCTTGCCGAGGGTGGCCACCGCTTCGCGGAGTGCCTTGTGCTCGTCGGATTCGATCTGGGGGGGCACGGTGGCTCCTTCGGGTACGGGTTGTCGGTGGCTGGTCGCGCTCACGCGGCGGTAGCCGCAAATTCGATACAGCCCCGCGCCCCTAAGGAAGGGGCGCTTGCACCACCGCCAGTAGAGAGCCGGGCTCCACCTGTTGGCCGACCACGACCCGCAGTTCACTCAGCGTGCCGGTGACCGGGGCTGTGATCTGGTGCTGCATCTTCATGGCTTCGAGCCACATCAGTGGCTGTCCGGATTCCACCGGGGCCCCCTCGGCCAACCCCTCCGCCATCCGTACGACCGTCCCCGGCATCGGCGCCAGAAGCGAACCGGGCGCCAGCTGGGCCTTGGGGTCGGGGAAGCGCGGGAGCGCGGTGAGGGTGGTGTTGTTGACGTGGACCTGGTCGCCGTACCTCGTCACCTCGAACCTTCGGCTCACGCCGTCCACTTCGAGTACGACCAGGCGCGCGCCCGCGTGCACGACGCGCACGCCCGCTGCTGTGAGGCCCTCGCGCCCGTGCCGGTAGTGGACCTCGTGTTCCTCGCCCGCCATCAGGTAGCGCTTGGTCTGCGGCTGGGAGGAGACGTTGCGCCAGCCGCCGAGGCGGGAGCGGCCGTGGGCGTCGGCCAGGGCGGCCGCGAGGGGGGCGTGCGGGTCGGCGGCGGGCGCCGTGAGGGCGGTGAGGTGGCGGTCGTAGAAGCCGGTGTCCATGCGGGCGGCGGCGAACTCCTCGTGGCGCAGGGAGCGGACGAGGAGGTCGCGGTTGGTGGCGGGGCCGTGCAGGGTGGTGTTGTCGAGCGCGTGCGCCAGCTTGCGCAGCGCTTCCGTGCGCGTGGGGGCGTACGCGACCGCTTTCGCGAGCATCGCGTCGTAGTGGACGCCGATCTCGTCGCCGTCGGTGTAGCCGGTGTCCAGGCGGATGCTGCCGGGGACGGCGAGGCGGTGCAGGATGCCGGTCTGCGGGGCCCAGTCGTGGGCGGGGTCCTCGGCGTAGAGGCGGGCCTCGATCGCGTGGCCGTGGGCGTGCGGGGCTTCGAGCGGAAGGGCGTGGCCCTCGGCGACGCGGATCTGTTCGGCGACCAGGTCGATGCCGAAGACGGCTTCGGTGACGGGGTGTTCCACCTGGAGGCGGGTGTTCATCTCCAGGAAGTGCGCCTTTCCGTCGGCGACGAGGAACTCGACGGTGCCCGCGCCGACGTAGGAGACGGCGCGCGCGGCGCGCACGGCCAGCGCGTAGAGCTCCTTCGTGAGCCCTTCGGGGAGTCCGGGCGCCGGCGCTTCCTCGATCACCTTCTGATGCCTGCGCTGGAGTGAGCAGTCGCGGGTGCCCAGCGGCCACACCGTGCCGTGCGCGTCGGCGAGGACCTGCACCTCCACATGGCGGCCGCGTTCGATGTAGGGCTCGACGAAGACCTCGCCGTCACCGAAGGCGCTCGCGGCCTCGGCGCGCGCGCCCTCCAACGCGGCGCTCAGCTCCTCGAGGCGGCGCACGACGCGCATCCCGCGCCCTCCGCCGCCCGCGGCCGCCTTCACCAGCACCGGCAGGTCGGACTCGGTGACCTCGCCGAGCGGCGCGATCCCCATCAGCTCCTTGGCGCGCGTCTTGGACGCCATCGCCTCGATCGCCTCCGGCGGCGGCCCGATCCACACCAGGCCGGCGTCGAGGACGGCGCGGGCGAAGTCGGCGTTCTCGGAGAGGAAGCCGTACCCGGGGTGCACGGCGTCCGCGCCGGCGCTCACGGCGGCCTTCACCACCAGGTCGCCGCGCAGGTAGGTGTCCGCGGGCGTGGCGCCCGGCAGTCGTACCGCGGTGTCGGCCACGCGCGCGTGGAGCGCGTTCTCGTCAGCGTCCGAGTACACGGCGACGGTCCGGATGCCGAGGTCGGCGCAGGTGCGGAAGACCCGACAGGCGATCTCGCCGCGGTTGGCGACCAGCAGAGTCGAAATCATGTGATCCCTCACATCCGGAAGACGCCGAAGCCGCCCCGCGCACCCTCGTAGGGGGCGGTGTGGATGGCGGACAGGCACAGGCCGAGGACGGTGCGGGTGTCGCGCGGGTCGATGACGCCGTCGTCGTACAGCCGCCCGGACAGGAACATCGGCAGCGACTCGGACTCGATCTGCTGCTCGACCATCGCGCGCAGGGCGGCGTCGCCGTCCTCGTCGTACGGCTGTCCCTTCGCGGCGGCCGACTGGCGGGCGACGATCGAGAGCACGCCGGCGAGCTGCTGCGGGCCCATGACGGCGGACTTGGCGCTGGGCCAGGCGAACAGGAAACGGGGGTCGTAGGCGCGCCCGCACATGCCGTAGTGGCCGGCGCCGTAGGAGGCGCCCATGAGGACGGAGATGTGCGGTACGCGGCTGTTGCCGACCGCGTTGATCATCATCGCACCGTGCTTGATGATGCCGCCCTGCTCGTACTCCTTGCCGACCATGTAGCCGGTGGTGTTGTGCAGGAACAGGAGCGGGATGTCGCGCTGGTTGGCGAGCTGGATGAACTGGGCGGCCTTCTGCGACTCCGCGGAGAACAGGACGCCCTGGGCGTTCGCCAGTATCCCCACGGGATAGCCGTGCAGGGTGGCCCAGCCCGTCGTCAGACTGGTCCCGTACAGCGGCTTGAACTCGTCGAAGTCGGAGGCGTCGACGAGCCGGGCGATCACCTCGCGCGGATCGAAGGGGATCTTGAGGTCGCCGGGGACGATGCCCAGGAGTTCGTCGGCGGCGTACTTGGGGGGCTCGGCGGGGCCCGGGTCCTGGTGCGCCTTGCGGTGGTTGAGGCGGGCGACCACGCGGCGTGCCTGGCGCAGGGCGTCCGGTTCGTCGATGGCGAAGTAGTCGGCGAGACCCGACACGCGCGCGTGCATCTCCGCGCCGCCCAGGGACTCGTCGTCGCTCTCCTCGCCGGTGGCCATCTTCACCAGGGGCGGTCCGCCGAGGAAGACCTTCGCGCGCTCCTTGACCATGATCACGTGGTCGGACATGCCGGGGATGTAGGCGCCGCCGGCCGTGGAGTTGCCGAAGACGACGGCGACGGTCGGGATTCCGGCGGCCGAGAGCCGGGTGAGGTCCCGGAAGATGGCGCCTCCGGGGATGAAGATCTCCTTCTGGGACGGCAGATCGGCACCTCCCGACTCGACCAGGCTGATGCAGGGCAGCCGGTTGGCGAGGGCGATGTCGTTGGCGCGCAGGGCCTTCTTCAGCGACCAGGGGTTGCTGGCGCCGCCGCGCACGGTGGGGTCGTTGGCGGTGATCAGGCACTCCACGCCTTCGACGACGCCGATCCCGGTGACGAGCGAGGCGCCGACGGCGTAGTCGCTGCCCCAGGCGGCCAGCGGCGACAGCTCCAGGAAGGGGGTGTCGGGGTCGAGGAGGAGTTCGATGCGCTCGCGAGCGAGGAGTTTGCCGCGCTTGCGGTGCCGTGCGACGTACTTCTCGCCGCCGCCCGCGAGGGCCTTGGCGTGCTCGGCCTCCAGGTCGGTGAGCTTGGCGAGCATGGTGTCGCGGTTGGCCCGGAAGTCGGGGTCGCGGGTGTCGAGCGTGGTCTCGATGACCGTCACAGCAGGGCCTCCGGGATGTCCAGGTGGCGGGAGCGAAGCCATTCGCCGAGGGCCTTGGCCTGGGGGTCGAAACGGTGTTGGGCGGCCACACCCCGGCCGAGGATGCCTTCGACGGTGAAGTTGACGGCGCGGAGGCTGGGCAGGAGGTGCCGGGTGACGGTCAACTCGCGGCTCTCGGGTATGAGGTGCCGGAAGGCGTCGACGGTCAGGGTGTGTGCGAGCCAGCGCCAGGCCTCGTCCGAGCGCACCCAGACGCCGACGTTGGCGTTCCCGCCCTTGTCGCCGCTGCGGGCCCCGGCCACCAGACCGAGGGGCGCCCGCCGGGTGGGACCGGCCGGGAGCGGCTCGGGCAGCGGCGGTTCGGGCAGGTCCTGGAGTACGAGGGTGTCCTGGGCCGGCGCCACAGGGATCTGTCGCCCGTCGTGGAGGACGGCCCTATGGGGCACCTCGCCCTGGGGGGCGTACACATCCTCGAAGACCCCGTAGGGCGCGCCCTTTCCAGGTGGCGCGAGCACATGGAAGCCGGGGTAGCTGGCGAGCGCCAGTTCCACGGCGGCTCCGCTCAGCGCCCGCCCGACGGCCTCCTGGTCCCGGTCCCGTACGACGAGCCTCAGCAGCGCACTGGCCGTCTCCTCGGTGTCCGCGTCGGCCCGGTCGGTGCGCACCAGCTCCCACCGCACCTCCTGCGGGGGCGACTTGGCGAGGGCGTCGGTCATCTGCTCGCGTACCAGTGCCGCCTTGGCCTCGATGTCGAGGCCGGTGAGGACGAAGACGACCTCGTTGCGGAAGCCGCCCAGCCGGTTGCGGCCGACCTTGAGGGTCGGGGGCGGTGCCTCGCCCCGCACGCCCTCGATCCGCACCCGGTCCGGGCCGTCCTGGCTCAGCCGGACGGTGTCGAGGCGGGCGGTGACGTCGGGGCCCGCGTACCGGGCGCCGCCGGTCTCGTACAGGAGCTGGGCGGTCACCGTGCCGACGTCGACGAAGCCGCCGGTACCGGGGTGCTTGGTGATGACGCAGCCACCGTCCTCGTGGAGTTCGGCGAGCGGGAAGCCGGGCCGCCGCAGGTCCCGGCCGGCCCCCGCTGCGGCTTCGGCTCCGGCTTCGGCGAAGAAGGCGTAGTTGCCGCCGGTGGCCTGGGTTCCGCACTCCAGGACGTGTCCGGCGACGACGGCGCCCGCGAGCCGGTCGTACTCCCCCGGCTGCCAGCCGAAGTGGGCGGCGGCGGGTCCGGTGACGAGGGCGGCGTCGGTGACCCGGCCGGTGACCACGATGTCGGCGCCGGCCCGCAGGCACTCGGCGATCCCGAAGCCGCCGAGGTAGGCGTGGGCGGCGAGGCTGCCGGGGTGCGCGGCGGTGAGGTCGTCGCCCTCCACATGTGCGACGCGCACAGGGATGCCGAGCCGGTCGGCCAACGTCCGCACCGCGTCGGCGAGTCCGGCCGGGTTGAGGCCGCCGGCGTTGGTGACGATCCGTACGCCGCGTTCATGGGCGAGGCCCAGGCAGTCCTCCAGCTGGCGGAGGAAGGTGCGGGCGTATCCGGCACCGGGGTCCTTCAGCCGGTCGCGCCCCAGGATGAGCATGGTCAGCTCGGCGAGGTAGTCGCCGGTGAGGACGTCGAGTTCGCCGCCGGTGAGCATCTCGCGCAGGGCGTCGAAACGGTCGCCGTAGAAGCCGGAGGCGTTGCCTATCCGCAGGGTCACGCGGCACCGCCCTTCGGGGTGCGGCCGGTGCCGGGCGGCCCCGCGAAGGCCTGGGCGATGTCGAGCCAGCGGTCGGCGTCGGGGCCGACGGCCGTCACGGCGAGGTCGGTGCGGTGGGCGCGCTGGGTGACCAGGAGGCAGAAGTCGAGTGCGGGGCCGGTGACGCGCTGCGGGGCGTCCTCCGGGCCGTAGGCCCACAGCTCGCCGTCCGGGCCGGTGATCTCCACCCGGAACTCCTCGGTGGGCGGGGTGAGGCCGTGTACCAGGTAGGCGAAGTTCCTTGCCCGTACCCCGATGCGGACCACATGTCCGAGCCGGGCGGTGGGGGTGCGGACCACACCCAGGGCGTCGGCGATGTCCTGGCCGTGGGCCCAGGTCTCCATGAGCCGGCCGGTGGCCATGGAGGCGGCGGACATGGGCGGCCCGAACCAGGGGAAGCGGGTGCCGGGTGCGGCCTCCCGCAGGGCCCGGTCGAGCGCGGTCCGGCCCTCGCGCCAGCGGGACAGCAGTTCGGCGGGCGCGAGTCGGGCGCCGTCCTCGGTGCCCTCGTCGACGAAGGTCTCGGGGGCGCCGAGCGCCTTCTCGGCCTCCGCGCGGAAACCGTCCTCGTCCGTCACGGCGAGCAGTGCCGCGCGGTCGGTCCAGTGCAGATGGGCGATCTGGTGGGCGATGGTCCAGCGGGGCGCGGGGGTGGCGAGGGCCCACCGCTCGGTTCCCAACTCGGCTACCAGCCGGTCGAGTTCCGTGCTCTCCTCACGCAGGTCGTCGATGACGGGCGTCGGCTCGGACATGGGGAGGAGCATGGCAGCGACCCGAGAAACAATCAAGCACGCTTGCATGAATTTGGGGTCCGTGGCCCGGAGCGAGGGCTCCGGACTTCCCCCAGCGGCCCTCCTGAGGCGTTCGTGGCCATTCCCGGAACATTCCTGGGGCATTCCTTGGGACGACCCGTCGCGGCACCGGCGCCCGTATGCCCTATGTTCGATGCGAACATCCGGCGATGAAGCGATGTGTGGGGCGTGCGGGGCGTGCGGAGGACAGATGAACTCGCCGTGGGGGCGAAGGCGACGATCGTCGTAGAGCCCACGGCAAGCGGTCGTACGACTGCCGAGGAGATCGCGGACACACCCTCGCGTGAACTCCCCCGTTACTGGCCCCTCCTCCTCGTGGCCGCCGCCGTGCTCCCCGGTACCGGCCTCTTCCTCCTCGGGCAGGGCGTGAGCAAGGCCGCGGTGCAGGCCTGGCAGACGGTGTGCCTCGCGGTGGTCGTGCAGGCGACGCCGTTCCTGCTGCTCGGCACGGCGCTGTCGGGGGCGATCAACGCGTTCGTGCCGGAGCGGGTGTTCACCCGGCTGCTGCCGAAGCGGCCCGCGCTGGCCGTGCCGGTCGCCGGGCTGGCCGGGGTGGTGCTGCCGGGCTGCGAGTGTGCGTCGGTGCCGGTGGCGAACAGCCTGATCGGGCGCGGGGTCACCCCGGCCGCCGCCTTCGCGTTCCTGCTCTCCGCGCCCGCCATCAACCCGGTCGTGCTCACCGCCACCGCCATCGCCTTCCCCGGCACCCCCCTCATGGTGCTGGCCCGGCTGCTCGCCTCGCTGGTGACCGCCGCTGTGATGGGCTGGCTGTGGCTCTGGCTGGGCCGCGAGGAGTGGCTGCGGCCCGCCGTACGGCACACCGGGCACCACGTGGGGCACAGCCGCTGGACGGAGTTCCGGCGCGCTTTCCAGCACGACTTCCTCCAGGCGGGCGGGTTCCTGGTGGTCGGCGCCATGGCGGCGGCCACCTTCAATGTGGCGGTACCGCGCTCGGTGCTCGACACCTTCTCCGGTTCGCCCTGGCTGTCGGTGCTGTTCCTGGCCGCGCTGGCGATCATCCTCGCGGTGTGTTCGGAGGCGGACGCGTTCGTGGCGTCGTCGCTCACGGGCTTCTCGCCCACTGCCCGGCTGGCGTTCATGGTGGTCGGGCCCATGGTCGACCTCAAGCTGATCGCGTTGCAGACGGGCACGTTCGGCCGGGCCTTCGCGGCCCGTTTCTCGGCCGCCACGACGGTCGTCGCGATCCTGTGCAGTGTGGTGGTCGGAGGGGTGCTGCTGTGAGACGTCCGCTTCAGGTGACCCTGCTGGTCCTCAGCGGCCTAGGCCTGCTGCACGCCTCCCTCTTCACCGATGTGTGCCTGCGCTACGTCAAGCCCGGGATGCGCCCGCTGCTGATCGTGTCCGGGTTCGTGCTGCTGGTGCTGGGCATCGCGGAGGCGGCCACGAGGGAGCGAAAGGCGGAGGGCACGGAGGCCGAAAAGGTCAAGGAGACCGAAGGGCACGGGAGGCATGGTGCCGGACCCCACGGTCACGACCACTCCGCCGTCCCCCGGGTCGCCTGGCTGCTTCTGCTGCCCGCGCTGAGCCTGCTCTTCTACGCCCCGCCGGCGCTCGGCGCCTACACCGCCTCCCGGCAGCCCGCCAAGGTCGTGGCGGAGCAGGACGACTTCGACCCGCTGCCCAGGACGTCACCGCTGCCGATCACCCTCACCGACTTCACCACCCGCGTGCAGCAGGACCGCACGCTGGCCATCAAGGGGCGGACCGTGGAGATGAGCGGGCTGGTCACGCCCGTTCCGGGAGGCGGGAGCTGGGACCTGACCCGGATCATCATCTCGTGCTGCGCGGCCGACGCGCAGTCCGTGAAGGTGCGGATCTACGACAGCAGCGTCCCGCCCGCCAACACCTGGGTGTCGGTCACGGGGAACTGGCATCCCGGCGGAAAGCTGGGCACGAAGTCGGCGCCGGTCGCGGTGGACGCCCAGACCGTGAAGAAGATCCAGCGGCCGTCCAACGGCTATCAGGACGCGCTGCCCTTCCCCTCCGCCTGAGGGCCGGCCGCCGCTTCCGGGCCGGCCGCCGCCCGCCGGCCGCGCCCCACCTGGGTGCGGACCGCGCCGATGCTGGCCGCGATGACGAGGGCGATGGCGGCCGCCTGGGTGGCCGTCAGCGCCTGGTCGAGGATGAGGAAGCCGGCGGTGGCGGCGATGGCCGGCTCCAGGCTCATGAGGACGGCGAAGGTGTACGCGGGAAGGCGGCGCAGGGCCAGCAGTTCGAGCGTGTAGGGCAGGACGGAGGAGAGCACCGCGACCGACGAGCCGAGGGCGACGGTGGTCGGGTTGAGGAGCCGGGTGCCGGCCTCGGCGATGCCCAGCGGCAGGAAGAGCAGGGCCGCGACCGCCATGGCCAGGGCGAGGCCGTCGGCCTGCGGGAAACGGCGGCCGGTGCGGGCGCTGAAGATTATGTAGGCGGCCCACATGGCGCCGGCCCCCAGGGCGAAGGCGACACCTGTGGGGTCGAGATCGCTGAAGCCTCCGCCGCCGAGGAGGAAGACACCGGCCAGGGCGAGTCCGGCCCACACCGCGTTGACGGCGCGCCGGGAGGCCAGTACGGACAGGGCGAGCGGGCCCAGCACTTCGAGGGTGACGGCGGGACCCAGCGGGATGCGGTCGACGGCCTCGTAGAAGAGGCCGTTCATCGCGCCCATGGCGGCACCGAAGACGATCACCGTGCTCCAGTCGGTGCGGGAGTGGCCGCGCAGCCGGGGCCGGCAGACCACGAGCAGGACGACGGCGGCCGCGAGGAGCCGCAACGTCACCACGCCGAGCGCGCCGGCCCTGGGCATCAGGGTGACCGCGAGGGCGCCGCCGAACTGCACGGAGATCCCGCCGGCCAGCACCAGGCCGACGGGACCGAACGAGCCGAACCGGTGCGCGGTGCCCGCGCCGGCGGGCTCGGACACGGTGGCGGACGTGGGTGTCGGCGTGGGGGTCGGCTGTGAGGTGCTGGGCGTGATCACGGGCGGTCCAGGGGATTTGCTGTTCATTGCGGTGCACTACTCAGTCCAGGGTAATGGACTTGAACAGGCGCGTGAACCCCTTATGGAACTGTCCCGCCCGCCGACCGCCGGCACCCCGCCTTGCCGAAGGTCACGGCTCACGAGGTCCGGCGCTGGACCGCCCGGTCCCTTTTGCACCGGACCCCGGAGACCGCCGAGGGCTACTTCACGTCGACGTAGTCACCGGTCGCCGTCGAGGCGCCGGTGGTGGCGTTGGTCGCGAAGGAGAAGCGGAAGTACCCGTCGACCGTGGCCTTGGTCGTGGTCTTGAGCGCACCGCCGGTTCCGGCGGTGATGGCCTTCACGTTGGTGTAGGTGCTGCTGGCCTTCTTACGGAACTGCAGCACCACCTTCTGCCCCGCGTAGCCGCCGTACGTGCCGTTGTCCCAGTTGGCGCGCGTCAGCTTGCCGGTGACGGTGACGGTCTTGCCCTTCTTCACCGGCTCCGGCGTGGCGTTGACGGTCAGCTTGGAAGCCTTCTTGATCTTGCCGGTGCCGACGTTGTCGTCGAAGCTGGCGTTCGCGGAGAGGTCGTAGCCGCCGAGGGCGAGCTTCCAGGTGCCGGCGACACCGTTGTTCTTCATGTCGGTGGCCGCGTGGATGTTGAAGACGGCCTTGCAGCTGTAGACGCCGGTCTGGGTGGTCGACTCGGTGCAGACGGGGTCGTCGTCGGTGCCCAGGGCGCCGGTGATGGTGTCCGTGCTGGAGGGGTCGGTGCCCTGCCAGAGGAAGGCCTGGGTGAGCGCGACGCCGCTGGAGCTGGTGGCGGTGTAGGTCGCGGTGACGGACTTGTTCGTGGTGGTGCCGAGGACGATGTCCTTGCCGCCGTTGACGACGCCCTTCGAGAAGGAGATGCTCCCGATTCCGTCCTTCGGCCGGACGGTCTGCGCGGAGTTCGTGGCGTGCACGGCGGGCGCGGAGTTCGCGAAGAAGGAGCTGAGCTGCGCCTTCGCGCTCGGACTCGACGCCGCCTGGGCGGCCATCGGGACAGCGAGCGCGGACAGTGCGACCGCACCGGACAGAACGGTGGCCGCGACGCGTATACGCATGTGAATCCCCCTGGGATCGCGAGGGGCCCGGCGGGTCGCCCCCGGCCGAGCCCATTGGCGTACGCAGCCTACGGACAGCGTGGAGAATTCTTGAAGATCCCTTGTGCAATAGGTGTGTAACAAGGCTGACGTGACGGGCACTCACCAGAGTTGCGGCCCGTCCGGGGGCGGCTCAGATGCCGGGCCAGGGCTCCTCGTCACGGAACAGGGGGCGGCCGTCGGGGAGTGTGGTGGGCACATCCGCCCCGTAGCCGACGTCCATATGGGCGGCCTCCATGTGGGCAGCCTCCGTATGGGACTCGTACATGGGCTGGGGCCATAGCCCCGCGGCCGCGTACACGTCGTAGTTGTGGTCGTAGTCGTACATGTTCCCGTACGGCTGCTGGTACCCGTACCCGCCGGCCTGCGCCCCGGCGTAGGAGGCCTGGGGCACGGGCACGGGCATCGGCTCGGCCACTGGTGCGCCCTGTTCGGTGAAGAGCGGGAGCCGTAGCTCGCCGGTGTCCATCACCGCGTTGTTCTGGGAGCGGTGCAACCGGGAGTAGGCGCCGCCGCGGGCGAGGAGTTCGTCGTGGCGGCCCGTCTCGACGATGCGGCCGCGGTCGACGACGAGGATGCGGTCGGCGTCGGGGGCGAGGTTCAGGTCGTGGGTGATCATGATGGTCGTACGGCCGGTCATCAGGCGCCGCAGCGGCTTGACGACACGGCGCGCGGCCATCGCGTCCAGGCCGGTGGTCGGCTCGTCGAGGACGAGAACGGGCGCGTCGCGCAGGATCGCCCGGGCGATGGCCAGGCGCTGGAGCTGGCCGCCGGAGAGCCGGGCCGAGTTGGGGTCGACCCTGGTGTCGTAGCCGTCGGGGAGCCGGACGATGAAGTCGTGCGCGTCGGCGGCCCTGGCGGCCTCCTCGATGGCCTGCTCGCTGGCGCCGGGGCGGCCGCAGGCGATGTTGGCGCGGACGGTGTCGTGCAGGACGAGGGTCTCCTGCGGGAGCAGGGTGATGTACTCGCGCAGCCTGGCGAGGGGGAAGTCGCGGATCGGGACGCCGTCGAGGAGGATCTCGCCGCTGTCGGGGTCGTAGAAGCGGAGCAGCATCTTGGAGACGGTGGACTTGCCGGCGCCGCTGGGCCCGGTGATGATCACGAGTTCGCCGGGGCTGACCGTGAAGGAGAGGCCCTCCAGGGCGGCCTTGTCGGCTCCGGGGTAGCGGAAGCCGACGTCGTGGAGCTCGACGGTGCCGTCGGGGCGGCCGGTGTCGGTGCCGGTGCCGCGGCGGGGGTCGGTGACCGACGGCCGCACGTCGAGGATCTCGATCAGCCGTTCCGCGCCGGCCGTGGCGGCGGTGACGGTGAGGCCGAGCTGGGCGAGGCCGCGCACGGGCGGGTAGAGATAGCCGAGGAAGGCGGAGAAGGCGAGGAGCTGGCCGAGGGTCATCCGGCCGGTGGAGATCTCCCAGGCGCCGATTCCGATCACCGCGAGGACGCAGATCGTCTCGATGACCTGGACGATCTGCTCGTAGGCCTCGTTGAGGCGGGTGGAGCGGACGGAGGCGCGGAACCAGGCGCTCGCCTCCTCGTTCAGGCGGCGGCGCTCGGCGTCACGACGGTCGTACGCCTGGGTCAGCACGATGTTGCCGAGGGACTCCTCGACCACGGAGGTGATCGCGCCGTCGGCGACCCGGCCCTCCCTGGACACGTCCTTGATGGAGCCGGAGAAGCGGCGGGCGGCCAGCCAGAACAGGGGGGCGAGGACGAAGGTGGCGGCGGCCAGGTCCCAGCGCAGCCAGAACGCGGCGGCCGCGTAGAACAGGGCGCTGAACAGGGCCGACGCGGCGCCGACGAGCCCGGACACCACCATGGTCTCGATGGCCTCGACGTCGCTGGTCAGGCGGGAGAGCAGGTCGCCCTGGCGGTGGCGCTGGAAGAAGTGCGGAGGCAGCTGCTGGACGTGGTCGAAGACGTGCTCGCGCAGCCGCATGACGAAGCGTTCGGTGACCCAGGCGGCGATGGAGTTGCCGGCGTACGCGACGATCGCGCCGACGATCGCGATGCCCAGCCACTGGCCGGCCGGGCTCCAGAAGGCGCTGAGCGAACCCTTCTGCAGAGCGTGGTCGGTGAGGTCGCTGAAGAGCAGGATGGCCTCGGTCTCGGCGAGCGCGGCGATCACCGTGCACACCCAGACGATCACCAGCCAGCCGCGCAGGCCCCGGGTCAGCGGCCAGAAGCGGCGGAAGGCGGTGCGGGCCGGGATGACGGGCGTGTACTCGTCGTCCTCGTCGTACTCGTCGCCGTTCTCGTATTTCGAGGCGTCGACTTCGTACTCGTGTTCCGTGCCGCCACTCTCCTTTGCGCGCATTTCTCACTGCCTCCGCTCTCCGACGCTGGAATTACGGGAATTCAGGAGTGAAAAAGGACCGACGGCGAACCGTCGGTCCTCTTTACGGCTGACTCAGTTGTCCTGGCCGGGGATCGGCTTCGGAAGCGGCTTGTGGGCCTTCTTCTTCGGCTTCGGCGGGGGCGGCGGGGGCAGCTGCTTCTTGGGCTTGGGGGGCAGCGGGGCGAGCTTCTTGAGGCTCATTCCGACTCCTTGAGAGTTCGAGGTGCAAGTGGTGCGGGATGGTACGAGAATTCTCTTGGGCAACGTACGGAGATTTCGGATCGTCATCCTCGGCAATCCCCGCCGCCCGACATCGATGAACTTACACGGCCCGGATCTCAAGGAACAGCAAAGTCGGCTTGCGAACGGCAAACAGGTGCTGTGAATACCTGGGTAACAGCTGTATAACGAGCCCGAACCTGAGAGTTCTCTTATGAACCTGAGAGCCGGCTTATGAAGCGCGGCGGGCCATGTACACGTCGAACGCCTTGTGGAGCAGCCTGTTGACGGGGAAGTCCCACTCCCCCAGGTACTCGACGGCCTCCCCGCCGGTGCCGACCTTGAAGCGGAGCAGCCCCAGCAGGTGGTCGGACTCCTCCAGGGTGTCGGTGATGCCCCTGAAGTCGTATACGGCGGCGCCGAGTTCGTGGGCGTCGCTCATCATCCGCCACTGGATGGCGTTGTTGGGCTGGACCTCGCGCCTGCGGCTGGTGGAGGCGCCGTAGGAGTACCAGACGTGCCGGCCGACGGTGAGCATGGTCGCGGCGGCGAGGACCTCGCCCTCGTGGTGGGCGAGGTAGAGGCGCATACGGTCGGGGTGTTCGGTGGTGAGGGCGGTCCACATGCGCTGGAAATAGGAGAGGGGGCGCGCGATGAAGCGGTCGCGTTCGGCGGTCTCGGCGTAGAGCGTGTAGAAGGCGGGCAGGTCCTCGTACCCGCCCCGGACCACCTTGACCCCCGCCTTCTCGGCCTTCTTCACGTTGCGCCGCCACTGCTGGTTGAGCCCGCGCTGGATGTCATCCAATGGCCGCCCGGCGAACGGCACCTGGAACACGTACCGGGGCTGCCCGGCCGCGAACCCCTCCTCCCCGCCGCCCGCCGCCCGCCGCCATCCCATCCGGCGCAGCCGGTCGCCGAGTTCGAGGGCACGGGGTTCCTCCGAGGTCGCCCCGGCGTCCCGCAGCCGCCGGGCGGCGGGGTCGGCGATCGCCTCCTTCACCGCCTCCGCGCTCCACCGTCGTACGACGACCGGCGGTCCCATCTTCACCGTGAAGGCCCCGCGCCCCTTCAGGTACGCGAGCAGCGGATCGAGCCAGCGCTCCAGCGCCGGGTCGTGCCAGTCGATGACGGGCCCCTCCGGCAGATAGGCGAGATACCGCTTCACCTTGGGCAACGCCCGCAACAACACCAGCCCGGCCCCGACGATCCGCCCGTCCCCGTCGCACCAGCCGAGGCTCTCCGCCCGCCAGTCGGGCTTCACGTCCCCCCAGGACGGCACCTGCATATGGCTGACGGACGGCCGGGAACCGACGAAGGCGAGGTGTTCGGCACGGGTGATCGTCCGAAGGCGAAGGGCTGCTGTCATCGGCGGAACACTCCTCGGACTGCGAAACCGGTCAGTCCGTCAAGGACAACAGACGCACCCCTGGCCCTCGCTTTCCCCACGCCGCCCGAGGACCGCGTGTCGCGGAAACCCGCACCACCGCACCACCACTCCGGCCCGGCCGCCCCGGCCGCCCCGGCCGCCCCGGCCGCCCCGGCCGCGCCCGCCGCTCCGGCACGGACGGCCCCGCCGTCCCCGGCCGCGCCCGCCGCTACGGAGCCCCGGTGGCCGCCGCCCTGCCGTCGCCCGGCCCGAACACCGTCAGCGCCTCCGTGTCGGTCACCCGGGAGTTGAGGTAGCAGTCCGCCCACTCCGCGATGTCCGGGTACACGCACTCGGCGCGGAGCCGGGCCACCGCCGCCGGGATGTCGTACGACGTCACACGCAGGTCGGTCCCGGGGCCCAGGAGGCACCAGTGGGCGCCCGGACGGCCGTAGGGCATGCCCACGCTGCCGGGGTTGACGACCAGGCGGCCGCGGGCGAGGCGGGTGTACGGCATGTGGGTGTGGCCGCAGACGACCGTGGTGACGGCGGGGTCGATGCCGGTGAGGACCTCCGCCCAGCGGTCCGCCGAGGAGTCGACCAGGACGATCTCCTCGTCGTCGCGGGGCGTCGCGTGACAGAACAGGACCGGGCCCAGGCCTCGGATCGTGAGGGTGGCCGTCCTGGGGAGCGCGGCGAGGAAGTCGACCTGTTCGGCGGTGAGCGCGTCCGCCGCGAACGGGCCGATCGGGTCCGGGATTACGGTGCGTTCGCCCCTGCGGTACTCCACCAGCTCCCGGTCCGCGTTCCCGGACACCCACAGCACCCGGTCGCCCAGCTCGCGCAACGCCTCGATCACCCGGTCCGGTTGCGGGCCCGCCGTGATGTCGCCGGTGAGGACGATGCGGTCGGCCGCGCACACGTCCGGCTCCGCGAGGACCGCCTCCAGCGCCGGCAGCACCCCGTGGATGTCGGAGAGGACCGCCACCCGGTTCAATTCCGCCTCGTACACGCTCACTTCCCGTCCCATTTCCCGTCCCCCTCCGGTTCCAGCCCCTCGGCCAGCACCTCCGCCAGATGCCTCCCCCGCACCCCCGCCAGCTGTTCCAGTTGGGTGCGGCAGGAGAAGCCGTCCGCGAGGATCACCGTGTCCTGCGGTGCCTCGGCCACCGCCGGCAGCAGCTGTTCCTCCGCGCACGCCCTCGACACCTCGAAGTGGCCTTTCTCGAAGCCGAAGTTGCCTGCCAGGCCGCAGCAGCCGCCGGCCAGGTCGCCGGTGAGGGCGGCGGCCTCGCGGAGACGGCGGTCGGCGGTGTCGCCCAGTACCGCGTGCTGGTGGCAGTGGGTCTGGCCGGTGACTCGACGGTTCAGGCGGGGTGGGGTCCAGTCCGGGGCCAGGCGTTCCAGGGCCTCCGCGAAGGTGACCACCGCTCCCGCCAGACGGGCCGCGCGCGGATCGTCCGGGAGGAGCTCCGGCAGGTCCGCGCGGAGGGCCGCCGCGCAGCTGGGTTCCAGGACCACGAAGAGGGGCGGGTCCTCCACGTCGGCCAGTTCCGGCAGCACGAAGGGGCCCAGGAGGTCGAGCGTGCGGCGCAACACCGCGCGCGCCTCGTCCAGTTGGCCCGTCGAGAGGTACGTCAGCCCGCAGCACGCGCGGGAGGTCCGGCGGGGCCGGCGAGCGGACATGCCGACGCTCGCCACCCCGCCGTCGGCCGACCGCCGCACCCGCCACGGTCGCGTCGGGAGCTCCGCCACGCCCACGCCCGCCGCCTCCAGCACCCGTACGGCCGCCCGGCCCACGGACGGTGACAGGTGCTCCGTGAACGTGTCCGGCCAGAGGAAGACCATCCGCGCCGGGAAGTCCGGCCGGCGTCCCGCCCGCGCGTCCGCCATCCAGCCCCGCAGGCGCCTGCGCTGCCGGCGCCGCAGCCACCGGCTGAACGGCTCCCTCGCCAGGCGCGGGATCCGCCGCTCCGGTGCGACACCGCCGACGCGTTTGGCCAGCGCCGCCAGCGGGCGTACCGCGGCGAGCGCGTTGACCAGCCCCGCCGTGCGCGTACGGGCCACCAGGCGCAGCCAGCGCGGCAGCCGGCCCATGCTGTAGTGCGACGGAGGACGGCGGCGGCCCGCGTAGTGGTGGTACAGGAACTCCGCCTTGTACGTGGCCATGTCCACCCCCACCGGGCAGTCCGACCGGCAGCCCTTGCAGGACAGACACAGGTCCAGCGCGTCCCGGACCTCCGTCGACCGCCAGCCGTCCGTCACCAGCTCGCCCGCCAGCATCTCGTGCAGCAGCCGGGCCCGGCCGCGCGTCGAGTGCTCCTCCTCGCCGGTCGCCCGGAAGGACGGGCACATCACGGACGCGCCGGACACCTCGGTCGTACGGCACTTCGCGACGCCCACGCAGCGGCGGACGGCCGCGGAGAAGTCGCCGTTGTCGGAGGGGTAGCCGAAGGCCACCGGCACCGGCTCGCGGGGGAGGACGGCGAAGCGGAGGTTCGTGTCCAGGGGCGCGGGCCTGACCAGCATGCCGGGGTTGAGGAGGTCGTCCGGGTCCCAGATTCCCTTCGCCCTCTCGAACAGCGCCACCATCTCCGCGCCGTACATCCTCGGCAGCAGTTCCGCCCTCGCCTGGCCGTCGCCGTGCTCCCCGGAGAGCGAGCCGCCGTGGGCGACGACGAGGTCGGCCAGCTCCTGCGAGAAGCGGCGGAAGCGGGCCACGCCGGCCGCGCCGAGCAGGTCGAAGTCGATGCGGACGTGGATACAGCCGTCGCCGAAGTGGCCGTACGGGGTGCCCCGCAGGCCATGGGCGGAGAGCAGGCCTCTGAAGTCCCGCAGGTAGGCGCCCAGTCGGGCCGGCGGCACCGCGCAGTCCTCCCAGCCGGGCCAGGCCTCGCTGCCGTCCGGCATCCGGGTCGCCGTACCGGAGGCGTCCTCGCGGATGCGCCAGAGCGCGCGCTGCCCGGCCGGGTCGGTGACGACCAGCCCGTCCAGGGCATCCGCCGCGCGGACGACCGCCTCCGCACGCGCGCGTGCCTGCGCGGCCGACTCCCCGCCCGTCTCCACGAACAGCCAGGCGCCGCCGCGCGGCAGTCCGGCCGGGGACCGCACCAGGTCGGCGGCCATGCCCTCCACCGTCAGCGGGGCGGCGGCCAGCAGCCCGGCCGCCGCCTCCGCCGCCGCGCTCTCGTCGGCGTACCCGAGCACCGCCAGCGCACGCGCGCGCGGTGACTCGACGAGGCGGACGGTCGCCTCCGTGAGGATCCCCAGCGTGCCCTCGCTGCCGCAGAAGGCGCGGGCCACGTCGGCGCCCTTCTCGGGGAGCAGCGCGTCCAGGGCGTACCCGGAGATACGGCGGGGCAGGTCGGGGAACCCGGTGCGCAGGCGGGCCAGCTCCCCGGCCACCAGCTCGCGCAGGCCCTCCGGTGCCCCCGCCCAGTCCTGTCCCGGCCGCAGCCGCCCGCCCCGCGCGGTGCGCACGTCCAGCTCCAGGACGCTGTCCGCCGTGGTGCCCCAGGCCACGCTGTGCGCGCCGCACGAGTTGTTGCCGATCATTCCGCCGAGCGTGCAGCGGCTGTGCGTGGAGGGGTCCGGGCCGAACCGCAGACCGTGCGGGGCGGCGGCCTCCTGGAGACGGTCCAGGACCAGACCCGGCTGGACGACGGCCGTACGGGTGACCGGATCCAGGGCGAGCAGACGGTTCATGTGGCGGGTGAAGTCCAGCACCACACCGGTGCCCGTGGCCTGCCCCGCGATCGACGTGCCGCCGCCCCGGGCGACCACCGGCACCCCGTGGGCGCGGCACACCTCCAGTACGGCCGCCACGTCGGCCGCGTCCCGAGGGGCCACCACCCCCGCCGGGACCCGCCGGTAGTTGGACGCGTCCATGGTGACCAGCGCCCGCGACGTGACGTCGAACCCCACCTCGCCCCGGACGGCCCTGCGCAGCTCAGCCTCCAGCTCGACCATGCCTCCCAGTCTGCCCGCCGGCGCCGACGATGACGCGGGACGAGGGCCGCGGAACCGCCTCGGACGGCGGCCATGTGACGGCGCCGGGACATGGGCCGGCCCGTCACCAGCCCGCGCCACGCCCGCACTCCCGCCCGTCTCACCCGACGGACTACATTTCGACCACGTTTCCTCCAACGACTACGCTCGCCCCGTGGCTGACATCCAGATCCCCGCTGACATCAAGCCCGCCGACGGACGCTTCGGCGCGGGCCCCTCCAAGGTGCGGACGGAGGCGCTGGACGCGCTCGCCGCCACCGGTACCTCTCTCATGGGCACCTCCCACCGCCAGGCCCCGGTGAAGAACCTGGTCGGCCAGGTCCGCGAGGGCATCAGCTCCCTGTTCTCCCTCCCGGACGGCTACGAGGTCGTCCTCGGCAACGGCGGATCCACCGCCTTCTGGGACGTCGCCACCCACGGTCTGATCGACGCCAAGTCGCAGCACCTGAACTTCGGCGAGTTCTCGTCCAAGTTCGCCAAGGCCGCGGGGCTCGCCCCCTGGCTGGCCGAGCCCACCGTCATCGCCTCCGACCCGGGCACCCACCCGGAGCCGCGGGCCGAGGCCGGCGTGGACGTCTACGCCTTCACGCACAACGAGACCTCGACCGGTGTCGCCATGCCGATCAAGCGGGTCGCCGGGGCCGACGAGGGCGCGCTCGTGCTCGTCGACGCCACCTCCGGCGCGGGCGGCCTCCCCGTCGACGTCAGCGAGACCGACGTCTACTACTTCGCCCCGCAGAAGTCCTTCGCCTCCGACGGCGGCCTGTGGATCGGCGTCTTCTCCCCGGCCGCGATCGAGCGCGCCGAACGCATCCACGCGTCCGGCCGGCATGTGCCGGAGTTCTTCAGCCTCCCCACGGCGATCGACAACTCCCGCAAGAACCAGACGTACAACACCCCGGCCCTCGCCACCCTCTTCCTGCTCAACCAGCAGCTGGAGTGGCTCAACGGCCAGGGCGGCCTCGCCTTCTCCACCGGCCGTACGAAGGACTCCTCGACCCGCCTCTACACCTGGGCCGAGGAGAGCAAGTACGCCACCCCGTTCGTCGCCGACCCGGCGAAGCGCTCGCAGGTCATCGGCACGATCGACTTCGCCGACGAGATCGACGCGGCCGCCGTCGCCAAGGTGCTGCGCGCCAACGGCATCGTCGACACCGAGCCCTACCGCAAGCTCGGCCGCAACCAGCTCCGCATCGCGATGTTCCCGGCGATCGACCCGGCCGACGTCGAGGCGCTGACGAAGTGCGTCGACTACGTGATCGAGAAGCTTTGACGCGTATGACGGCGAAGGGCGCCCGGTGCCGGACAGGCACCGGGCGCCCTTGCTCATCCGGCCGTACAGCTCACGCTCGGCACGGCCCGCCGCCCGGCGCGCCCCCGAACCCGAAGCTCGCCGAACCGCCCACGGGGACAGTCCCGTTGTGCGCGGCGTTCACGGCGGTGACCTTCCCGCCGCTCTGGGTGTACGACGCGTTCCACATGTTCGTCACGTGCTGCGCGCCGCCCCACGTCCAGGTCACGGTCCAGGAACCGAGGGCGGTGGTACCGGTGTTGGTGACGGTGACGGCGGCGTTGAAGCCGCTCCTCCAGTCGCTGCTGACGGCGTAGGAGGCGGCACAGGTGGCCGTCGTACCCCCGCCACCCCCGCTCCCGCCCCCGCTGCCCGGGAACAACGGCGCCTTCACGCTCGCCAGATAGCCGTCCTTCACCGTGTCCACGGTCACCCAGTCGTCCTTCAGGATCCCGCCGGTGTCACCGGAGTCGGGGTTCCAGGACCAGAAGGTCCACTGGAAGGAGTCCGCGCCGTACGTCGCGGTCGGCCGCAGGTAACTCACCAGCGCGGCCAGCCACTTCTGGTCCACGGTCGAGGCGAGCGTCGTACCGAACTCGCCCAGCCACACCGGCGCGATGTTCTGCTTGAAGAGGTAGCCCCAGTACTTGTCCCAGATCCCGGGCATGTTGGCGGGGAACGTGGGATCGCTGAACCAGCTCTGCTGGGCCACGCTGGTGGCGTCTGCACGCCCTCGACGAAGATCAGCAGGTCGGGGTTGACGGACAGCACGGCGTTCCCGGCGCGCTGGGCGGCGAGCCGCCAGTCGATCGTGGTGTGACCGAGCGGAACTGCGGGAGGGCGGCGGCCGCGACCCGTGCCGTTCGGGTGGGCTCGGCGGTGGCGGTGCCGGGGACGGTCAGGCCCAGGGCGGCCGTGAGCAGGCAGACCCTCCCGGCCAGGCGCAGGGCGTTGCGGCGCATGGGTGCGCCCATTCCGTGCGGCGGTATCCGGTCGCGTGGTGCCGCCCCCGTCCCGCGGGCCACTTCCCAGCCTGCCCGGACCGGCCCACGGCCGCCCCGCCGGTGACCCGGAAGGGTGACGTGGGCGAAGACTCAGTGCCGACGGGTGGGTGTGCGCCGCAGCCGGCGCAGCCCGAAGAGGGCGAGCACGGCGACACCGACGGCGATGGCGCCGACCTTGACCTTGCCGCTCGCGGGGCTGCCGCTGTCGCCGGAGGCGGCCGAACTCCCGCCGCCGGACGGCGACGTGCCGGCCGCCGCCCCGCCCGGCACGTCCTCGGCCTGCACCGGACTGTCGGTGCCCTCGCTGCCGTACATCAGCCTGGTCCCGTCGGCGGAGTAGCTGACCGACTCGCCCTGCTTCTGGAGCGGCACGTCGAGCCGCCCCTCGCGCTTGATCTTCCCGCCGTTCCAGTCGTAGTAGATGCCGCCGAGGTAGCCGCGTACGACGAGCTGCTTGCCGTCGGGCGAGAAGGCGGCGTCGGTGGCCCAGAGGTCGACGGTGGCGACGGGCTTGAAGATGTTGGTGCCGGAGGAGGACAGGGTCGCCGGGCCCTCGTAGAGATGCCCGCCGTCCTCCTTCTTGTCGATGATGTACACGCGTCCGGTCTTGGGGTGGACGATCAGCGACTCGGCGTTCCGGGCGCCGTTCGCGTACTTGACGATGTACTGCGTCGCCTTGATCGTCTGGTTCTCCAGGACCTTCGGCTCGGGCAGCCGGTAGATCCACACGTACGGCCAGCTGCCGTCGAGGTTGTCGCCGATGTCCCCGACGTAGATCTGGTTGTCGGGCCCGATGGAGATGGCCTCGACGTCACGGGGCCTGCCGATACCACTGAGCGTGACCGTGGCGACGGTCTTCCCGGTCGCGCTGTCGACGGCGTAGATGTAGGGGCCGTCGTCGCTGTCGTTGTGCGTCCAGTAGATGCCGGGGTGCAGGTGGGAGGCGGCGAGACCGCTGGACTCGGTGATGCGCGGATCCGTGATCGTGAACCCCTTGTCACCGGCGCCGTCGGCGGCGGAGGCGGGTGCGGCGGCGAGGGCCCCGGTGAGCAGGACCCCGGCGAGGAGGGCGAACGATCGTCGGCGCATGGGCCCAAGCCTGCCATCCCGCACTGTGTTTCACGGCCCGGGGCCCGTGGGTGACGTGGCGGTCCTCACACCCCACCGCTCCCGCTGATCGTCCATCATGAGCGGATGCTCAGGTTCATGCCCGTCGGGGACTCGATGACCATCGGCAGTACGGGCGAACACACATGGCGGTACCGCATGTGGCAGCACCTGTGCGCGACCTACGGCGGCCCGTTCACCCTGGTCGGCCCGCGCGAGACGCTGTACGACAAGCTCGCCGACGCGCCCGTGTCGTACACCTACGCCGATCCCGGCTTCCCCCGCGCCCACCTGGCCGGGTGGGGCGAGGGCTGGCTGCACATGGCCCCGCTGATCGGGGAGGCGGTGCGGTCCTGCCGCGCCGATGTCCTGCTGGTCTCCCTCGGCCTGATCGACCTGGGCTTCTACACCAACGCGGAGCAGACGGCGGCGAACGCACGGTCCTTCGTCGTGGCCGCGCGCGAGGCCAACCCGCGCATCCGCATGGTGGTGCTGCCGGTGATCCCGAACATCCGGGCCGCGTCGGACCCGCAGTTCGCGGAACAGGTGAACCTCTTCAACGAGCTGCTGGCGAAGACGGTCGCCGACCTGGACGAGCCCCGCTCCCCGCTGCTGCTGGCCTCGCCCCCGCCGTCGTACGACATCGACACGGACACCTACGACGGCACCCACCCCAACGCGAACGGCGAACACCGGATCGCGGAGGCGTTCGCGGAGGCGATGTGGCAGGGGTGGGATCTGGGCGGGGAGTACGAGGCCGCAACGGACTGACCGGATTCCGCCGTTGCCCGGTCACTGTGCGTATCGTTGAACCGCGCGGCCGCACTCGTGCGGAGGGTGGCCGGGGAGGAGCGCCAGGATGACCGTCCTCGAAGACAGGATCGCGATGGCCGAGAGCGACGACGAGATCACGCTCGACGAGCTGTTCGAGCGGATCGAGAAGATGCCCGCCCCCGAGGGTTACAAGGTCGAGATCGTCGAGGGGACCGTCTTCATGGCACCGCAGCGGGACACCCACTGGGAGATCATCGCGGACATCTACGAGCAGTTGCGGACCAAGTACCCCCGGAAGCGGGTCAAGTCCGATGTCCGTGTCGACTACCCGGGGCATCTGAACGGGTTCGCGTCCGACGTGACGGTGATGGCCGAGGAGGCGGTGAAGAACGGGAAGGGGCTCTGGCGTTACCAGGACGTCGAGTTCGTCGCCGAGGTCATCTCCCGGGGCACCGCGGCCAACGACTACGGCCTGAAGAAGAACGCCTACGCCCAGGCCGAGGTCCCCGTCTACCTGATCGCCGACCCCTACCAGCGCCGCTGCCACATCTACACCAACCCCAAGGGCGACGACTACGCGACCGAGACCAAGGTCGACTTCGGCGACGAGGCGGACCTCACGGCCACCGTCGTCGGCCTCACCCTCAAGACCGACGAGTTCCCGACCGACTAGCCCTCCACGCACCGGAGTTGAGCCGTTGCCGCAGGTACGTTCGGCTAGGGTCGGGCGTGGATCGGCTCCCCTCGGCTGTGCCTGCCGTCAACGCGTGCGAAGGTGATTCCGGATGCTGAACTACGGCCTCGACCTCTCCGTTCTGGAGTGCGGCCTCGCGGTCCCCGACCTGGTGGCCGAAGGGGACGAACTCGACGCCCTGGTGTCGGCGCATCCGGACTGGACCAGGCCCACACCGGCCGCGGGGTGGACGATCGCCCACCAGATAGCTCATCTCGCTTCAGCCGACGCCAACGTTGTCATCGCCATACGGACCCCGGAGGCGTTCGGCACCGTGCTGAAGCAGGCCGAAGCCGCGGGCGCCCGGTACGCCGATCTCGACGCCGCCGAGGGCGCGGCCGAACCGCGGTCGGCACTGCTGGCCCGCTGGCGCGCGGGCCGGACCGAGGTGGCGGCGGCGCTCCGTGACGTACCCCGGGACCACGGCTTCCCCTGGTACGGCTCGCAGCTGACCGCGGCGCTCATGACACCGCTTCGGCTGATGGAGACGTGGGCCCACGGGCAGGACGTCTTCGATTCGCTCGGTGTGTCACGTCGTCCGACCGACCGGCTCAGGCAGGTGGCCGCCTTGGGAGTGACCGGACGGGAGCTGTCCTTCCACGCCGCACAGTTGCCCGGTCCGGCGGAGCCGTTCCGTATCGAGCTGACCGGTCCCGGTGGCCAGACCTGGGCCTGGGGCCCGGAGAACGCGGCGCAATGGGTTGAGGGCACCGCCCTCGACTTCTGCCTCCGGGTCACCCGGCGCAGGTCCCGAGCCGAGACCGACCTCAGGGCGGTCGGCGAGGACGCGGACAAATGGCTCGACATCGCGCGCGTCTTCCTCTGAAGAACCACGGGCCGACCGACCCGAAAGACCTTGCCTAGAGCGCACTCCACGACGTTGGCTGGGTGACCATGAAGTACACGCAGCTCGGACGTACCGGACTCAAGGTCAGCCGACTCGTCCTCGGCACCATGAACTTCGGCCCGCAGACAGACGAGGCCGCCAGCCACGCGATCATGGACGCGGCGCTGGACGCCGGCATCAACTTCTTCGACACCGCCAACGTGTATGGCTGGGGTGAGAACAAGGGGCGGACCGAGGAGATCATCGGCAGCTGGTTCGCCAAGAGCCCCGCCCACCGCGACAAGGTCGTGCTCGCCACCAAGGTGTACGGCAACATGGCCGGCGACGGCGACGCCTGGCCCAACCACGACAAGCTGTCCGCCGTCAACATCCGGCGGGCCGTCGACGCCAGCCTGAAGCGGCTGGGGACCGACTACATCGACGTCTACCAGTTCCACCACATCGACCGCCGGACCCCCTTCGAGGAGATCTGGCAGGCGATCGACACCCTCATCGCACAGGGCAAGGTCCTGTACGTCGGGTCCTCCAACTTCCCCGGGTACAAGATCGCCCAGGCCAACGAGATCGCCGCCCGGCGCGGCGGCACCATCGGCCTCGTGAGCGAGCAGTGCCTCTACAACCTCGCCGAGCGGCGCGCCGAGATGGAGGTCATCCCGGCCGCGCAGGACTACGGCCTCGGGGTCATCCCCTGGTCGCCGCTGCAGGGCGGGCTGCTGGGCGGGGTCATCAAGAAGGAGGTCCAGGGCGGCCGACGCGCCTCCGGACGGGCCGCCGACACGCTCGCCAACCCCGCCACCCGCGCGCAGATCCAGTCGTACGAGGACCTGCTCGAAAAGCACGGCATCGAACCCGGCGAAGCCGCCCTCGCCTGGCTGCTCACGCGTCCGGGGGTGACGGGCCCGATCGTCGGCCCGCGCACCGCCGAACAGCTGGAGTCGGCACTGAGGGCCGGCGAGCTGGAGCTGAGCGAGGAGCTGCTGACCGGCCTCGACGAGATCTTCCCGGGTCCGGGCCCCTCCCCGGAGGCCTTCGCCTGGTAGCCGACGTCAGGGGCAGCGCCCCCGAAGGGGCGCGGGGCTGTATCAACATGCGGCTCCGCCGCGATGGGGGTCCCCCCGCTCGAGCGAAGCCGAGAGTGGGGGAGCGACCAGCCCGTACGCGGCGGAGCCGAAAACGGCGGCCGCAGTTCCCCGGCCGGCCCTCACCTCATGGCAGAGGCCACGGCAACCACCACGAACAACAGCACAAGCGCACCGGCCATGATCCGGTTCCGGGTCTTCGGGTCCACGGCAACGAGCCTAACCGCCCGCCCTTGGGGCCTGCCCGGCGGATCCTGCCGCAGACGCGGGGTGTGGCACGCACTCCCCCGGAGGGGGACCCCCAGCGGCGTTGTCGTCACTCGCCGACGTCCCCCAGCCTTCGGCCGGGGGTGCCCCCACCGCGTCGCCCGCCGCGGCAGCGGCTGATCGGCTACGCCTCCTCCGCCTTGCAGCTGCACGCACCACACCCCGCTCACCGGCACCGATCAGTCACCGGCGATTTCCTGCGACCCGATCCGCCGGGCAGGCCCCAGCCCCCAGCGGGCGACCACCTCGTACCGCGGCTGCTCCCCCGGCACCCCCGACGTCGGCAGGTTGCTGCGCACCAGCGCCAGCTCCCCCACCGTCCAGGTCCGGCTCGCGAACTCCGTGAGCAGCTCGACGTACGGCCGTACCTCCACCGCGTCCCGGCTGCGGGCCACCGTCAGGTGCGCCTTGTAGCGGCGGTGCTCCCCCATCGGTACGCCCGCCTTCCGCGCCGCCGCCTCCGCGCGGTCGGCAAGGAGCCGGAGGGTCTCCAGGTCGCCGTCGGCGCCCGCCCACAGGGCCCGGCCGTGGCCGAACTGGCCGCCGCCCGCGACGGACAGCGGGAAGGCCGGCGTGCGGTGGGCCGCGCGGGCCAGCCGGTCCGACAGGTCCGGTACGACGTCCTCCTCGACCTCGCCGTAGAACGCGAGCGTGAAGTGCCAACCGGGGCGGCCGGTCCAGCGCAGCGCGTCCGCGCCCGGCAGCCCCTTCAACCGGTCGACCTCGGCGGCGAGTTCGGCGGCCACCTCGGCCGGGGGCAGCACGGCGGCGAAGAGTCTCATGCGGACCACCCTGCCATCATGAGGAGATGCAGATCACCATCAGAGAAGGCGGACCCGACGACGTTCCCGCGATACTCGGGATGCTCGACAGCTGTGTGGAGTGGCTGGTGGGACAGGGGCGGACCGAGCAGTGGGGGGCTACGCCGCTGTCGGAGAGCCAGAAGACGGTGGAGTCGGTCGTCGGCTACATGGACGAGGGTGTGACCTACATCGCCGAGGCCGACGGAGTGCCGGCCGCCGCGCTCACGGTCACCGACGCGCCCGGCGCCTATCTGTCGCATCTCCCGCCGCCCGGCGAGCCCGAGCGGTACATCCACTGGCTCGCCTCCGACCGCCGGTTCAAGGGCCACGGCGTGGGCAGCGCCCTGCTCGCGCACGCGGCCGAGGAGACCCGGCGCGCCGGGGTCTCGCTGCTGCGGGTGGACTGCTACGCGGGCGCCGACGGCAAGCTGGTCCGCTACTACGAGGGCAACGGCTTCGTCCGCACCGAGACCTACACCGCCGGGAACGGCTGGGCGGGGCAGGTGCTGGCCCGGCGGCTGTAGTAGGCCCTCCGGGCCGGCACCTGTACGTGTCTCACGCGGCCGCGGCGAGCTCCTCCTGCTCCTCCCGCGGGACGAACCGCACCCGCGGATGGCCGCCGTGCCAGCCGACCGACAGGCGCAGATTGCCGACGCGGGCCAGGACCAGGCCGATCACCACGGCCGCCGCGGCGGCTATCGCACCGCCCACCGCCAGGCCGGCGCGGACGCCGTACGCGTCGGTGATCCAGCCGGCGATGGGTGCGCCGATGGGGGAGCCGCCCATGAACACCATCATGTACAGGGCCATCACCCGGCCCCGCATGGCCGGGTCGGTGCCCATCTGGACGGTGGTGTTGGCGGTGACGTTGACCGTCATACCGAACATGCCGATCGGGACCATGAGCAGCGAGAACAGCCAGAGGGACGGTGCGGTCGCCGCCACCAGCTCCAGTCCGCCGAAGGCCACCGCCGCCGCGAGCATCACCCGCAGCCTGGCCGTGCCGCGTCTGGCCGCGAGCAGGGCGCCGGCCAGGGAGCCGACCGCCATCAGGGTGTTGAAGAGGCTGTAGGAGCCGGCGCCCGCGTGGAAGACGTCGTCCGCGAAGGCGGAGAGGTAAACGGGGAAGTTGAAGCCGAAGGTGCCGATGAAGCCGACCAGGATGATCGTCCACGTGAGGTCGGGGCGGCCGGCCACATAGCGCAGGCCCTCCCGCAGCTGGCCCTTTCCTCTCGGCGCCCGCTGCACGACGTGCAGGTCACGCGCGCGCATCAGCAGCAGGCCGGCGATGGGGGCGACGAAGGACAGGCCGTTGAAGAGGAAGGCGTAGCCGGTGCCGACGCCGGTGATCATCAGGCCGGCGACGGCGGGGCCGACCAGGCGGGCCGACTGGAAGTTCGCGGAGTTGAGGCTGACCGCGTTCTGCAGCTGGTCCGGGCCGACCATCTCGGAGACGAAGGACTGGCGGGCCGGGTTGTCGACGACCGTGGCGAGACCGACGACGAAGGCGGCGAGGTAGACGTGCCAGACGTGCACATGGCCGGAGAGGGTCAGCAGCGCGAGCGCGATGCCGGTGAGGGCCATGGACGCCTGGGTGACGAAGAGTGCGCGCCGCTTGTTCAGCCGGTCGACGAGGACTCCGCCGTAGAGGCCGAAGAGCAGCATCGGCAGGAACTGCAGGGCGGTGGTGACGCCGACGGCCGTCGCGGAGCCGGTGAGGCTGAGGACCAGCCAGTCCTGGGCGATGCGCTGCATCCAGGTGCCGATGTTGGAGACGACCTGGCCCGCGAAGAACAGGCGGTAGTTCCTGACCTTCAGCGAGCCGAACATCGAGGACCTGCGGGATGCGGGGGTAGTAGGGGCGGTCGGTGCGGGGGCGGAAGGTGCTCCGGATCCCGTACTCAAAGTGGGTTCGCCTCCTCGTGAAGGGTTTTACAGGTGTGCGAGCTTCTCCAGGACGGGGGCGGCCGCGCGGAGCTTGGCCCATTCGTCCTCGTCGAGGCCGTCGACCAGGCCGGCCAGGAACGCGTTGCGCTTGCGGCGGCTCTCTTCGAGCATCGCCTCGGCCTGCTCGGTCTTGGTGACGACCTTCTGGCGCCGGTCCTCGGGGTGCGGCTCCAGACGGACCAGTCCCTTGGCTTCGAGCAGCGCCACGATGCGGGTCATCGAGGGCGGCTGCACATGCTCCTTGCGGGCCAGCTCACCGGGGGTGGCCTGGCCGCAGTTGGAGAGGGTGCCCAGCACCGACATCTCGGTGGGGCTCAGTGACTCGTCGACCCGCTGGTGCTTCAGCCGTCGCGAGAGTCGCATCACGGCGGAGCGGAGGGAGTTCACGGCGGCCGCGTCGTCGCCATGGGTAAGGTCCGGCATGTCCTTAGAGTAACTCATTACCCTTCCTAAGGACCACCCGGACACGCCATTGTGCCCGTGACCTCGGCCACTGAACCTGTGAAGTCGGGGGTATTCCCCGGAAAACATCGCGTCACCCTTACGGGTGAGCCGAATCCGGAAAGTGACGCATCGGGCGCCCGGATGTGGCGCCCTCGTATGCATGGGGACCAGTGTGCTCAGCCTGCGGATAGACAAAGAGCTGCTCGACCGGCTCCGGCACCATGCGGCGAAAAGGGGAATGAGCGTCCAGGACTACGTGGTCCGGACGCTCATTCGGGACGATTTCGACGAGCGGTTCTCGGCCGCCGTCGAGGAGACGGAGCGGTTCTACGGCGACCAGGTGAAGGTCACCTGAGGCCCCGGGAGGTCACGTGAGACCCAGCGCCGGCATCAGGTAGTAGAAGGCGAACACGGCCGCGACCACGTACATCGCGACCGGGATCTCCCTGGCCCGGCCGGCGGTCAGCCGCAGCACCACGAAGGTGATGAAGCCCATGCCGATGCCGTTCGTGATCGAGTAGGTGAACGGCATCATCACCATGGTCACGAAGGCCGGGATCGCGATGGTGTAGTCGGCCCAGTCGATCTCCTTGATCGAGCCGGCCAGGATCAGGAAGCCCACCGCGAGCAGCGCCGGGGTGGCCGCCTGGGACGGGACCATCGTGGCGATCGGGGTCAGGAACAGCGCCACGGCGAACAGCGCGCCGGTGACGACGTTGGCGAAGCCGGTGCGCGCGCCCTCGCCGACGCCCGCCGTCGACTCCACGAAGCAGGTGGTGGCCGAGGAGGAGCTGGCACCGCCGGCGGCGACCGCGACGCCGTCGATGAAGAGGACCTTGTTGATGCCCGGCATGTAGCCCTGGGCGTCGGTCAGCTTGGCCTCGTCGCTGACGCCCATGATCGTGCCCATGGCGTCGAAGAAGCAGGACAGCAGGACGGTGAAGACGAAGAGGATGCCGGTCAGCACGCCGACCTTGTCGAAGCCGCCGAAGAGGCTGACCTTGCCGAGCAGGCCGAAGTCCGGGGTGGAGACGGGGTTGCCGGGCCACTTCGGGACGGTCAGGCCCCAGGTCGTCACATGGGCGACGGCGTTGATGATCAGCGCCAGCACGGTCATCGCGACGATGGAGATCAGGATCGCGCCGGAGACCTTGCGGACGATCAGCCCGAGGGTCAGCAGCACGCCGAGCACGAAGACCAGGACCGGCCAGCCGTTGAGATGACCGTCGGTGCCGAGCTGGAGCGGAACGGTGGTCTGGGCGACGTCCGGGATCCGGGTGACGAAGCCGGAGTCCACCAGACCGATCAGCATGATGAACAGGCCGATACCGATCGAGATCGCCTTGCGCAGGCTGTAGGGCACGGCGTTCATCACGCGCTCACGCAGACCGCTGGCGACCAGCAGCATCACGACGAAGCCGGCCAGCACCACCATGCCCATCGCGTCCGGCCAGGACATCCGGGGCGCCAGCTGGAGGGCGACGACGGAGTTCACGCCGAGACCGGCGGCGAGCGCGATCGGGACGTTGCCGATGACACCCATGAGCAGCGTGGTGAAGGCGGCGGTGACGACGGTGGCGGTGACCAGCTGACCGTTGTCGAGGTGATGGCCGTACATGTCCTTCGCGCTGCCGAGGATGATCGGGTTCAGCACGATGATGTACGCCATCGCGAAGAACGTGGCGAAGCCGCCGCGCACCTCGCGGGCGAGGGTGCTGCCCCGCTCGGAGATCTTGAAGTACCGGTCGAGCGCGCCGTACGCGGGGGTCGCACCCGGCTGTTCGGGGGCGGGGGCCTGAGTGGGAGCCGGGGTCGACATTGGAGGTTCCTACGATCAGAAGTAGCCAGACACAAACGGTTTCAGTATGAACGTATGAGTACCAGATCGCTATCTCCGCGCGTAGACACCAGGGATGCGTAAGCTGAGCACCATGGCGAAGTGGACCCCCGAGCACGAAGCACCGGAGCCCCTGGAGGGCCCCGTCGTCCCGACCATCGTCGGCGGCACGATCGTCTGGTTCGTCCTCTTCCTGGTCCAGCTCCCCTTCTACGGCTGGTACGCCGACCACGGTCACACCTGGTGGGTGTGGACCTGCCTGGCCGGCGGCGGCCTCGGGCTGATCGGCGTCTGGTACGTGAAGAAGCGGGACGCGGCCATCAAGCGGGCGGAAGCGGCCCGCGCCCTGTAGGGGAACCACGCCCTGTAGGGGAAGCCGTAAGGGCCGCCCTACAACCAGGGCACGACTTCGCTCCTCCCCTGGTCGGATCTTCCGGGCACTCGGCAGGTGAACGCGCAAATCCGCACGTACCGTCGGACGTATGACGCACATCGACGCGGGCGCGGAACTCGACCCTGTGCATCCGGTCCCGCTGCCGGCCCCGGCCCGGCCGAGCGGGCTGACCGCCGCCGAGGTCGCGGAACGGATCGCGCGCGGCCAGGTGAACGACATTCCGGTGCGCAGCAGCCGCTCGTTCGGCGAGATCGTGCGCGCGAACGTCTTCACCCGGTTCAACGCCATCATCGGTGTGCTGTGGGTGGTCATGCTCGTGGTGGCGCCGATCCAGGACAGCCTGTTCGGCTTCGTGATCCTCGCCAACACGGGCATCGGCATCGTGCAGGAGTGGCGGGCGAAGAAGACCCTGGACTCGCTCGCGGTGATCGGCGAGGCGCGGCCCACCGTGCGCCGCGACGGGGCCGCAGTGGCGGTGGCCACGAGCGAGATCGTGCTCGACGACCTCATAGAGATCGGCCCCGGCGACAAGATCGTCGTGGACGGGGTGTGTGCCGAGGCCGACGGCCTGGAGATAGACGAGTCGCTGCTCACCGGCGAGGCCGACCCGGTCGTCAAACACCGCGGCGACCAGGTGATGTCGGGGAGTTTCGTGGTGGCCGGCGGCGGCGCGTTCGAGGCGACGAGGGTCGGCCGGGAGGCCTATGCGGCCCAGCTGGCCGAGGAGGCCTCCCGTTTCACGCTCGTCCACTCCGAGCTGCGCTCCGGTATCTCGACCATCCTCAAGTACGTGACCTGGATGATGGTCCCGGCCGCGATCGGCCTGGTCGCCACCCAGCTGGTCGTCAAGAACAACGGCCTCAAGGACGCCGTCGCCCGCACGGTCGGCGGCATCGTCCCGATGGTCCCCGAGGGTCTGGTCCTGCTCACCTCCGTCGCCTTCGCGATCGGCGTGATCCGGCTGGGCCGCCAGCAGTGCCTGGTCCAGGAGCTCCCCGCGATCGAGGGCCTCGCCCGCGTCGACACCGTCTGCCTCGACAAGACCGGCACGCTCACCGAGGGCGGCATGGACGTCACCGAGCTGCGGGCGCTGGACGGGTTCGACGAGACGTACGTACGCAAGGTGCTGGGCTCGCTCGGCGAGTCGGACCCGCGCCCGAACGCCTCCCTCCAGGCGATCATCGACGCCTATCCGGACAGCGAGGACTGGCGGTGCGTGGAGTCGCTGCCCTTCTCCTCCGCCCGCAAGTACAGCGGGGCGACCTTCAGCGAGGGCGACGGGGAGCTGAGCACCTGGCTGCTGGGGGCGCCGGACGTGCTGCTCGCCGACGGCGACCCGGCGCTGGCCGAAACCGTACGCCTCAACGAGGACGGGCTGCGGGTGCTGCTGCTCGCCCGCGCCACCCGGGACCTCGACCACACGAAGGTGGCCGAGGGCGCCCGCCCCACCGCCCTGGTGGTCCTGGAGCAGCGGCTGCGCCCCGACGCCGCCGACACGCTCCGCTACTTCGCCGACCAGGAGGTCCGGGCGAAGGTGATCTCCGGCGACAACGCGGTGTCGGTCGGTGCGGTGGCCGCGAAGCTCGGCCTGAGCGGTACGACGGTGGACGCCCGTCGGCTGCCGGCGGAGCGCGGCGACATGGCCGCGGCCCTCGACGAGGGCACCGTCTTCGGCCGGGTCACCCCGCAGCAGAAGCGGGACATGGTGGGGGCGCTGCAGTCACGCGGGCACACGGTCGCGATGACCGGGGACGGCGTGAACGACGTACTCGCCCTCAAGGACGCCGACATCGGGGTCTCGATGGGCTCGGGCTCCGAGGCCACCCGGGCGGTCGCGCAGATCGTCCTCCTCAACAACAGCTTCGCCACGCTGCCCTCGGTGGTGGCCGAGGGGCGCCGGGTGATCGGCAACATCACCCGGGTCGCCACCCTGTTCCTGGTCAAGACGGTCTACTCGGTCCTGCTCGCGGTGCTCGTGGTCTGCTTCCAGGTCGAATACCCCTTCCTGCCCCGGCACCTGACGCTGCTGTCCACCCTCACCATCGGCATCCCGGCCTTCTTCCTGGCCCTCGCCCCCAACAAGGAACGGGCCAGACCGCACTTCGTCCGCCGCGTGATGCGCTACTCGATCCCGGGCGGAGTGCTGGCCGGGGTCGCGACCTTCGTCACGTACCTGCTCGCCCGTCACTACTACACGGGCCCGGGCTCCCTGGACGCCGAGACCAGCGCCGCGACCCTCACCCTGTTCCTGATCTCGATGTGGGTCCTGGCGATCATCGCCCGCCCGTACACCTGGTGGCGGGTGGTGCTGGTGGCCTCGATGGGCGTGGCGTTCGTGTTCGTCCTCGCGGTACCGGCCCTGCAGAGCTTCTTCGCGCTGAAGCTGGTGGGGACCGTGATGCCGTGGACTGCCGTCGGCGTGGCCGTGGTGGGGTCGGCGGTGCTGGAGCTTCTTTGGAAGTGGGTGGAGCGGAAGTATCCGGTGTGATGCGGTTGTGGGGGACTGCGCGGCCCGGTGGGGGTTGATCGCGCAGTTCCCCGCGCCCCTTACGGGGCGCTGCCCCTGGGGGCGTTTCCTACTACTGCACGTCGACGTAGTCGCCCGTGGCGCTGACCGCCGGGGTCGTGGAGGTGCCCGCGAAGGAGTAGCGGTAGTAGCCGTCGACCGACGCGGTGGTCGTGGTCTTCAGGGCGCCCGTGGAGGACGACTTGATGGTCTTCAGCGTGGTGTAGGTGCTGGAGCCCTTCTTGCGGAACTGGAGCTTGACCGACTGGCCGGCGTAGCCGGAGTACTTGGCCGCGTCCCAGTTGGCGCGGGTCAGGGAGCCGGTGACCGTGATGGTCTTGCCCTTCTTCACCGGCTCGGGGGCGGCGTTCACCGTCAGCTTGGACAAGCGCTGGACCGAGACCTTGCCCAGGCTGTTCCCGAAGGTGGGGTTGCCGTCCTTGTCGAAGGCGATGGCGCCCGCCTGCCAGGTGCCGGCGATGCTGTTGACCATGTCCGTGTGACTGGCGCTGAGGGTGGCCTTGCAGCTCTCGACGGTCGAGGAGGTGTCCGTGCAGGTCGCCAGGTCGGAGGGGGCGACGCCGTACTCGGACGACTTGATGTCGGTGCCGTGGTAGATGACCGGGATGGTGTCGAAGTCGCTGCTCTTCAGGCTGGCGGCGTGGGTCACCTTGTAGGTGATCGAGAACTTCACGGAGCCCGTGGCGGGCACGACAACGGCCTTGCCGCCGTTGACCTTCACGCTGGAGAAGGTGACGTCCAGCGTGGTGCTGCCGGCGGCGTGCGCGGCCGGGGCGACGAACGCGGAGATGGCCAGGGCGCCGGAGACGGCGGCCACAGTGGCACGAATGCGCATGGATTCCCCAGTGGGAACAGTGGGCGCGGGGCCCAAGTGATCTAGGGAGTCTGTTGACTCAGTGATCAGATCCACGAGGGGCGGGAGTGGTTGTACGTGCGAGACGTAATCCGGTCAGATTTTGATTCTTTTGCGACCGGATTACGTCTCCTTGGGATTACTTCACGTCGACGTAGTCGCCCGTCGCGTTGACCGCCGGGGTCGTGGAGGTGCCCACGAAGGAGAAGCGGTAGTAGCCGTCCACCGTCGCCTTGGTGGTCGTCTTCAGGGTGCCGGTCGAGGACGACTTGATGCCCTTGACGTTCGTGTACGTGCTGGAGTTCTTCTTGCGGAACTGCAGCCGCACGGACTGGCCGGCGTAGCCGTGGTACTGGCCGTCGTCCCAGTTGGCGCGGGACAGCTTGCCGGTGACCGTGATGGTCTTGCCCTTCTTCACCGGCTCGGGGGCGGCGTTGACCGTCAGCTTGGACAGGCGCTGGAGCTTGGTGGTGGCCAGGTTGTCCCCCTCGGCGTAACCGATCTTGCTCCAGTCGTCACTGGTCGGGTCCTGCCCGTTGAGGGCGAGCGCGAAGCCGAACGCCTTCCAGGTGGTGGCGTCGGAGTTGGTGAGCTCCTCGTCCGCATAGACGTCGATGGTGCCCTTGCAGCTGGCGGTGGTCGTCGAGGTGTCCGTGCAGGACGGCCAGTCGACGCCGAACAGCTCGTTCGTCGGCTCCAGGATGTCGCCGCGGTAGATCTCGACGTCCATCAGGAAGTCGTCCGCGTGGATGTCGACGTCGGCGCCGTGCGTCACCGTGTAGGTGACCGGGAACGTGCCGTGGGTGGTGGTGCCCGCGACGATCGGCTTGCCCTTGTTGACCTGGACGTTGGAGAAGGACAGGTCCAGCGCGTAGGGGTCGCCCGCGTCGTCCGCGGTCGAGGCGGTGTACGCCGACCGGCCGGCGGTGCCCTGGTGCGCCTGGGCGAGCTTCGCCAGGCCGGAGGGGCTGTAGGAAGAACCGCCGGCGGCCTGTGCGGCCGGCACGGCGAGGGCGGAGAGGGCCAGGACGCCGGAGACGGCGACCGTGGTGGCGCGTATGCGCATGGGTTCCCCTGCATGGAAGTGACCGGAGAGTCTGTTGACTCGCCCGATCAGATCCACAGGGCAGGGGAAAGGTTGTGCGATAAATCAAAAGTCGTGCGAGAGGTTCCTTCCGGCGGTCGCTCAGACCGTCGGCCACATCGTCTTGCCCGCCGCAAGTCCACCCTTGCCGTCGCCCGCGTACCACTTCAGGTCGCCGTTGGCCCACAGCGCGGCCAGGTCCGCCTTGCCGTCGCCGTCGAAGTCGCCGCCGGCCACGGCGCGCATGGTGCTCCAGCTCTTGTCGGGCCACATCGAACGCGCCTTGTCGAAGGTGCCGTCGGCCTTGCCCGGATACAGGTGCAGCGCACCGTCACTGGCCACGGCCGCGATGTCGTCCCGCCCGTCATCGGTGAAGTCGGCCGTGGCGATGAGCTTCTTCTTCCAGGTCTTGTCCGGCCACATCGACTTCTTCTGGTTCACGAGGTTGCCGTCGGCGTCCCGCTTGTAGCTGTAGAGAGAGCCGTCGGACCACTGGAAGAGCAGGGTGTCACGGCCCGCCTTCCCGGTCCGCAGGGCGGCCACGGGAAGGCCGTTCTTCCAGCCGGCGTCGGTCCACAGCTGGGTGCGGCTGTAGAGGTCCGGGACCCACGAGCGCTTGCTGAACAGCGTGAGGTCGCCCTCGGTGTCGGCCGAGATCAGCTCGGTCCCGGGGGTGGTGTCGAAGTCCCCGGCGACGAGCTCCTTCTGGTTGCCGCGTCCGACGACCTTCAGGAAGGAGCCGTACTCCAGCGTGCCGTCGGCACGGCCCTGGAAGACCTGGGCCGAGCCGTTGGTGAGCAGCGCGGCGATGTCCGTACGGCCGTCGCCGTTGAAGTCGGCCGCGGTCATGACGTCGGTGACGTACTTCTGGCGGTTCGTCAGAAGTACTTTCTGCACCCAGTCGGCGATGTCGTCGACGCGGGTGGCGACGGCCCCGGTGCGGGTCTCCCGCGAGTTGAAGCAGCCGCCGTCCGAGGCGGCGCTGACCACGCCGACGACCCTGCCGCCGGCGTTGAGCACCGGACCGCCGGCGTCTCCCTTGCACAGGGCGCCGCCGGACGCGGCGGGGGAGATCGCCAGGGTGGTGGGGTTGACGAGGTCCACGCCGAAGGATCCGGTGTGGGCCCGCGCCGGAACCCACTCCAGCTTGGTGCGGCCGTAGCCGACAGCCGTGAGCTGGTCGCCCTGGGCCGGGGTGGCGCCGCTGACGTCGGCGGAGGCGATCTCGGGGAACGGTCCGTCCAGCGGGTCGGTGGCGGTGGTCGGGTCCTCGAGACGCGCCATGACCAGGTCGCGGCCCGAGTACGGCACGATCTCGCGCACCCGCTGCTTCAGCTCGGCCGTCGGCGTGGGCGCGTTGCCGTCGGCGGTCACGAGGGTGGGCAGGAGCGGCGCGCCCCGGGTGAGCGCGGTCGCCTGCCGGGGATCCGGGGCGAAGCAGCTTGCGGCGGTGAGGACCCACTGCTGGTCGACCAGGGTGCCGGAGCAGCCGCGTTCGTTGTCGGTGCCACCGGCGATGTGGAGCTTGACCGTGTACTGGTCGGCGCCGTCCGCGACCTGGTCACCGACGACGGACTGGGCCGGGGCCGCGGTCAGCAGACCGGTCGTCAGACCGGCGGCCGCGAGACCGGCGGCCCACACCATGCGCGCGCTGCGCGGACGGACGTCTTTCACGTTTTCCTCGAATCGGAGGGCGGGCTTCCGCAGGGCGCGCAGGGCGCAGGGGAAGCGGAGGAGGATACGGAAGGGCAGGGGGGCGCGGAGGGGCCTCGGCACCCGCGGAGCTCGGTGCGGCGGTGGTGCTCAGCCGGTCACCAGCAGTTCGACGAGGACCGACGGTGCGCCGCCGGTGCCCTCGCCGACGGACTGGAAGCCGCCCTTGGGGACGCTGACCGAGGTGGTCTGGCCGTTGCTGGTCAGGTCGGCGCGGACCGGGTGGTCGGCGCCCGCCTCCACCATGAAGACCTGCGGGAGTTCCAGCGTGAGGCGGCCGGTCTTCGCGGTGGCCTGGAAGCAATAGGTGCCGGCCCGGCCCACGGAGTCGTCCTTGCGGGTCAGCACCCGGATCTGCTGGGCCCCTTGGTCGCAGTCCGCCAGCAGAATGTGCCCGTCACCCTTCTTCAGCCGGATTCCCTTTTCGGCGAGCACGTGGTCGGCACCGGGATAACCGTAGTCCTCCACCGCCGCGGGCGGAGTTGAATCAGACGGTGATTGCGGTGGGTCGTCGGCCGATGCCACGGAAATTCCGGCGAGCGTGGCACACGCAACCGCTATTCCGGAAACGACGAGATTTCGGGCACGGAAAGGCACCGAAGATTCCCTTCCGGCGTGGATCCTCGCATCGAGAGACCCCCGCCAGGATGCGATGAGAAAATACAGACATGCATGGGCAGCAGCCGTTCACGGCCGCCAGATGCCCAGATCAGCCGGTTGCGCGCAGGCGCAACCGGTCCCCCCTTCATCCCCGTGTGAATACACGTCCGCGGCATCGCAGGCTGGTCGGGCCCGATTACCTCGAACGTAAAGTCGAGGCACAGAGTAAGCAAAGATTCGCCGTTCCGTCAACCTCGACCCCGCACCCGGACCCGCACCCACGGCACACCCGCTCCAGAAGATCACCATTGTCCGGTATAAGCGGGCCGACGCATTCGTCGCACCGTCGACATCTTATTCAGACGCCCCTCGGTAAAACGATGACTATGCTTACCCGTCGACCATTCGGCGACTCGCTTTTCGGGGGTCGTCGCCGATTACCGAGACAGGTACTCAGTGAATCGAAGAACTGACCAGTTCGATACCGCTGGAAACGCCACACGTCTGATACGCAGAACGGCGCTGGGCCTGCTGCCCCTGGCGATCGCCGCCGGACTGCTCGGCCCCGCCCCGGCCCAGGCCGCCGGCTCTCCCGCCGGCGACTCCGACCCGACGAGCGGGGCGTACTCCGACCGCGGCCGGGTCCTGGAGCTGTGGCAGGCGGGCGGACCCGGACTGCGGGCCGCCGCGGAGGTCGCCCTCACCGGTGCGGACACCGACGTACGGCACTTCCTCGACGACGTCGCGCCGGAGGCCGCCTACCAGGACGACCGCGTCCAGACCGCGCAGGTCGCGAGCATCGGCGGACGGGGGCTGCAGGAGGCCGCCCGCAAGGCGCTGGCCGGGTCGCAGGACGACCTGACCGCGTTCCTGAAGGACGGCTGGAAGGCACCGCTGGAGCAGGACCAGCGCGTCCGCATCGCGCAGATCGTCGACGCGGGCGGCCCCGGCGTGCAGGACGCCGGCCGGGCCGCGCTCGACGGCACCACCGACGACATGACCGCCTTCCTCGACGAGGGCCAGTACACGGAGCGCGAGCAGGACGAGCGGGTCCAGCTCGTGCAGATCGTGAGCACGGGCGGACCCAACGTCCGGGCCGCGGGCCGGGTCGCGCTGGACGGCACCGCGGCCGACATCCGCGAGTTCCTCCAGGTCGGCCAGTACGTCGCCCGCTCACGGGACCAGGAACGCGCCACGGTCGCCCAGCTCGCCGCCCAGGCGAAGGAGGCCGGACGCCAGGCGAAGGCGGAGACGGAGGCGGCCAAGGACGCCTCGGCGCGGGCCGTCGCGGCCTCGGCGCTGGCCAAGGAGGCCGCGCAGAAGGCGGCGAAGGAGACGGAGGCGGCCCGCAAGGACTCGGTGCGAGCCGCGTCCGCCGCCTCCCGCGCGGCCACGGCCGCGAACCAGGCCGCCAAGGCGGCCCAGCAGGCCATCGACGCGGCCCGGGCCGCCAACAACTCGGCCCGCACGGCGGCCAACGCGGCCACCCAGGCCGCGGCCGCCGCGACCGGTGCCGCCCAGGCCGCGAGCCGGGCCCGCGGGGCGGCGGCCGACGCCGCCACGGACGCCACCAAGGCGAGCACCGCCCGCAAGGCCGCCGACGACGCCCGTACCGCGGCCAAGGGCGCCCGGCTCGCGGCGGACGCCGCCAACCAGGCCGGGGTCGCCGCGAACGCGGCCGGGGACGCGGCGAAGGCGGCGGCGAGCGCGGGCGGCAACGCCGACGCGGCCGCCAGTGCCGCGAGCGACGCCAGCGCCTACGCGGACCAGGCCGGCGTGCACTCCGCGGAGGCCGACGCGGCGGCTTCGGCGGCGCGCGCCCAGGCCGCGGAGGCCACCCGCGCCGCGAACGCCGCGGAGAGCCTGGCCCGCAAGGCGGCGACCGCCGCCAACGAGGCACGGGACGCGGCCGACTCCGCCGCCACGCACGCCGAGAACGCGGCCAAGGCCGCCGACGCGGCCGCCGACCACGCCACGGACGCCGCCAACGCGGCGGCCCAGGCGACCGCCCACGCCAAGTCCGCCAAGGAGGCGGCGGACGTCGCGAGCGCGGCCGTGACCAAGGCCAAGTCGGTGTTCACGCTGGCCCGTCAGATCGAGGCCGAGGAGCTGACCGCCCGTACGAACGAGGCCGTCGCACGGGCCCGGGAGCTCAAGGCACAGGAGGAGCAGCGGCAGGCGGCACAGAACCGCGCGACACAGGCCTCCGCGGCCCTCGAAGCCGATGCCCGGCAGCTGGGCACGGCTGCCTCCGCACCCGGCGCCGACCTCCAGAAGATCGCCGACGACGGCCGTGACCTGGCGTTGCGCACTCTGAAGTCCCGTGGCCCCTGGAGCCGTTCGGCGGCGGGGGACGCGCTCTCCGGTGACGCCGCCGAGGTGGTGTCGTACGTCCGTACCGCCCGGGTCGAGGCGGCCCAGGCGGACGAACGGGCCAGGGTGGAGACGCTGGCCCTGGATTCGCCGTCGTCCGACGTGCGCGGCAAGGCCGAGCAGGCCCTGGCCGGCGACACGGCCCGGATCAGCACCTTCCTGAAGGACGGCCAGTACCAGGCGATGGCCGACGACCTGCGCGTCTACATCGCGCGGGTCGTCTCCACCGGGGGTCCCGGCGTCCAGGAGGCGGGTCGCGCGGCGCTGAACTCCGGTTCCGTGGACCGCTACCGCGCCTTCGTCACCGACGGCCAGTACCAGGCCCGTACCGAGGACGAGCGGGTCCGCGCGGCACAGCTCGTCGACAGCGGCGGCCCCGAGGTCAAGGCGGCGGCCAGGATCGCGCTGGAGGGGCCCGCGCCGCTGCTGCACGCGTTCACGCAGCACGGCCAGTACCAGGCGCAGCGCAAGGACCAGCTCGCGGCCGGCCATGTCGCCCTGGTCCAGCAGCTGATCTCCGAGGCCGCCTCGGTGGCCGCCACCGCCCAGAAGAACGCCGCCGAGGCCGGCAAGGTCGCCGCCACGGCACGCAAGGCCGCGGCCGAGGCCAAGGAGTACGCCAAGCAGGCCGACGCCTCGGCGAAGGCCGCCAAGGGGTACGCCGACGACGCCCTCGAGTCCGCCAAGGACGCGGAGACGTCGGCGGCGAACGCGGCGGCCTCGGCCAGGACCGCGCGGGCCGCGGAGAACGACGCCCACGCGGCGGCGGCCCGGGCCGTCGAGTCGGCCACCCAGGCGCAGGCGTCGGCGAACTGGGCCCAGGGCTCGGCCGACTCGGCGTGGAGCGCGGCCCAGGACGCCCGCGCGTCGGCGACGGCCGCGGGCAAGGACTCGGTGGCCGCCGGCAAGGCGTTCGAGGACGCCTTCCGGACCGCGGTCACCAAGCAGAAGCAGGAGGAGGCCGAGTACCGCAGGACGGAGGAGGCCTGGCGCAAGGCGCAGACCCAGGACGCGCCGGACGAGGACTCCGGCAGCGACTGGGTCCCGGACTGGCTGGAGGACACGGCGGACACCGTCCTCACCTACGGCGAGGCGATCCTCACCAACGAGGACGTCTGGACGGGGCTGGCCGAGACCGGCGCGGGCGTCGTGATGATGGGCGTCGGCGGCTCCGGCGACATCGCCGGCGGTGCGCTGTGCATCACCGGCATCGGCTGTCTCGCGGGGGCCCCGGCCATCGCCGCGAGCACGACGCTGATCGTCTCGGGCGGCTTCACCACCGCCGACGGCGTGGGCCGGTTCAACGACGGCCTGGGCCAGGCGCTGCGTGAGGCGCAGAGCAAGAGCAACGTCAACAAGGTCGTCCAGCCGGGCCCGAAGCCGGCGCCGAGCAGCCTGCCGGGCTTCCCCAAGGCCGCCCGTGCCAAGCCGAAGACGCCCGTGCAGGGCGGCGGGGGCCTGCGCAAGCGGTGGAAGGACCCGGGCACCGGGGAGATCTACGAGTGGGACTCCCAGCACGGAACGGTCGAGAAGTACAACAAGCGGGGCAAGCACCTCGGGGAGTTCGACCCCGATACTGGTGCCCAGACCAAGCCCGCGGACGGAACCCGGAAGGTGACCCCATGAAATACCTCGTCGCCCGCTACGCCAAGGACGAGGACACCCCCGAGTCGGTCACCGACGTCTCGTCCGTGGGCGCGGACGCGTTCGCGGGGCTGCTGGCGATGCCCGCGGACCGGCTCACCGACGTGTATCCGCTGGGGCCGGAGCACGCGGACGGTTTCCACCGGCTGACCGGCATGGCACTCGACCTGGACCGCTTCGAGTACTTCCTGGAAGTGGAGGACTCACCGGCCTGACCGCTCTCACCGGCCTGACCTGGCCCGGGGCCCCTGCCGGGGTCCCGGGCCATCGTCTTTCGGCTCTCAGTCGAACCAGCGGTCCCGGGCCAGTTCCTCCGTGCGGGACGGGTCCTCCAGCAGGGCGGCCACCTCGAAGCGGCGCGGCCACTGGCCGGCCGCCCAGGCGAGTCCGGCGGCGACGCCCTCCAGGGTGGCGGCGTGCAGGACGCCGTCCCCGGTGAGCCGCCAGTCGATCTCGACGCCGTCGACCAGCAGCTCCTCGTGTTCGACGTAGGTCTCCGGGGTGCGCGGGCCGAGCAGGACGTGGACCGGCTCGGGGACGTCGTGTTCGGTGCCCTCCGAGTCGACCGACCCCGTCACCGACTCGCTCAGCCGCCGCACCTGGAACAGCTCGGCCAGTTCGGCGGCGCGTGCGGGCCGTACCGGGAGCAGCGGGACGCCGGCCGTGAACGGCAGCAGGTCCGGGGAGTCGACG
The DNA here is from genome assembly GCF_043201895.1 of Streptomyces sp. NPDC048254. NCBI lineage: Bacteria > Bacillati > Actinomycetota > Actinomycetes > Kitasatosporales > Streptomycetaceae > Streptomyces > Streptomyces sp. NPDC048254. The sequence continues at coordinate 222,749 of NZ_JBICZJ010000009.1, forward strand.
ACCACCGCGTCCGCCGCGTCCACCACCTCCACCCGGCCGTCGATCACCGCCCGCAGCTCGTCGGGGAGGGTCACCTGCTCGGGGTCCAGGTCCGCCAGCGCGCCGTAGAGGGCGTGCAGTTGGGCGCCGGTGACGGAGCGGTCCGGGTCGGCGAGGCGGTCCAGGAGTTCGGCGGCGCCGCCCGGCTCGTCGAGGAGGGCGGTGACCGAGGTCCGTACCCCCAGCGCGCGCAGCACCTGCTCGTCCTCGAAGCCGGTCGCGTCGGCCTCCTCGTAGAGACCGCGCAGCAGCGGGTCGCCGCCGGAGGCCAGCAGACCGGCGGGGCGGCGGCCGTCGAGCACCGGGTGACCGCGCAGCCACCATGCGGTGTACGGCCGTACGACCTCGTGGGTGCCGTCCGGCAGCAGGATGCGGACCGGCTGGGTGAGGGCGTCCCGCAGCGGCGGCCGGGCGAGCAGGGCGAGGGCCTCGGGCCAGTGGTCCTCGTCGACGAGGTCGAGGTCTCGGACGGCGATCAGCTCGGTGGCGACCGGGGGCACGGGCGTGTCCGGGAAGCGGTCGAGGATGTCCTCGCACCAGACGTCGACGGCGTCGAGGAGGCCGGCGTCATCAGGTTCCGCGAAGTCCCCTTCGCGGGGCTCCAGTTCGTCCGGGTCCAGGACGACGTCGGTGGCGCGGACGAGGGCGAAGTCCGCGAGCACCCCGCAGGCGGCCAACGGCTGTTCGCCCCACTTCTCCGCCAGGTCGGCGGCCACGGCGGCGAGTTCGCCTTCCCTGATCACCCGGGCGAACGGGCTGCCGGGGAGGACGAGTTCACCGGCGGGGGCCGGCTCGCCGTCCTCGTCGGGCAGGGCGAGGGCGCCCAGCCAGGGCTCGTCGCCGGGTTCCAGGCCGGCGTCCCGGACCAGGGCGAGGACCGTGTCCGCCAGCTCCTCGGCGTCCGGGGTGTCCTCCTCCCAGTTCACGCTTCCCTCGTCGTCCAGGGAGGCGGCCACGGCGGCCCGTACCTGCGGGGTGGTGAGGACCGCGCGCGGGGTCGCGGGCAGGGCGCCGAGCTTCTCCAGGAGGGGGTGGGCGGCGTCCTGGTGGGCGACCTTGAGGCCGAGCCGGGCCAGGACCTCGGGGTCGATGACCGCGTCCGCGGTGGGGAGCAGGATCTGGCGCGGGCCGATGGTGGTCCGCCCGTCGGCGAGCGGAACCGGCAGCCCGGACAGCCGTTCCGGGTCGACGCCCGCGAGGCTGTCGTAGAGCCGCCACCACCAGTCCGGGTCCTTCTCCAGGCCGGCGAGGCGGTCGACGGCGTCGGCGAGCGGCAGGCGGCTGACGGACAACGTCCGCAGTTCCACCCGGCGTTCGAGACCGGCGGGCAGGAGCGTGGGGAGCACCTCGGCGAGGACCCGGACCGTGTCCGCGCCCGCCCCCTCCACGATCTCGGCGTCCCGCGGCCGCAGCGCCTCGGGAAGCTCGCTGTCGTCGCCGGGCTCGACCGCGGGCGGCAGGAACGCGGTGCGCGGCAGCCGCTCCAGGATCGCCTCGCGCAGCGCGCCGTCCAGCTCGCCCTTGCCCAGCGGGCCGGGCACCAGATGGATGATCCCCTCCCCCACCGGCCGCCAGCCGGCGAGGAGTTCGGCGTACGCGTCGGCCGCGCGCTGCACCAGGAAGTCGGTGAGCGGGCCGGGGGCGGCGTGCCGGCGGGTGGTGTCGAGGGGGAACGACGCGATGAGCAGGGCGGGGACGCCGAGGGGCTCGTCGCTGGGGGTGGGGGCGTGCAGCACGGCGGCGGTGCGCGGGCGGTCCGGGACGCCCGCGCCGTCCGTGGGCACGGCCCAGGTCAGCGACCAGTGCGGACGCAGCCGCTCCTCCACCGGCCGGCCGGCGAGCAGCTCCGGGGTGAGCGGGCCGTGCGCGGAGACGGTACGCCAGCGGGTCGTGCCCTCCTGGGAGTCGTCCACGACGGTGAGCTCGCCGTCGGTGCCACGGCGCAGGGTGCGCACGGTGGCGCCGGTCTCGATCACGACCTCTTCCAGCCCCGGCAGGGCCAGCAGGAGGGCGTCGTCGACGGCGGCGAGGAGGCGCTCGGCGAGATCGGTGGCCGCGGTGTCCCTGAGCGGCAGGATCACGACCGTGTCGTACGGGTCCGGGGCGGTGCCCTCGGCGGCGAACGGGAGCCGGAGCAGCGGCACATGCCCGTCCCGGCGACGGATCTCGTCGCCGAGCCCGGTGCTCTGCCGGGCGGTCTCCTCGGCCAGTTCCCGGGCCTCGGCGAGCGACCACCGCACGCCACCGTGCCGGCCGACCACCGCGGGCTCGTCCGTCACCGCCAGCACGGCGGCGAAGCCGACCCCGAACCGGCCGACGGCACTCTCGGTCTCCTCCCGCTTCGCGGAGGCGCGCAGGGTGGAGAGGGACTCGACGCCGGCCGCGTCCAGCGGGGCGCCGGTGTTGGCGGCGAACAGGACGCCGTCGCGGAGGGTGAGCCGGAACCGGCCGGGGACACCGGCGCGGGCGGCCGCGTCGGCGGCGTTCTGGGCGAGTTCCACGACGAGCCGGTCCCGGTAGCCGCCGAGGACCAGGTCCTCCTCGGCGTTGGCGTCCTCACGGAACCGGGCGGGGCTGGTGGCCCAGGCGTCGAGGACACCGCGGCGCAGGCGGGCGGTGCCGAAGGGGTCGGCGCCCTCGGCGGCCGGCCGCACGAACTTGCTCACGTTTTCTCTCCTCGTCGACGAGAGGACGAAGGTACCGCGCGCCGGGGGTCCCCCCACCCGCCCACCCGACCCGATCAGCCGGGAGGCGCAGGCCCGGCCCCCGGCCCGATTGCCGGCCGGATCCCCCTGTCGTACCTTGGCGCCAGAATCGGGCTTGTCGGCGCGTTGGTGGCTGGGTGGCGCGTCTCCTCGACATGCCCGATGGAGACATCAGTGCCGTACCGCTCCCTGCTGCACGTCGCAGGCGTGGGCTTCTTCCCGCTGGGATTCCTGGCCCGCCTGCCGTACGCCTCCGCGGCCCTCGCCACCCTCGTCCTGCTGCAGTCCTCGACCCGCGGTTACGCCTTCGCCGGTCTCGCGAGCGCCGCCCAGAGCATCGCCACCGCCCTGGGCGGCCCCCTTCTCGGAACCCTGGCCGACCGGCACGGCCACCGACGCGTCGGCGTCCTCGCCGCGCTCGCCAACATCGCCGCCTGGGCGGGCCTGTTGGCCGCGAGCCACGGCAGCCGGGCCGCCATGCTCGCGGCCGCCGGTCTCGTCGGCCTGACCCAGCCCCAGGTCGGCCCGCTCGTCCGCGTGCACTGGTCCCGCCTGATCCACCGGCGCGGCGAGCACCGTCTCCTCCCCACGGCCCTCTCCTACGAGGCGGCCGCCGACGAGCTGAGCTTCGTGGCCGGCCCGGCGCTGGTCGGCGTACTGGCGACGGTCACCCCGCACGCCCCGGCCACGACGGCCATGCTCCTGCTCACGGCGACCACGCTGCCCTTCGCCCTCCGCTACGCCGATGACACCACCGCACGCGCCGCCGCGGGTGCGGGTGAGCGGCCCCTGCCGTACCGCCCGCTGGCCGTGCTGTTCCTGGCGATGGCGGCCATGGGGGCGGTCTTCGGCGCGGTGCAGACGGCGGTCACCGTGTACGCCGACACGATCGGCGAGACGGGTGCCGCCGGGCTCGTCTACGCCGAGTTCGGCATCGGCAGCGCCCTGGCCGGCGCGGCCTGCGCCTGGCTGCCGCGACGGTTCACCCTGCGGGCGCGGTACGTCACGTTCGCCGCGGCCCTCTTCGTCGGCATGCTGCTGCTGTTCGCGGGCGCCCGCGTGCTGCCCCTGCCCGCCGCCGTACCGGTGGCGAGCGTCACCGTGGCGCCCTACATGATCACGCTCTACGCCCTCACCGAACAGCTCGCCCCGGCGGAACGGGCCACGACCGCGATGACCGTACTGTGCGCCGGAGGCCCCTTGGGCACGGCCGCCGGCCAGGCCGTCTCCGGCGCCCTCGCCGCGCCTTACGGCACCGAGGGCGCCCTTCTGGTCGCCCTCACGGCAGCGACCGGCGCGCTCCTGCTGGCGGCCGGGGTCAGCCTTCGGAGGCGGACGTGACGACGGTCGCCCACAGCTCGGCCTCCGAGGCGGGGAACCACGAGGGACAGCCCGACCGTCGGGAGATCAGCACTCGGGTTCAGGCACGGGAACGCTGCCGCCGGTAGGGGTCGGCAACCCCCGGGTCGGGCAGCGTGCCCTCCAGCGGCCTGCACTCGGCAGCGGCAGTGTCGCGTACCCCGCCGGCCCTGGAGGTGCAGCACCAGCCGGCCCTTCTCCAGCGGGCCGTCGACCACCTCGCCGATCGCGGGGCCGAACAAGGTGTCACCGGGACACAGCGGCGGCAGCGGGACATCGCCGGTCTCGCCTCCGATGAGGGTGCGCAGGCCTGGGAACACCAGGAAGTGGGTGTTGCGGACGAGTACCTGCCCGGCCTCGGGACGGGGCACGGGGACCCGTGCCAGGGTGAAGTCGTCCGCGGTCGGCAGTCCGGCGGGGCGGCGGACCAGGCGCACGAGGCGATGAGTCGCGTTCATGTCCGGACGCCAAGCCCTGACCCATGGGACAGGGTCAAGACCCGGCTGCGGCGTCTACCGCCGGGCGCGTGCCAACTGGAGTACCCCCTCGCGCAGTTCGATGGTCGGCGGGCCCGAGGAGGTGGTCGACCGGGTACGGACGGACGGGCCGCCTCCCTACGAGTGACCCAGTTCCGCCGACGTCTCGTCCTCCGTCGCCGGTACCGAGCCGGAGTCGGAGGCGGGGCGGAGCGGGAAGGGGTCGACGCGGGTCTCGTCGATCACCGGGGGTGCCACCACCGGCGGCTTCGGCATGACCGCGGCCTCCGAGTGGCCGCCGCAGCCGTAGGCGAAGGAGACGACCCGACCGTCGGCCGGGGAGAACTCGTTGGCGCAGACGCCGAAGGCCTGGCCCAGGGAGCCGCCGATGGGGGTGAGGAAGCCGCAGCTGACGCAGGTCGCGGGGGCCGCCTGGGCCATCGGGGTCTTCGCGCCGAACGACTCCTCCCAGCGGTCGGCGGCGATGTGCAGGCCGTAGCGGGACAGGACGCGGGCGCGGCGCATGCCCAGTTCCTCGGCGACCGACGCGATCGTGCCCCGGGAGGGGACGGTGGGCAGGTGCGCGGGCGTGCCCGCGGTGACCTCGGCGTCCTCCGCCTCCGCCAGCTCCTCCATCTCCGCCGAGACCGGGGAGTTCGGCTCCGGTCCGTCCTCGCCGGTGTAGCCGGGCTCCAGACGGAGGTCCTCGGCCTCGGTGGGGAGCAGGTCGCCGGGGCCCATGTCGCCGGGGCGCAGCCGCTCGCTCCAGGGCACCCACTCGGGGGCGAGGAGGGCGTCGGAGCCCGGCAGGAGGACCACCTCGTCCAGCGTGACGACCTTGGCGCGGGAGGCGCGGGCCACCGTCACCGCCCAGCGCCAGCCGCGGTACCCGAGTTCCTTGCACTCGAAATAGTGCGTGACGACGCGGTCGCCCTCCGCCACCGCTCCGGCGTGCTCGCCCACCACTCCGGGTGCGGCGGCCTCCTCGGCGGCGGTCCGGGCGAGGTCGACGGCCTCGGCGCACAGACGGTCGGGGGTGCGGCTTCGCGTTGTCGCTGCGCTCACAGGTATCGCTTCTCTCCTACGCCGTCTCACGAGTGCGGCTGCCTCCGGCGGTGGGGCGAACGGAGCGGACCTGTGGGCCGCATCGACGTCCGCGTCCGATCGCGCTCGGGCGCACCTCTGCCATCCATTGTGCTTTATGGCTGAGATAGGCACGCTACCCCGTCGCCGGTAGTGGGGGACAGTCCGCCGCGATGCCTGCGCGGCGGCGGGGGGCCGACAGCGGGGGGTGCCACACGAGGTTGTGGGCCTGCGGGACGCTGCGGTCAGCTCCGACTCGCTTGGTCACAAAGTGCACTAGGAACTGTCGTCTCAGGGCACTATGAACGACGTGGCAACCGCGAAGTCCCCCCAACAGACCGTCGGGGTCGGTAGCGGTGCGGGCCGGATGCGCGGTGCCGTCCGCTCGGTCGGGCGTGCCCTGCATCTCCCGGTGACCGGTACCGCCCGGGGTATCCGCAAGGCCACGCACGCGCACGGCGCCGGTGAGTCCGGCCTGGGCAAGCTGATCGAGCTGCACGCGGTCAACGGCGCGGGCGATGTCATGATCACCGTCGCGCTGGCCTCCACCGTGTTCTTCTCCGTGCCGACCGACGAGGCCCGGGGTCGGGTGGCGCTCTATCTGGCCATCACGATGGCACCCTTCACCGTTCTCGCCCCGGTCATCGGTCCCTTCCTCGACCGCCTTCCGCACGGCCGCCGCGCCGCGATGGCCGGTGCGATGCTCGCCCGGGCACTGCTCGCACTGATCATCTCGGGGGCGGTGGCCAGTGGCAGTCTGGAGCTGTATCCGGCCGCGCTCGGGGTGCTGGTCGCGTCGAAGGCGTACGGCGTGGTGCGCAGTGCCGTCGTGCCCCGGCTGCTGCCGCCTCGGTTCTCCCTCGTGAAGGCCAATTCACGGGTCACTCTCGCCGGGCTGCTCGCCACCGGTGTGGCCGCCCCGATCGGGGCCGGGCTGCACGCCATCGGCGACCCCTGGCCGCTCTACGGCGCCTTCGTGATCTTCGTTGCCGGGACGTTTCTCTCCTTCACCCTCCCCACGAAGGTCGACTCGGCCAAGGGCGAGGACGTGGCGCTGCTCGCCGCCGACGAGGAGCATCTGCACGGCCCGCTCCGGAAGGAGGCGAAGCGGCCGGGGCTGCGGACGGTGGGGCCCGCCGTCACGCACGCGCTCGGCGCGAACGCGGCCCTGCGCTGCCTCTCCGGCTTCCTGATCTTCTTCCTGGCGTTCCTGCTCCGCGAGCACCCGCTGACCGGCGAGAGCGCGGCGGTGTCGCTGGGGATAGTGGGTGTCTCCGCGGGCGCGGGCAACGCGCTCGGTACGGCGGTGGGGGCCTGGCTGCGCTCCCGGGCGCCGGAGATCATCATCGTGACGGTGGTCGCCGTGGTGCTGGGGACGGCGATCGTCGCGGCCCTGTTCTTCGGCGCCTTCCTGGTGGCCGTGCTGGCCGCGGTGGCCGGGTTCGCGCAGGCGCTGGCCAAGCTGTGCCTGGACGCGCTGATCCAGCGGGACGTGCCGGAGCAGGTGCGCACCTCGGCGTTCGCGCGCTCGGAGACGCTGCTCCAGATGGCCTGGGTGTTCGGCGGCGCGGTCGGCATCGTGATGCCGCTGAACGGCACCCTGGGCCTGGTGGTGGCCGCCGCGATCGTGGCAGCGGGCTGGCTGGCCACCCTGCGCGGCCTGCTCACCTCGGCACGGCACGGCACACGCCCGCGGCCGAGGGTGGCCTGACAAAGGCACCTGGCGTAACGAACCGGGCACGCCGCACCCCGCTTGGGGGGCGGGCCGGGAGGTCCCGATAGCCTTCGGCCATGACCACGCTGCAATCCCGCTCGCGACGCCGCCGCGTCGTCGCCGCCGCCGGCGCCGTTTCCGCCGGACTGCTCGTCCTGTCGGCCTGTGACAAGCCGTCGCCCATCGCCACGATCACCGTCGGTACGAGCTCGGTCAACTCCGAGGCCACCTGTTACAACGACGGCAAGGCCCTGAACACGGCCTCCCTCGCGAACTGCCTCAAGGACACCGGGATCAAGTCCATCAAGGTGGACCCGGACGACACCGTCCGCTTCGGCGTCGACCCGAAGATCGCGGACAACGGCTGGACGATCCTGATGAACGGTCAGGCGCTCACCGAGTCCAGCACCAAGACCTACCGCACCATCCCGGGCAGCGTGTTCTTCAACGCCCAGTACGGCGCCTCCGGCAACTCGACCCTCGTCTCCATCAAGGAGGGCGACAAGTCGGTCCTGGGCCTGTGGTCCTTCAAGCTCAAGAAGGACGCCTGACCACGTCCGGCGTACGCATCCTCGTGGCCACCGCGGTCCCGGCCGAACGGGACGCGGTGGCAGGGGCGTTCACGGGCGGTACGACCGAGGTACGGCTGCCGGCCGCGACGCTGCTGCGCACCGCCGAGGGGTACGACCTGCTGGCCGCCGGAGTCGGGCCGGCCCTGGCCGCCGCGGGCACCGCGACCGCCCTCACCGCCGCCGCCCTCGACGGCCGCCCCTACGCCCTGGTCGTCTCCGCCGGGATCGCCGGCGGTTTCCGGCCGGCGGCCCCCGTGGGCTCCCTGGTCGTCGCCGACGAGATCATCGCGGCGGACCTGGGCGCCGAGACGGCCGACGGGTTCGTACCGGTGACCGAACTGGGATTCGGGACCGTCAGCCACCGTCCGCCGGATCCACTCGTACGAGCCACCGCCGAGGCGACCGGAGCACGCCCCGGAGCGGTACTCACGGTGTCCACCGTGACCGGCTCGGCCGCCCGCGCGGCCGAACTGCACGCCCGGCACCCGCACGCCCTGGCCGAGGCCATGGAGGGCTTCGGCGTGGCCGAGGCGGCCGCCGCGCACGGCGTGCCCGTGCTGGAGATCCGCGCGGTCTCCAACCCCGTAGGCCCCCGCGACCGCGCCGCCTGGCGCATCGCGGACGCCCTGGCCGCCCTGACCGAGGCCTTCGGGAAGCTCGCGCCCGTCCTGGAGAGTTGGAACCCACATGACCACCGCTGACTCGTTGCGCATCGCGTACTCGCCCTGCCCGAACGACACCTTCGTCTTCGACGCCCTCGCCCACGGCCGCGTCCAGGGCGCGCCCGCGCTCGACGTGACCTTCGCGGACATCGACATCACCAACGGCATGGCCGAGCGCGGCGAGTCCGACGCGCTGAAGGTGTCGTACGCCGTGCTGCCGTACGTCCTAGAGGAGTACGCGCTGCTGCCCTGCGGGGGCGCGCTGGGGCGGGGCTGCGGGCCGCTGGTGCTGACGCGGGAGGCCGGCACGGACCTTTCGGGCCGTACGGTCGCCGTACCGAGCGAGCGGTCGACGGCGTACCTGCTGTTCCGCCTCTGGGCGGCGGACACGCTCCCCGGTGGCGTCGGCGAGATCGTGGTCATGCCCTTCCACGAGATCATGCCGGCCGTACGGGACGGGAAGGTCGACGCGGGGCTGGTGATCCACGAGGCGCGCTTCACCTACCAGAACTACGGGCTGCACAAGCTCGCCGACATGGGCGAGCACTGGGAGAACACCACGGGCCTGCCCATCCCGCTCGGCGCGATCATCGCCAAGCGCTCGCTGGGCGCGGAGAGGCTCACACAGCTCGCCGAGTCGATCCGGACGTCCGTCCACGCGGCCTGGGACGACCCCGAGACCTCCCGGCCGTACGTCATGGCGCACGCCCAGGAGATGGACCCGGCCGTCGCCGACCAGCACATCGGGCTCTACGTCAACGAGTTCACCTCGGAACTCGGCGAGGACGGCTACGCGGCGGTACGCGGACTGCTCACCCGGGCGGCGGCCGAGGGACTCGTGCCGCCCCTCGGTCCGCACGCGCTCGATTTCCCGTAAAAGCACTTACGGGACTTGCACGCTTACGCGACTTGCCTGTCTCTTACACGCTTACACGTCAAGCTGGTCCGCGACCGCGCGCAGCAGCCCGGCGATCTTCGCGCCGGCCGCCTTGTCGGGGTAACGGCCGCGCTCCAGCATCGGCGTGATGTTTTCGAGCAGGGTCGTCAGGTCCTGCACGATCGAGGCCAGCTCGTCCGGCTTCTTGCGCTGGGCGGCGGCGACCGACGGGGTGGGGTCGAGCAGGACCACCGACAGTGCCTGGTCACCGCGTTGACCGGCGACTACGCCGAACTCCACGCGCTGTCCGGGCTTCAGCACGTCGACCCCGTCGGGGAGAACCGAGGAATGGACGAAGACGTCACCGCCGTCGTCACGGGAGAGAAAGCCGAAGCCCTTCTCGCTGTTGAACCACTTGACCTTGCCAGTCGGCAAAGCACACACTCCCTCGATCCGTCCTGGCCACGCCCGGACGCCTTTGATCTGCCGTCGAAACACCTTACCGGGGGTCTCTCCACCGGGATACGCCTTAAAACGGGATGAGCCCCCGCCTGTGCCGACAGAGGCTCAAAGTGATGGGGGAAGTGTGATGGCCGGCCGATGTACCGGTAGAGGGTCGCGCGGGCGGCCCCAAGAGCCTCCCCCCGTCCACCCCGGGCTTTGGCCGCTTCCGGTCCGGCACGCGTACGGTCCCGAAGCAAGGAGTGCCGGAGCTGCGCCGTCCTCCCGGGTGCTCCTTCCCGGCGCAGGAAGTGCCCCATAACAAAACTGGAACACCCTTGAGGAATCGCCTCACTCTCCCAATTCCTTTCCGTGGATACAGGTCGCACTGCTGGGGCTCGTTGCCCTGCTGGCCGGATTCCGTGTCTGGGAGCAGTGCACACGGTGACCTGGGAAATCGCGGCACTGGAACCGTTCGCCGTCCAGCGATGCGAAGGCGGCCTTGAGCGGTGACTACGCCCCAGGTATGGAAACTTTCAGGAACTCGGGGACCTCCCCGGTACCGAATTCCCTCAGCTCCGGGTTGGTCCAGTGCGCCGGAACATTCCGACCGACCAGAAGCCTGTCCGTTCCGTCATTCCTACCCAGGTCGAGTTCCCGCGCCATGGTCTGAATATCTCCCAGATCCATGACCATTCCCGTCCCGGCGCCGGGAATCGCATCACTCCAAGCCCAGAGCTTCACCTGATACTTCCGCAGGAATTCCCTACGGTCTTCCTGGTCCTTGACCCCCCAGACCTCCCCGTACTTCTTACCCGTCGCCCACAACGCAGGGCTCACCCTCTCGGCTTCCTGCTTTTCCGGCCGCGCCTTCGCCGACTGGAGTTCTCTTGCCCGGGAGGGACCGGTACCGGCGCGTTCGTACACGTCCCACTGTCCGACAGAGTCACGGATCGCCTGGTCAACCCAGTCGTCAAGGATGTCCGCCCGGACGTACGGGCCGCCGGCGCATGAGCCGCCCTTGAACCTGTTCGAGCATCGGTAATACCTGTGTCCGGGAACCCTCGTACCGTCCTTCCGCTTGTGTCCGGAGTTCAGGAGCGAGGAAAAGGATGCTCCGCATTCGCCGCAGCGAGCAATACCGGCAAGCAGACTCCTGGCGCCGGTCCTGCTTTCCGTGTGCTCCGCCTTGGGGGCGGGTTTGATCTGGTCCACCAGATATTCCCACTGCCGCAGTGTCGCCAGGGGCGCATCCGGGAGGATCACCGGGTCTCCCTCGTCGTCCAGGACAGCCTCACCCTTGTAGGTGTAGATACCGGGAACCCAGGGAGAGCGGATGAACTTGTTGATGATGGTGGACTGCCACTGGGTTCCCTTGGTCTCCTCACCCTTCAGTTGCCTGAGATGATCCGACCACGTGAGTACGCCACGGGAGTTGAAGTCCCGAGCGATTCGGTGGGTGGACTGCCCCTCCCCGATGCGCCGGAAGATCTCGGTCACGTAGGGGTGGTAGTCCTGGTCGATCTCCAGGATCTTCCGCTTCCCTCCCTCCACGGATTTGATCCGGTACCCGGTGGGCGGAGCACCTGTCAGCCATGAACGGTTCTCCAGGCGGGTCTGCACGCCGTTCAGGGCACGGGCCTGGACGGCGTCCCACTCTGCCTCGGCGAACACGGCGGTCATCCGGGCCATCGTCTTCCCCTGAGGGGTGGACAGGTCGAGTCCCTCTTCCACGCACACGACGGACTTGCCGTTCTCCTGCGCCCACTCCAGCAACTCGTTGAAATGCACGGAGCGACGGGTGAGCCGGTCCATCCTGGCCGCGATGACCACGTCGAACTCATCGGCCCGGTCCGTGAGCCAGCGTCCCAGCCCGGGGCGCTTGAAGGGGCTCATGGAGCCCGAGACGTCCGTGTCCTCCGCCTCGCCCACCAGAACGCCGGACAGGTGCGGAGCGGCCACGTGACGGCGGATCACGCCACGCTGCCACTCGACGGACGTGGAGCCGTCCGAGTCGGCCGACCGGCGCAGGCAGGCGAGGTGGCGGAGACCGGGTGTCATGAGGGGAGGCTAGCTGTGTACCTGGGCAACCGGCCGGTTGTTCCTTCGGGCAGGGAACTACCCTGGCCGGGTGCGTGACGAAACCCAAGCGAATTCCGCCGGGCCCGGTGACCGACTGATCCGCGCCGGTGCCGTGCTCTTCTTCATCGGTACGGTGGCCACTCTGGTGACCGTGATACCGCTGTTCCTCGGTGCGAAGCCTTTTCCGACCTACATGTACGTGCTGAGCATGCTCATGGGCGTCGGCTTCCTGGTCGCCGGCGCCGGAGTGCTCCAGTCGATCGCGGCGGGGCGCCGTCAGGCCCGGGAGGCGTCCTCCCGGTAGGCCGACAGCCAGGCCGGGAGTTCGGTGAGGTCCCCGAGAACCACGTCGGCGCCCGCCGCGAGCAGTTCGTCCGCGTCGCACGGCCCGGTGGCCACGGCGACGGACAGCGCTCCGGCGGTACGTGCCCCGCGCACGTCGCCGACGTGGTCGCCGACGTACACGCCCGCGCCGTGCTCGCGCAGCGCGACGGCCTTCTGCTCGGCCCAGAGGTCACCGACCACCGCGTCGGGGACTATGCCGAGGTGGCTGAGATGCAGCTTCGCATTGGGCTCGTACTTCGCGGTGACCACGACGGCCTTGCCCCCCGCGCCCTGCACCGCCGCGACCGCCTCCCGCGCGCCCGGCATGGCGGGCGTCGCCGCGATCGCGATCTCCGGATACATGGCCCGATACAGATCACTCATCTCCGCGACCCGCTCGGCCGGAAACCAGTGCACCAACTCGTCGGCGAGCGGCGGCCCCAGCCGTGTGATCGCCAGATCGGCATCGATGTAGGTCCCCGTGCGCTCGGCCAGGGCCGTGTAGCAGGCGTGGATCCCGGGCCGGGAGTCGATGAGGGTCATGTCGAGGTCGAAGCCGACGGCGAGGGCGCGTGAAGTCATATGGGCCATTGTGCCCGGACGCCTTGGGACGCTGTTCGGGTGCGGGTGCGTGGGGGCTTGTCGCGCCCCTCCAGGTGGGACCAGTGGACCCACCTTCTTGGGGGCGCGGGAAACTGCGCGAGCAACCACGACGGGCCCGCAGCCGCCCGACAACCGGACCCGGCGCCCCCTACCGCGCTCTCTGCGACCGCCACACCAGATACAGCGCCGACGCCACCGCCGCCCCCCGCACCACCCACGGCCAGGTCTCCCCCACCGCACCGCTCATGTGACCCTGGGCTATCGGGGCGCCCCAGCGGCCGACGCTCCGTCCCCACACCCAGACCACTCCGGCCGCGACGGACAGTCCCGGTACCCACATCACGGCCAGCTTGGTCTCGGTGGGGCTGAGCCGTCGGGAGCCGTAGGCGATCAGCCAGCCGAGGAGCAGCGCGAACCAGTTGCCGAGCACCGCGCCCACGACCAGCGCGGCGGCGGCGAGCAGCAGCAGGGGGTTGCTCCAGCCGACCGCGGGCCGGGGGACCACGCGGAAGCGGCGGCGGGCGGGCGGCACGGCTTCGGCCGCCTCGGCCTTCGGGGCGGGCTCGGCGGCCTCCTCCGGCTCCCCGGCCGCCTCCTCCTCCGGCTCCTCCTTCCGCAGCCGCGGCTTCCGGAGCAGCTCCGGGATCTCCACACCGCCCACGAACCCCGGCACGGTGTCGCCGTCCCCGAACGGGCTGCTGTCCACCCGCCACCAGTCGGGCGGCATCGGACCGTCCTCCGGCTCGGCGGGCCGCGGACGCGGTACGACGCGGCGCAGGTCCTCGCCCCTGGCGGGCGCCCCGGCCTCCCGCTGGGCGGGAACCGCGGCCGGCGGCGGTGGCGGCGCGGTCTCCGTGGTGCCCCCCGCCGCCTCGACGACCTCGTCGGGCGAGCCCAGCCGGTCCAGGATGCGCCGCACGGCGGCGGGACTGTCGACGGTCGCCTTCGCCCGGTGCCGGTCGATCTCGTTGCGCAGCCCCGACACCAGCCGCATACGGTCGGACGACGACAACTGGCGCTGGTGCGCGATGTCCCCGACGCGGCTCAGATACTCGTAGACGACCTGATCACTCTCGATACCCACGAAGTCCCCTCCGGGGCTGCTGCGTTGAATAACCCGTCGGAACGACGGTAGCGCAGGTCACGGTTCACGTCGGCCGGCACACCAGCGGGTAACGCGTCTCCGAGCAGGGGCGGTTGCCGTACTCCCGGAGGATGTCCTTGCCGCCCTGGTCGGTGAGGTAGCGCAGGAAGGCGGCGGCGACGGAGCCGGCGGGCGGCTCACCGAAGGTGTAGGCGTACTCGGTCTGCCCGTACGGGTACGTGCCGTGCTCGACGCCTTCGAGGGTGGGCGGCATGTCGCCGATGTTCAGTTTGACCAGGTCGGCGGAGGTGACGCCGGCCGCCTCGCTGTAGCCGAGGGCGCCGCGCTGCGCAGCCGTGGTGTCCAGCATGTAAGTGGTCCATGCCCCCCGGCGACCACGGCCTGGACCTCCGGCTGCGGGAAGGGCGGAACTGCCGTGATCCTCCCGCTGAAGTTCATGTGGGGGACATCTGCGAAACGTTCCGTTCGCCCGGTGGCTGCCCTGTACACAGAAGAGGCCGTGGGACAGGTGATCCCGGTCCCCGCCCCGCACCCGCTACCGTGGGTCGGATGAGCAACCCGGCCACCCCGCCGCGTTCCCTCGCGGAGGCGCTTCGCGCCAAGGACGACGCGTCCCTGGCCGTACTGCTGCGCGCCCGCCCCGACCTCATCACCCCCGTCCCCACCGACCTCACCCAGCTGGCCACCCGGGCCGGCACCCGCGCCTCGGTGCTGCGCGCCCTGGAACGCCTGGACCGCTTCGCCCTGCAGACCGCGGAGGCGCTCGCGGTGGCCGGCGACCCGGCGTCGTACGGGGAACTGCTAGGCCTGATGGCCGGCGACGGCGGGGACCCGCTGGTCGCCGCCGCCCTGCCGCGCGCCCTCGGCACGCTCCGCGACCAGGCACTGGTGTGGGGCGACGACGACCGGCTGCGGCTGGTGCGGACCACGCGCGAAGTGCTCGCCCCGTCCCCGCAGTACCCCTCGCCGACCGGGCTGGGCCCGACCGTGCGGGAGGCCACCTCGGGCATGTCGCCGGGCCGGATCCAGGAGATCGTCACCACCGCCGGACTGCCCTCGACACATGACTCGGTGTCCGCGGCGGACGCGCTCGGCAGGCTGTTCGGCCACCGCAAGAAGATGGCGAAGCTGCTCGCCGCCGCGCCCGCCGAGTCCCGCGAGGTCCTGTCCCGGCTGGTCTGGGGGCCGCCGTACGGCCAGGTCACCCCGGAACCGGCCGCCCATCTGCGCTGGCTCCTCGACCGCGGCCTGCTGCTGCCGACCGGGCCGGGCACGGTCGTCCTCCCCCGCGAGGTCGCCCTGCACCTGCGCGAGGGCCGGGCGCACCGCGAGCCCGAGCCGGTGCCGCCCGCGGTCGAACCGACGGCGACGCACCGTCCACAGGTGGTGGACGCGACGGCGGCCGGGCAGGCGTACACCGCGCTCGCCACCGTCGAGGAGCTGCTGAAGGACTGGGACGAGGGCGGTCCCACCGTGCTGCGGGCCGGCGGGCTCAGCGTCCGGGACCTCAAGCGGACGGCTGTGGCCCTGGACCTGTCCGAGCCCGTCGCGGCCTTCTGGGTCGAGCTGGCGTACGCGGCCGGGCTGCTCGCCTCCGACGGCGAGGCCGACGAACGCTACGCGGCCACCCCCGCCTACGACGAGTGGCTGGACCGCCCCCCGGCCGAACGCTGGACCCAGCTCGCCCAGGCCTGGCTCACCGCGACCCGCGCCTCCGGCCTGGTCGGCGGCCGGGACACCAAGGACCGCGCGCTGTCCGCGCTCGGCCCCGGCCTCGACCGCTCGGCCGCGCCCGAGGTACGGCACCGGGTGCTGACCCTGCTGGCCGGGCTCCCGGAGGGCACCGCCCCGGCCGCCGCCTCGGTACTGGCCCGGCTGCGCTGGGAACGCCCGCTGCGCGGCCCCCAGCAGCAGGGCGACGACCTGCGCGGCCGCCTGGCCCGCTGGACCCTGTCGGAGGCCGAGCTGCTGGGCGTGACGGGACGCGGGGCGCTGTCCGCGCACGGCAGGGCGTTCCTCGGGGCGCCACCGGTGGAGCCCCTGGTGGAAAAGGAGCAGGAGGCCGCCGGGCCCGGCGACAAGCTCCCCGTGCACCACCACCGTCCCGCCGCCGTCCTCGAACCCCTCTCCCCGCCCGAGCAGGCCGTCGCCGCCGCGGCCGCCGGCCGTCTCCTCGCCCCGCTGCTGCCCGAGCCCCTCGACCACGTCCTGCTCCAGGCCGACCTGACGGCGGTCGCCCCCGGCCCGCTGCAACGCCCGCTCGCCGACGCGCTGGGCGTACTCGCCGACGTCGAGTCCAAGGGCGGCGCCACCGTCTACCGCTTCACGCCCGCCTCGGTCCGCCGTGCCCTGGACGCCGGCCGTACCGCCACCGACCTGCACGCCTTCCTCACCACCCACTCCCGCACACCGGTCCCGCAGCCGCTCGCCTACCTGATCGACGACGTGGCCCGCAAACACGGCCATCTGCGGGTGGGGGCGGCCTCGGCGTACGTCCGCTGCGACGACGACACCGTCCTGAACGAGATCATGGCCGACAAGCGGGCCGCCGCCCTGCGCCTGCGCCGCCTGGCCCCGACCGTCCTCGCCACCCAGGCCGACCCGGCCGCCCTCCTGGAGGGCCTGCGCGCGATGGGCTACGCGCCCGCCGCCGAGTCCGCCGAGGGCGATGTCCTGATCACCCGCGCCCACGCCCACCGCACGCCGCCGCGCACGGCCCCCGAGCCGGTCCCGGACGGCCCGCCGCCGCCGGACGGCACCCTCCTGGCGGCCGCGATCCGCGCGATCCGCGCCGGCGACCTGGCCGCCACCACCCCGCGCAAGCCGGCCGGCACCGCCGTCCAGGGCGGCGAACTCCCGCGCACCACCCCCGCCGAGACCCTCGCCACCATGCAGGCCGCCGTCCTCACCGGCGGCACCCTGTGGATCGGCTACGTCAACGCCGAGGGCACCGCCAGCCAGCGCGTCATCGCCCCGATCCGCGTCGAGGGCGGCTTCGTCACGGCCTACGACCACACAGCCGACGAGGTACGCACCTACCCCCTGCACCGGGTGACGGGGGTGGCGGAACTCGCGGAGGGGTAGCGGCGCGGGCGGCCGAGCGGGCCAAGCGAGGCCGACTGCGATCCGGCAGCACCGCCAAGGGCTGGCCGCAGTCCGGCAGCACCGCGACGGGGCGGCCCCAGTCCGGCAGCACCCCGACGGAGCGCCCCAGTTTTCCGGCAGCACCCCGACGGAGCGGCTGCGATTCGGCAGCGCCGCCAAGGGCTGGCCGCAGTCCGGTAGCACCGCGGCGGGGCGGCCGCAGTCCGGCAGCACCCCGAAGGGGCGGCCGCAGTCCGGCAGCACCCCGAAGGAGCGGCTGCGATTCGGCAGCGCCGTGAAAGGGCGGCCGCGGTTCGGCAGCGCCGTGAAGGGGCGTGGGGCTGCGTCGCCATGCGGCTCCGCCGGGGGGGCCGGCCGCGGCGTCGGCGTCGGCCGAACGGCGGTCCGTCACGGCGCTCACCGCAAAAGTGCTCAGCAGTACCGCACCGGTGCGTTCGCCGGCAGGGCGAAGTGGGTGCGGGCCACCGTCTCCAGTCCGGTGGACTCCATCTCCTCGTCGAGGCGGGACTTCGCGTAGCGGCTGAAGTGGCTCGCCGTCCACTTGCCGTAGCCCTCGCCGTCCGGCGGCTCTTCCTCGGAGACGACGCGGTAGCCGCCGTGTGCCGAGTCCCGCTCCAGCCGGACCACCTGCGGTATCTGCGCGCCGCCGCACTCCACCAGGGCTCCGGCGCGCTCGCCGTACTCCAGGCACAGGGTGTTGACCCCGGCCCGCACCTGGCCCTCGCTCTCCATCAGGTCCAGGGCCTCCGCCCGGCAGAACCACCGCGACCTGAGAGCGGGCTCGCTCTCCCCGGCGCCGGTGCCGGCGGCCTGTGCCACGAGCCGGGCCTCTATCGCGGGGCGCACCCCGGCCCACAGACCGGCGTCCACACCGGCCGACCCCTGCGCCCACACCGCCGTCACCACCAGCACCGCCACCGCCCCGGCGCCTACCCCCCAGATACGTACGGACGTCACCCCACCCCTCCTCCCCGAGCCACACGCCTTGCGCGGCTCCCCCCTCGGGACATGACACCCGAAACGGGCTCAAGGTTGCACGGGACGATCAGACACCCCCAAAAGCCGGGCAGGGACGGTGTACGTCGCGCCGATCGGCGGAGGTGATCGCTCACCCATGAGGCACACTGGAACTTTGGCCCATGACGATGGCCGCCATGGCGATGGCCGCATGAGCCGAAAGGGAAAGGGTGCCGCGCGTGAATGGTCCGTTGATCGTCCAGTCCGACAAGACGCTGCTCCTGGAAGTCGACCATGAGCGGGCCGACGACTGCCGTCGGGCGATCGCGCCCTTCGCCGAGCTGGAGCGGGCGCCGGAGCACATCCACACCTACCGGGTGACCCCGCTGGGGCTGTGGAACGCGCGGGCGGCCGGGCACGACGCCGAGCAGGTCGTGGACGCGCTGGTCGAGTACAGCCGCTACCCGGTGCCGCACGCGCTGCTGGTCGACATCGCCGAGACGATGGACCGCTACGGCCGGCTGACGCTCTCCAAGCACCCGGCGCACGGGCTGGTGCTCACCACCACCGACCGGCCGGTCCTGGAGGAGATCCTGCGCTCCAAGCGGATCATCCCGCTGGTCGGCGCCCGGATCGACCCCGACACCGTGGCCGTGCACCCCTCCGAGCGCGGGCAGATCAAGCAGACGCTGCTGAAGCTGGGCTGGCCCGCCGAGGACCTCGCCGGATACGTGGACGGCGAGGCGCACGCGATCGAGCTCGCCGAGGACGGCTGGGCGCTGCGGCCGTACCAGAAGCAGGCCGTGGAGAACTTCTGGCACGGCGGGAGCGGCGTCGTCGTGCTGCCCTGTGGGGCGGGCAAGACGCTGGTCGGTGCCGGGTCCATGGCACAGGCCAAGTCGACGACCCTGATCCTCGTCACCAACACCGTCTCCGCACGGCAGTGGAAGCACGAGCTGGTGAAGCGGACGAGTCTCACCGAGGACGAGATCGGGGAGTACAGCGGGACCCGGAAGGAGATCCGGCCCGTCACGATCGCGACGTACCAGGTGCTCACGACCAAGCGGAAGGGCGTCTACCCGCACCTCGAACTCTTCGACTCCCGGGACTGGGGTCTGATCGTCTACGACGAGGTCCATCTGCTGCCGGCTCCTGTCTTCAAGTTCACCGCCGATCTGCAGGCGCGCCGGCGGCTGGGGCTGACGGCCACCCTCGTGCGTGAGGACGGCCGGGAATCGGACGTGTTCTCTCTCATCGGGCCCAAGCGCTTCGACGCCCCGTGGAAGGAGATCGAGGCGCAGGGCTATATCGCGCCCGCCGACTGTGTCGAGGTGCGGGTGAACCTCACGGACTCGGAGCGGCTCGCCTACGCCACCGCCGAGACCGAGGAGAAGTACCGCTTCTGTGCGACCACCGCGACCAAGCGGAAGGTCACGGAGGCGATCGTGCGCCGCTTCGCGGGCCAGCAGATCCTGGTCATCGGCCAGTACATCGACCAGCTCGACGAGCTGGGCGAGCACCTGAACGCCCCCGTCATCAAGGGCGAGACCTCCAACGCCCAGCGCGAGAAGCTCTTCGAAGCCTTCCGCCAGGGCGAGATCAGCGTGCTGGTGGTGTCGAAGGTCGCCAACTTCTCCATCGACCTGCCGGAGGCGACGGTCGCCATCCAGGTGTCGGGCACCTTCGGCTCCCGCCAGGAGGAGGCCCAGCGCCTCGGCCGGGTGCTCCGCCCCAAGGCCGACGGCCACCAGGCCCACTTCTACTCCGTCGTCGCCCGCGACACGATCGACCAGGACTTCGCCGCCCACCGGCAGCGGTTCCTGGCGGAGCAGGGCTATGCCTACCGGATCGTGGACGCGGACGAGCTCCTCGCCGAGGGCACGGAGGGCTCCGGGCGCGCCGAGGACGTGGAGGGCACGGAAGGCTGAGTACCCGGCAGGGCGCGGCTGTGCCGTCGTAGGGCTACGGCCGTGCCCGCCAGCAGCGCCAGCCCCAGCAGCGGGTACGGCGCCGCGCACGGCTGCTGCCACCACGGCAGGTGCAGGTCCCGGTCGCCCTGGTGCGGCAGCAGCCACATCGTGCGGGCGGTGAAGAGGGCGGCGGCGGTGAGCGCGAGGGCCGTGCGGGTCTCCGCCAGGAGCACCGCCAGCAGCGGGACGCACCACACCCAGTGATGGGACCAGCTGATCGGGCTGATCAGCAGGGCCGTGAACGCCGTGAGCAGGATGCCCCAGCGGTCGCCATCGGCGCGGTGGGCGCGGATCGCCAGCCACAGGCCCGTCGCCGCGAGCACGGCCGCCGGGAGCGCCCAGGCCAGGCCTGGTGCCTCCGTGCCCGTCACCCTTGCGATCAGGCCCTGGAGCGACTGGTTGTCGACGATCCAGGCCTTGCCGACCCGGCCGGTCTCGAACAGGCGCCGCGTCCAGAAGTCCACGGTCGCCGCGGGGAGGAACAGGGCACCGAGCAGTGCCGTACCGACGAAGGACGCCGTCGCGACGCTTGCCTCCTTTCTGCGTGCGGTGAGCAACAGGTAGGCGATGAAGATCGCCGGGGTGAGTTTGACGCCCGCCGCGATGCCCAGGGCCAGGCCCTGGGCGCGGGCGCCGGGCGGGCGGGTGAGATCCCAGAGGACCAGGCAGGCGATCGCCAGGTTGATCTGGCCGAAGAGCAGTGTCTGGAAGACCGGCTCCAGCCAGAGGGCGAGGGCGGTGGCCGTGCACAGCGCGGGGAGGGGTGCCGTGCGGCCGGCCAGGCGGGCGGAGAGGGCGACGAGACAGGCGAGCAGGAGCGCGTTGCCCGCGAGGAACGCCGCCTTGAGGGCCGGGACGGGGATCCAGGTCGTCGGAACGAACAGGACCGCCGCGAAGGGCGGGTACGTCGCCGGCAGCCGCCACTCGGTGACCGTGAAGCCGTACAGGTCACTGCCGTGGACCACGGCCTCGCCCTCGGCCCGGTAGACCAGCAGATCGGCCATCGGGGCGTGCAGCAGGACGCAGAGGGCGGCGAAGGAGGAAAGGGAGACTGCCAGGAGAGGGAGGGAACGGGAGAGGGAGAGCAGGGGGCATGACGTCACCGTCCGGTTCGGCACGGAGGTGACACTATGCCGTCACTTACGATGTATGCCTGCTTCCTCGCCGTATTCGCCGAGTATGACGACGCTGAACGCGGCGCCGACGAAGACCTTGACGGCACGCAGGGCGTCGCCCAGACGGTGGTGGGGGTGCGGGACTCCGTCCAGGGCGGTGGCACCCGGCGGACCGGAGTGGACTGGATGAATGGTTGCTGCGCTCATGCCTCAATGGTGGAACTTCGGGCACAAGTACGGCATCGGTCCACGGGTCCAATTTCCGGCTTCCGCCAGTCCACCCGCCGATGGACCCCACCCCCCACCTCCGCCCCACCCCACGAGGGACACACCCCCTAGGGGACCCGGCCCCCGCCCCGGAGAAACGCCCGCCGCCCACCCCGCCCATTGCGCAGGCCAGGCCCCTCCTCAGCGCCCGCCGCACCCCCTCGGCGCATCCGGGGGAAATCCATTGGCCTCCCCCGCCCTCCCCTCACTAGAATCTCCGCTCTTGCCCGCCTCCTTCCCCGGAGTGCCGCCGCCCGGACGGAAACCGGTCGGCTGATCGCCACCTGTGCGCCACGCACACCTGAGCGCCACCCACTCGCAGGCCTTCGGAGGCACCCCCTTGTCCACGCCCGCCCACGACCCCCTCACGGACTCGCCCGCCGACCCCGGAGCCGATCCACGTACCGAACCCGCCACCGACCCGCTCTCCCGCGAGCGCGCCCACCTCACCGGCTCCCGGGCCGCTCTGCGGGCCATGCGGGAGGACGCCGAGTCGCTGGACATCCGTGACGTCACCGCGAACTGGGTCAACGCCGAGGTGCTCGCCCGCCAGATCGAGGAGCGCATCAAGGCGCTGGCCGACCTCAGCGACACCCCGCTGTTCTTCGGCCGCCTCGACTACCTGCACGCCCCCGGTGCCGACCAGGCCGAGGGCGCGTACGGCGAGCGCTTCTACATCGGGCGCCGGCACGTCCACGACCACGACGGCGACCCGATGGTCATCGACTGGCGGGCCCCGGTCTCGCAGCCGTTCTACCGCGCGTCGAAGAAGGACCCGATGGACGTCGCGCTGCGCCGCCGCTTCGGGTACACCCGCGGCGACATCACGGCGTACGAGGACGAGCGCCTGTCCGACCCGGCCGAGGCCACCCGGACCAGCAAGCTGCTCCAGCAGGAGATCGAGCGCCCGCGCGTGGGCCCGATGCGGGACATCGTCGCGACCATCCAGCCCGAGCAGGACGAGATCGTGCGCAGCGGGCTCGGCGGAACCGTGTGCGTGCAGGGAGGGCCGGGGACCGGGAAGACCGCCGTCGGCCTGCACCGGGTCGCGTATCTCCTGTACGCCCACCGCGAGCGCCTCGCCCGCACCGGCACCCTGGTCATCGGCCCGAACCGCTCCTTCCTCCACTACATCGAGCAGGTACTCCCGGCGCTGGGCGAGCTGACGGTGCAGCAGGCGACGGTGGACGACCTGGTGGCGAAGGACGTCGAGGTGCGCGGCACCGACACCGCGCCCGCCGCCGTGATCAAGGGCGACGCCCGGATGGCGGAGGTGCTGCGCAGGGCGGTGTACGCGCACGTCACGATGCCCACCGAACCCATCGTGGTGGTGCGCGGCTCCCGGCGCTGGCGCGTCCCGGCGTACGAACTGGAGGTCATCGTCGGGGAGTTGCTGGACCGCGGCATCCGGTACGGCGCGGCGCGCGAGGCCCTGCCGCAGCGCATCGCGCACGCCGTGCTGGTCCAGATGGAGCGGTCGGGAGAGGCGCCCGACGACCGCGTACAGGACTCGGTGGCCCGCAACGCGGCGGTGAAGGCTGCCGTCAAACAAGTCTGGCCGCCGGTCGACCCGGCGAAACTCGTGCTGCGCCTGCTCACGGACGCGGACTTCCTCGCCGTGCACGCGGACGGCATCCTCACCGACGACGAGCAGAAGACGATCGGCTGGGCGAAGGCGGTGCGCAGCGTCAAGGCGGCCAAGTGGTCGCCCGCGGACGCCGTGCTGATCGACGAGGCGACGGATCTCGTCCAGCGGACACACTCCCTCGGCCATGTGGTCCTGGACGAGGCGCAGGACCTGTCCCCCATGCAGTACCGCGCGGTCGGCCGCCGCTGCACCACCGGCTCGGCGACCGTCCTCGGCGACCTGGCGCAGGGCACCACGCCCTGGGCGACCCGGAGTTGGGACGAGGCCCTGTCCCACCTCGGCAAGTCGGAGGGTGTGATCGAGGAACTGACGGCCGGTTTCCGCGTCCCGACGGACGTCATCACGTACGCCTCCCGGCTCCTCCCGCACATCGCCCCCGGCCTCGCCCCGGTGGCGTCGGTCCGTGAGAACCCCGGCTTCTTCGCACTCCGGCAGGTCACGGCCACCGGCGAAGTGGTGGCCGCCTGCGAGGAGTTGCTGCGCAACGAGGGATCGACGGGCCTGATCGCGGCGGACGCGCGCGTACCGGCGCTCGCGGAGGCCCTGACGGCGGCGGGCGTCGGATACCTCGCCCCCGGCGAGGAGACGACGGCCGAGACCCGTCTCACCCTGGTCCCGGCGTCACTGGCGAAGGGCCTGGAGTACGACTACGTGGTCCTGGACGAACCGCAGGCGGTGGTCGACGGCGAACCGGACGAACGCACCGGCCTGCGCCGCCTCTACGTCGCCCTCACCCGGGCCGTCTCCGGCCTGATCGTGACGCACACGGCCCCGCTGCCGCCCCAGCTGACCTGACGCACCCGGTCCCGGGCCGCCGCCACGGGGTTCAGGCGCTGTGGCGGTGGACCGCGTCGAGGAGCTGGTCGATGTCGTCGGCGTGGTGGGAGAAGGCGGTGACGAAGCGGACGATGCCGGGCTCCCAGCGGTCATGGTAGAAGGCGTAGCCCTCGGCGAGGAGGCCGTCGGTGACGTGCTGGGGCAGGCGGCAGAAGAGGATGTTGGCCTGCGGGACGGCCAGCAGGCCGACGCCGGGGATGGCCTTGAGGCCGGTGCCGAGACGGGCGGCCATGGCGTTGGCCCGGCGGGCGTTGTCCAGCCACAGGCCGTCGGTGAGATAGGCGTCGAGCTGGGCCGTCTGGAAGCGCATCTTGGAGGTGAGCTGACCGCCGCGCTTGGCCCGGAAGGCCAGTTCCGTGGCGAGGGCGGGGTCGAAGGAGACGATGGCGTCGGCGGTCATCGCCCCGTTCTTGGTGGCGCCGAAGGACAGCACGTCGACCCCCGCCTTCCAGGTCATCTCGGCGGGGGTGGCGTCGAGGTGGACCAGGGCGTTGGCGAAGCGGGCGCCGTCCATGTGGACGCGCAGGCCCGCGTCCTTGGCGATCGAGGACAGTCGGCGGATCTCCTCGACGGTGTGGACGCTGCCGCTCTCGGTGGCCTGGCTGATGCTCACCACGGACGGCTGCACGCTGTGGACGTCGCCGGCGCGGCGGCGCACCGCGGCCTGGAGCGCCTCGGGGTCGATCTTGCTGTCGAGGCCGGGGAGTCCGACGAGCTTGGCACCGCCGGTGAAGAACTCGGGTGCCCCGCACTCGTCGTGGTGGATGTGGCTGCCCTGGTGGGCGAGGACGCTTCCCCACGGCGGGGTGAGGGCGGCCAGGGCGAGGCCGTTGGCGGCGGATCCGGTGGAGACGGGGAAGACGTCGACGTCGCGTTCGAAGATCTCGGCGAGCCTGCGGCGGGCGCGCTCGGTGAAGGGGTCGTTGCCGTACGGCAGGACCTGACCCGTGGCGGCGTCGGCGACGGCGGCGGCTATGCGGGGGGAGGCGCCGGCCATGTTGTCGCTGATGAAGGACAGGCCGGACGGGGTGGTGGCAACGGTGCTCATGAGGGGTGTTCCCGTTCTCAGGCGCTGATGGGAGAGGCGAAGACGACGGTGATGTCCACCGCCTCGGCGCCGGTGCGGTAGAAGTGCGGGGCGTCGCCGGCGAAGGCGAGCATGTCGCCGGGGCCGAGGTCCTGCGGGGCGTCGACCGGTCCGGCGGTGACGTGGCCGGTGGAGACGAGCAGGTGCTCGATCGTGCCGGTGGCGTGCGGGACACCGGCCAGCTCGGTCTCGGGCGGGATGCGCAGCCGCCAGATCTCCAGGCTGTTGCCGCTGCTGATGCGGCGCAGCAACTCGCGGGTGACGTCGCCGGGTTCGGCTTCCGTGCCCGGCCGGTAGACCGGGCCGGTGTCGGCGTCGCGTGCGAGCAGGTCCGCGATCGGGATGCGCAGGGCGATCGCGATGGCGTCCAGGGTGTCGATGGTCGGGTTGCCCCGGCCGGCCTCCAGCTGGGACAGGGTGGCCTTGCTCAGCCCGGCGCGCCGGGCCATCTCCGCCGCGCTCATGCCCCGCTGCTGACGGCGCAGCCGGATCTTCGCGCCGACCGCGGCCGCGGTGCTGCTCACCGGCTGCCGCCCGGTCCCGGGCCCGGTCCCCGGGCCCATCAACGGCCCCAGAAGACGTTTGAGTGAACCATTCGTTCACTATAACAGGCCATACCGATATGGCGAACCTGGTGTTCATTTAAATGAACACCAGGGAGGGGAGGACACCTACCCTTCGTCCAGCACCCGCCGCCACTCCCGTACGGCCGACACCGAGACCGGTCCGTCCCAGCCGCCCGGCCGCGCCGCGCCGCCGATGTGGAACGCGTCGATCTCCGCCGCCCGCAGCCCCGGCACATGGTCGAGCCGCAGGCCTCCCCCCACCAGAAGCGTCGGCCCGTACCCCGGCTCGCCGCGGCGCCGCGCCTCGGCCAGCAGGGTGGGCAGCCCCTCGTCCACGCCCGTCGCCGCGCCCGCGGTGAGGTAGGTGTCGAGGCCCGGAAGGTCGGCGAGCTGCTTGCGCAGCGCGTCGCGGTCGGCGGCGCGGTCGATGGCCCGGTGGAAGGTCCAGCGGCAGCCCGCCAGCTCGGCCACCACGCGCTCCACGGCCGCCAGGTCCACATCCCCGTGCGCACCGAGGAACCCGAGCACGAACTGGTCGGCCCCCGCCGCCCGCAGCTCCCCGGCCACCCCCACCAGGCGGTCGACGTCCCCCGCCGCGAACCCGTCCGCCAGCCTCAGCATCACGCGCAGGTCGATGTCGACGGCGGCCCGGATGTCGGTGAAGGTCCGGGGCGGCGGGGTCAGCCCGTCGGCCGCCATGTCGGTGACCAGTTCGAGGCGGTCCGCGCCTCCGGCCTGGGCGGCGACCGCGTCCTCGGCGTCGAGTGCGATCACCTCCAGGACTGCACGCGTGCTCATAGGGCCCCTTCCGTGGTGTTCCCCGTGTACCCCTGGCACGGTCGGCCGATCGCAGCGCCGACCGGCCGACCGCAGGAGGTCTAGTCCAATCCCAGGGTACGTGGGGTCCGTATACGGCCGCGAGACCGCCCCCGGCCGCTCACCCGGACAGATTCAGCCCCTCACCCGTACAGATTCAGCTCCTCCACCGCCGCTCCCGTCAGCTCGTACGACGCCCCGTCGACCGCCCGCCCCGTGTACAGCCGTACGAGCGTCGGCGAGTCGCCGATGAAACGGGCCGGTGTCCGTGTGCCGCTCGGCACGCCCAGATGCAGCGGGTCGTCCACGTCGTCCAGGTCGGCCTGCAGGCGCAGCCGCCCCCGGTCCCGGGTGACCCGGGCCAGCAGCGAGAGCGCGTACGGCCGGCCCGCGCCGGTGTAGGCCCCGGGCTCGCCGAGCGAGTCACGGACATCACCGGCGTGCACCCACTCGCCGAAAGCGATCCCGTCCCAGGCCCCGTCGGCCCGCCCCGCGATCACCTCCCCGGCCTCGGTCATCCCGCGCTCCAGTTCGTCCAGGACCCGAGCGTTCGTCCAGTCGGCGCGGTCGGCGATGTCCCGGTCGTTCGACTCGGGCGAGAACACCCCCTTCTCGAAACGGCTCTCCACCACCCGGTTCAGCGCGGCCGAACAGTGCGCGAGCACGTCGCGCACCGTCCACCCCGGACACGCGGCGGTCGGCAGCGCGAAGTCCGCGTCCGGCCGGGAGCGCAGGAGCGGAAGCAGCGCGTCACGCTCGACGGCGAGCAGACGTCCGGGCAGCGAGGGATCACGTACGTCGTCAGCAGTAGTCATGCCGTCCACGCTAGGGGCATGTCAGTGGCGCGCGGGAGAATGGGGCCATGGCCGATCTCCAGAAACTGCGCTTCCGCTGGCGGCGCGCCGTGCAGATGGCGCGGGACGAGGACACCTGCTACCCCGACACCGACCCGTACGCCGACGAGCTGTTGCGCCGCTGGCAGGAGCCGCAGCGCCGGTACCACACCCTGGCCCACCTCACGGCGGTCCTCGACCACGTCGACGTACTGGAGGAGTACGCGGACGACCCCGATCTGGTGCGGCTCGCCGCCTGGTTCCACGACGCGGTGTATCTGCCGGAGCGGTCGACGAACGAGGAGCGCTCGGCCCGTCTCGCCGAACGCGCCCTCCCCGAGGCCGGGGTCTCCGGGGCCGGGACCGCCGAGGTCGCCCGCCTGGTCCGGCTCACCGTCACCCACGACCCGGCCCCCGGCGACCGCAACGGCGAGGTCCTGTGCGACGCCGACCTGGCGATCCTCGCCGCCCCGCCCGCCGCGTACGCCGTCTACACCGCCGAGGTACGCGAGGAGTACCACTTCGTCCCGAACGACGCCTTCCGCGACGGCCGTTCCGCGATCCTGCGCCAACTCCTCGACCTGCCAAGACTCTTCAGAACCCCGCACGGCAGGGCCGAATGGGAGCCGACCGCCCGCTACAACCTCGCCGCCGAGCTGGAAATGCTGTCGACCGCGGAGGATCCGGCGTCCTAGGGTGCGACGCATGCGTGAAATGGGCGGGGATCAGGTAATAGAGGCCGTCGCGAGCTGTGTCGCGGCACTGCGGCCGGCGGTGGCACGGGACTGGACGGAGGTGAAGGCGGGGGGCCTGGACTGGAACTGCCACGAGACGGCGCTCCATGTCGCCGACGACCTCGTCGCGTACGCCGGCAACCTGGCCGGGCGCGCCCAGGACGCCTACGTGCCCTTCGGGCTCAAGCTCGACGACGGCACCGACAACTCCGGCCTGCTGCACGTGATCGAGACGACCGGCGCGCTGCTCGCCGCCACCGTCCGGACCACCCCGCGCGCGGTCCGCGCCTTCCACCCGTACCCCTTCCGCAGCGCGGACCGGGCCGGCTTCGCCGCGATGGGCATCGCCGAAGTCCTGCTCCACACGCACGACATGACGAAGGGTCTGGGGATCACCTACCAGCCCTCCGACGAACTGGCCGAGTCCGTCCTGACCCTGCTCTTCCCGCACGTCCAGCCCGGTCGGACGTCCTGGGAGACCCTGCTGTGGGCCACCGGCCGCGGTGAGCTGCCCGGCCGCGCCCCGGTCACCGAGTGGCGCTGGCACAACAACCTCGTCATCCCCGCCGACCGCCTCGACCTCGTCGGCATCCGCCCCGCCGAGGCCCGTGACCTGAGCCTCGGCGGTGACGGCGGCTTCGAGTGGACCGAGGACGGCCCCTACGAGGGCACCCGGGAGGCCGCCGGCTTCCTGCTGAAGGCGTACGAAGGGGGCGTGCACCGGCCGGAGTTCGGCGTCTTCGCCCTGGTCCGCCGGGAGGACGGCCGCGCGGTCGGCGGCATGGGCTTCCACTCCGCGCCGGACGAGGAGGGCCGGGTGGAGATCGGCTACGACC
Source organism: Streptomyces sp. NPDC048254 (assembly GCF_043201895.1). Lineage (NCBI taxonomy): Bacteria > Bacillati > Actinomycetota > Actinomycetes > Kitasatosporales > Streptomycetaceae > Streptomyces > Streptomyces sp. NPDC048254. The sequence goes on from NZ_JBICZJ010000009.1 coordinate 251,562, forward strand.
TGACGGAGTCCGCCCGCGGCCACGGCTACGCGACGGAGGCGCTGCGCGCCCTGGCCGACTGGGCCCTGCCCCGCGACGACGTACGCTCCCTGTTCGCCACCGTCGAGCCCGCCAACCTCCCCTCCCAGGCGGTCGTCGCCCGGGCCGGCTTCACCAGGGTGAGCGAGGACGGGGAGGGGCTGGCCTTCGAACTGCGGGCGGCGCGGTAGGGGCCGTCGTCGAGTTCGGCGCGGTAGTGGCCGTTACCGGGGCACGTCGCTCTTGCGTCTGCGCAGCCCCGCTCCGTGCAGCAGCCGTACCACCTCGCGGCTGCTGACCTCCACCGCGCCGGCCCGTACCGCGTCCGGGTAGCGGTGGGACGGGATGTCGTAGTGGTCGCGTTCGAAGGCGCGCCGGGGGACGCCCAGCCCCTCGGCGAAGACGTGCAGTTCGGCGTAGGAGACGTCGCTGACCAGGTGGGACCACATGCGGCCGTGGCCCGGCCAGTCCGGCGGGTCGATGTACACCGTCATGAGAGCACCGTCATGAGGACGCCATCCCGCCCGTCGCCCGGCCCAGGGAGCCGACGGAGGCGACCTTCACGCCCGCCTGGTGGCACACCCAGTGCGGGTCGGGGCCGAGCTCCGGCTCGACGTCCAGGGCGTGCGGGTCGCCGGTGCCGCACACCGGGCACAGCGGCCAGCGGCCGTACCGCTCCAGCAGCGCGTCCTGTACGTCCTGGGCGACCAGCCCCGCCACGTACTCCGCCCCGTCCGGCCACTGCTGGACCCACCAGCGCCGCTGTACGACGGAGTCCTCGACCAGTGAGACGACGTCCGCCTCGGCGACCTCGCCCGCGACCAGGTCGGCGAGCACGAGGGCGCGGGCTGCGTGCAGCGCCTGTTCCAGGGGGCTTACGGGGTCCATGGTCCTATTGTGCGCGGTCTTGACCAGCCGCCCGAAACGAAAATATCTTTCAGGTGTGACCGAGAACGTGAAGGAAATTTTCGGCGACAGTCCGGGCGGGCCCCCGGCCCCCGGCAAAGCACCGCCGGCTCCGGCCGCCCTCGCGGCCAAGGTGCGTACCCTCGCCCCCTCCATGACCCGCTCCATGCAGCGCGTCGCCGAAGCCGTCGCGGGCGACCCCGCCGGCTGCGCGGCCCTCACGGTCACCGGGCTCGCGGAGCGCACCGGCACGAGCGAGGCGACCGTCGTCCGCACCGCCCGGCTGCTCGGTTACCCCGGCTACCGCGATCTGCGGCTCGCCCTCGCCGGGCTCGCCGCACACCAGCAGTCGGGGCGGGCGCCCGCGATCACCACCGACATAGCCGTCGACGATCCGATCGCCGACGTCGTCGCGAAGCTCGCCTACGACGAGCAGCAGACCCTCGCGGACACGGCCGCCGGCCTGGACACCGTGCAGCTGGGGGCCGCGGTGAGCGCGCTCGCCGGGGCGCGGCGGACCGACGTCTACGGCATCGGGGCGTCCGGGCTGGTCGCCCAGGACCTCACGCAGAAGCTGCTGCGGATAGGGCTGATAGCGCACGCGCACAGCGATCCGCATCTGGCGGTCACCAACGCGGTGCAGTTGCGGGCGGGTGACGTGGCCATCGCCATCACGCACTCCGGGTCCACCGGGGATGTCATAGAACCCTTGCGGGTCGCGTTCGAGCGGGGGGCCACGACCGTTGCCATCACCGGGCGGCCGGATTCCTCGGTGACGCAGTACGCCGACCATGTGCTGACGACCTCGACCTCGCGGGAGAGCGAGCTGCGGCCGGCCGCGATGTCCTCGCGGACCAGTCAGTTGCTGGTGGTGGACTGTCTGTTCGTGGGCGTGGCCCAGCGGACGTACGAGGCGGCGGCTCCGGCGTTGGCGGCGTCGTACGAGGCGTTGGCACATCGGCACCGGAATGCGCCGCGATAGACCGTAGGGCTTGATCGTCGTGGGCGCGTGCGGGCCGGATGTGGCTGGTCGCGCAGTTCCCCGCGCCCCTGGTGGGCGCACTCGACCGAGTCAGAAAGAACCGTTCTCCATGACCACCGAACATCGCGCTCTCCGCACCGAACTCGAAGCGCTCACCACCGAGGCGTTTCGGCCGGAGCTTTCCGAGATCGACACGCTTTCCACTCTCGACATCGCGCGTCTCATGAACGGGGAGGACGCCGGGGTCGCCGCCGCCGTGGCGGTGCGGCTGCCGGAGATCTCCGGGGCCATCGACGCCGTCGCCGCCCGGATGGCCCAGGGCGGGCGGCTCGTCTACGCCGGTGCCGGTACCGCCGGGCGGCTCGGGGTGCTCGACGCCTCCGAGTGTCCGCCCACCTTCAACACCGCTCCCGGTCAGGTCGTCGGTGTCATCGCGGGCGGGCCGGAGGCCATGGTCACGTCCGTGGAAGGCGCCGAGGACTCCGCCGAACTGGCCCGGAAGGACCTCGACGCCCTCGGGGTGGACGCCCTCGACTCGGTCGTCGGTGTCTCGGCCTCCGGCCGCACCCCCTACGCCGTCGGCGCCGTCGAGCACGCCCGCGCCCTCGGTGCCCTCACCGTCGGCCTCTCCTGCAACGCGGGCAGCGCGCTCGCGGCCGCCGCCGAGCACGGCATCGAGGTGGTCGTCGGCCCCGAGCTGCTCACCGGCTCCACCCGTCTGAAGGCCGGCACCGCCCAGAAGCTCGTCCTCAACATGCTGTCGACGATCACGATGATCCGGCTCGGCAAGACCTACGGGAACCTGATGGTCGACGTCCGGGCCTCGAACGAGAAGCTGCGCGCCCGTTCCAGACGGATCGTGGCGCTCGCGACCGGGGCCGGGGACGAGGAGATCGAGCAGGCGCTCACCGCCACCGGCGGCGAGGTGAAGAACGCCGTCCTGGTGATCCTGGCCGGTGTCGACGGGCCCACCGCCGCCCGCCTTCTGGAGGAGTCCGGCGGCCGTCTGCGCGCCGCGCTCGCCACGGCGGCCGACTGACCCGCACGCTCGGGGTGTGCAGAGATCGCCGTACGACACCGCCGCCGCCCTGCTGCCCCTCGTCGGCGGCCCCGCGAACATCACCTCCGTCGCCCACTGCATGACCCGGCTGCGGCTGGGGCTGAGCGATCCCTCACTCGTGGAGGGGGAGGCGGTGCGGGCGGTGCCGGGGGTGCTGGGGGTGGTGCCCGACGGGGACACCCTCCAGGTGGTGATCGGGCCGGGGGCGGTGGTGACGGTGACCGCCGAGTTCCAGCAACTCCTGACGACGGAGAAAGCGGCGGCGGCCGAGCAGCTCGCCGCCCGCGGGGCCGAGTTGCGCGCCGCGCGCGTCCGGCGCAACGCGACCCCCCTCAAGACCGCCCTGCGCCGCGTCGCCGACGTCTTCGTCCCGCTCATCCCCGCCCTGATCGGCTGCGGGGTGCTGGCCGGCCTCAACGGGCTTCTCGTCAACGCCGGCCTGCTGCCCTCGCTCACCCCCGCCCTCGCCGCCATCGCCTCCGGCTTCATGGCCCTGATCAGCGTCTTCGTCGGCTACAACACGGCGAAGGTGTTCGGCGGGACGCCCGTCCTCGGCGGTGCGGTCGCGGCGATCGTCGTCTACCCGGGCGTCGCGAAGGTGACCGCCTTCGGCGTGGCCCTCGCGCCGGGGCAGGGCGGGGTGCTGGGCGCACTGGCCGCCGCCCTGCTCGCCGTCCACGTCGAGCGGTGGTGCCGAGGCCGCGTCCCCGACGCCCTCGACGTCCTCCTCACCCCCACCGTCACCGTCCTCGTCGCCGGACTGGCCACCCTGTACGGCCTCATGTACGGCGCCGGTGTCGTCTCCTCCGCCATCGGCACCGCCGCCGACTGGCTCCTCGCCACCACCGGCCCCCTCGCCGGGCTGATCCTCGGCGGCCTCTTCCTCCCCCTCGTGATGCTGGGCCTCCACCAGGCCCTGATCCCCATCCACACCACCCTCATCCAGCAGCAGGGCTACACCGTCCTGCTCCCCCTCCTGGCCATGGCCGGCGCCGGCCAGGTGGGCGCGGCGCTGGCCGTGTACGTCCGCCTCCGCCACGACACCTCACTCCGTACGACCATCAGGTCCGCCCTCCCGGCCGGCCTGCTGGGCGTCGGCGAACCCCTCATCTACGGCGTCTCACTCCCCCTCGGCCGCCCCTTCCTCACCGCCTGCGCGGGCGGCGCGGCGGGCGGGGCCTTCGTCGGGTTCTTCGCCGTACTCGGTAACCGCGTCGGGGCCACCGCCATCGGCCCCTCGGGCTGGGCCCTGTTCCCCCTGCTGACGGGGAACAGGGGCCCGGCCCTGGCGGCGGCGGTCTACGCGGGCGGCCTGCTGACCGGCTACGCCGTCGGCTTCCTCGCCACCTACGTGAGTTTCAACGGCGATCCCAGTAGAACGTGACGTCCACGTCGTCGCCGAGGTTCTTCAGCCGGGCGGGACACAGAAGTTGGCCAGTTTCCGCGGTCCCTGACACTGTGAGGGCACACTTCCGGGTACGAGGCGCGCATTCAGGGGGAGTTGCCATGGCGACGATCGGGTTGGCCGCAGCCATCGAGGAGTTGCGGCAGGAACTGTACGAGGCCCAGGACCGGGGCACGCACGAACAGTTCGCCTTCGAGATCCAGGAAGCCCAGCTGGAGTTGCTGTTGGAACTCCGCGACGACGTCAAGGGCGAAGGGAAACTCCAGTTCGGGGTGGCCACGGCGGGCGCGGGCGCCGGACACTCGTCGGCCCGGTCGCACAAGCTGACGCTGAAGCTCCGGGTCAGGGACCGGGCGACGGGCGGCGGCAGCCCCGAGATCGGCGGGCCGCAGTCCGGCTCCTGGGACGACGAGGGCTGAGGTGGACCGCCGACGCCTCACCCTGGTCAGGGGCGGAGAGGACACGGGGTTCCGCCGCATCGGCAGCGGGTACCTGATCGCACCGCGCCTGGTACTGACCGCCCGGCACGTCGTCGAGGAGCACCCGGGCGCCGCCTGGCCGCGCATCGACGTACGCGTGGGGCACCCCCAGGACGACACACGGCGCTGCGCGGCACAGGTCTGCTGGACCCACCCCGACGGCCGCGATGTCGCCCTGCTCCTGCTCGACGAGTCCGTCGAGGCACCGGGCGCGGTGCGCTGGGGCCGCCCGGTCGGCAACGACCCCCTCCCCTACGAAGCACTCGGCTTCCCGGCCGCGACGACGGGCAACGGGCAGTACGGCGTCGAGCACCTGCGGGGAGAGCTGCCCGTACTGGGCGGGGGCAGCGGCGAACAGGACCGGTACGTCCTCGACCAGGGCCCCGCACCGGAAGCGGATTCCGGGGGCGGCGCCAAGGCCTGGTCCGGCGCCTCCGGCAGCGCGGTCTTCTGCCGGGACCATCTCGTCGGGGTCGTCATCCACGACGACGAGGCGTTCCGGAACCGCCGGCTGCACGCGTGTCCGGCCCGGTCGTTCGTGGACGACCCCGGCTTCGCCGACGTACTGGAGCGCCACGGCGGCGGCCGTCCCCGGCTGAGCCAGGTCGGCGGCACGGACCTGGAACGCTATCTGCGTGCCGCCCGGCTCGCCGCCACCCGGCACCCGTACCCCGGAGTCATGCCCGGCACCATGCCGCCGCTGTCCCACATCTACGTGCGCCAGCAGGTCGTGAGCCGGAACTCGCCCACCGAGGAGAGAGCCGGGAACGCCGGACTCATGGCGAGCGGCCTGCTCCCCGCCTCCCCGCCACAGCCGGCCGACGAGGTCCTGACCGGTGACGGGGTCTGTCTGGTCGTCGGAGGACCGGGCGGCGGCAAGTCCAGCCTGCTGCGCACCCGCCTCACCCACGGCGCCGCACAGTGGCTCGACGGCACCGCCGACCCGGGCCCCGCGCCCGTCCTGGTGCCGGCCGCCGCCCTGGTCGGCGCTCCCCTCAGCAGAGCCCTCGCCGACACCGTCAACGCCCAGCTCCACCGGTACGGCCTCACGTCCCCCGTCCCCGACACCTTCTTCGAAGACCGTCCGGCCCCGGGGCACGGCTGGCTGGTGCTGGTCGACGGCCTCGACGAGATCACAAGCGTCTCCGGCCGGGAGGACGTCCTCAGGACCGTGGCCCACGCCGGCGACCAGTACGCGTTCGTCGTGGCCACCCGCCCCGTGCGCGAGGCCGAACAGGGCATCCTCGGCCCCCAGGTCCCGTGCTACGAGCTGGAACCGTTCCGCACCGACGAGCTGGAACACGTCGCGACCGGCTGGTTCCGCGCCCTCGACGTCACCGAACCCGAGCAGACCGCACAGCGGTTCCTCGGCACGCTGCACGCGATGGGCCTGATCGATCTCGCCCGGGTCCCGCTCATGATGTCCATGCTCTGCCAGCTCCGCGCCAAAGCCCCGGCAGAACCACCCCCTCGCGGGCGCGGCGACCTCTACCGCAGGTTCGTGGACCTGCTGCACGAGCGCCAGTACGCCGCCGGCGCCATGGAACAGGCCCGGGCCGCCCTGCGGCAGTACGGCTCCGACGCCGAGGCCGGGGCGGAACGGACCGTCCAGAGCCTCCGGCCGATCCTCGCCGACCTCGCCCACCGGCTGCTCTTCGCCGACGAGCACGATGGCCGGCCCGCCCTCGACGTCGTACAGGACCACGAGTCCGCCGAACGGCCGACGGCGGTGCCGGAAAAGGGCTGGCGGGAGTTCCTGGAGTCGGTCCTGTGCGGCACCGGACTGCTGACCCGGCGCTCGGACGACCTGGTCTTCACTCACCAGACCTTCCTGGAGTACTTCGCCGCCCGCCATGCCGCCGACGAGGAGGAGAGACTCCAGGTCGTCTTCCGGGAGATCTTCTTCCGTCGGTCCCAGGCTCGCCGACGGTTCAGAAGAGACTGGGCCCCGCCCAAGAACGACCCGTTCGGCGGCTTCCTCCTCGACCTCACGCCTGACGACCACCCGCTCAAGGCCGAGTTCCTGACCCTGATGACCTCGGGGCGTGCGGGCGCCGACGGCCCCCGGTTCCTGATCGACCAGGCGCAGTCGGGAACCTGGCTGTCCGAGGACGTGCTCAAGGACTCCGTGAGTCTGCTCCGCCGACTCAGCCGCGACCGGTCGCTGGCCGCGTTCGAACGCTTTCGCGTGGCCGTGACGCTCAGCACCGTCGACATGACGGCCGGCGTGGAAGCCTCCCGTGATCTCGCCCAGGACCCCAAGGCGGACGACTACGTACGCGCGCTCGCGGTACGCCTGTACACCGGATTCGCCTCGATGGAACCCGCCCGATTCCTCGACGACCTCGCCCCGGACACGCCAGACGATGCCAAACCGTCGCACCGGTTGAAAGCTGCGCTGGCCCTGATCGAGAGCGATCCGGCGACCGCCGTCCGACGACTGCACGCCCTCGCCCGCGACGGCAGTGTGCCGCCCCAGGACCGGATACGGGCAGTGGTGGTGCTGAACACGCTCGACAAGCAGCCCGGACTGGCGGAACTACTGCGCGACCTCGCCGACGACACCACCTTGGACATCAGCCGACGCCTCACAGTGGGATGGCTGATACACAAAGCCGACCACGACACAGCCACCGCACTGCACGAGAAGGTCGCCCGGGATCCCGCGACGAGGGCCGCCCACCGCCTGGAGGCCGCGGAGTCGCTCTCGTGGATCGACCCGCAGCGAGCGCGGATCGTCCTCGGTGAACTCCTCGACGACACCACCCTCGGACGCAGACACCGTCGGCGGGCCGCGGAGCTGCTCTCCAAGACACGCGACTCGCAACCGGACTGACCGTCCTCAACAGTGCATCCCCCGCGCCCTGTTGGCCCACCGCACCTGCTCCCGCAGCACCTCGTCCGGCGGCGTGAGCGCCAGCGACTCCGCCGGACAGTCCCACTCCCGCCCGCCGGCCACGGGCCGCAGCTGCACCTTGCCGCCGACGTGCCCCATCACCTCGCCGATCCGACCGTCCCGTACGTCCGTCACACACGTCCCCACGGGCGGCCGTTCACCGCGCACCACCGAGGCCAGCCGCTCCGCCACCCGGACGTTGCAGCGCCCCAGCTCGACCAGGGCAAAGGGCTCGTCACTAGCCCCGGTCACCGGATCGACGCACAACGACGGCAGCATGACCCCGGCGCCCTTCAGGGCCATCCGCAACGACTCCACGACTTCTTCGGTCGGCCGCACCTTTTCCACCTCCACGCTGAGTTCACTGTTCGCAACACAGCGTGTCGGTCATCGCTCTAACCTGGCTAGATACGACATCCCAACAACCTCGTCCGTGGAACAGGGAGTTGCCCATGGCGGCACCGAAGGACCTGGACCCGTCGTCCTCGCCACGAGCGCTCCTGGGGGCCGAGTTACGCCATGCGCGCGAGAAGGCCGGCCTCAGCCAGACGGAACTGGGGCAACGGCTCTTCGTGAGCGGGTCGTTCATCGGGCAGTTGGAGGCGGGGACGCGGCGGATGTTGCCGGAGTACGCGCGGATTCTGGACGAAGTCCTGGGAAGGGACGGCTTCTTCGCCCGGAACTGCAAGGCGGCGGCTAAGTCGAGATATCAAGACCACTTCGCAGAGGCGGCCGAGTCGGAGACCCAGGCGACGGCCATCAGGCAGTACGCACCACTCCTGATCCCCGGTCTGCTGCAGACTTCCGCCTACGCACGAGCGGTGAACCGCGCGTACGACCCGACCACGCCGGAGGAGACCATCGAGGAGTGGGTGGACAACCGGATGGCACGGGTCCGCCTGCTCGACGATCCGACAAAGCCGTTGTTGTGGGTGGTACTCGACGAGGCGGCGCTGCACCGGGGGGCAGGTGGCCGAGCGGTGATGGCGGAGGCCCTGAGCCACATCGCCGGTCTCGTCCGCCGGGGCCGGGTCATCGCGCAGGTGCTGCCGCTCAGCGCAGGTGCGCACACCGCGATGGAAGGCGCGCTGAAGTTGATGGACTTCGAGGACGCTCCTCCGCTGGCCTACTTGGAAGGAGTCCGCACCGGACGTCTGGAGGACGACCCGGCCACCGTCACCCAACTGAGGTTCGTGTTTGACCTCCTCGTCGCCTCCGCGCTCTCGCAGGAGAAGTCCCTAGCCCTGATGGATGCGTTGGCGCAGGATTACGCTCATGAGGAACATCCCTGACCACGAGCTGAGCACGGCCGTATGGATCAAGTCGAGCTACAGCGGCAACGCCGACAACTGCCTGGAAGTAGCCGAGCGCCACGCGCCCCTCATCCCCGTCCGAGACTCCAAAACCGCCCCCCACGGCCCGAGGCTCGCGTTCCGGCCGGAGGCCTGGTCGGCCTTCGTGAACGGCGTCAAGCAGTAACCCCGTGGTCATGGCCGGTGGTACTGCTGGTCCCACCCCCGCATCTGGCGGCGGCCTGTTCCCGAAGAGGATCATCGGCGCGGGATGGTCACCCCACACCGGTCACCCACACCGAACGGACCTCGCCGTGAGCATGATGTACCTCGCCCAGCCCGACCAGCAGCAGAAGCTCGAATGGCTCGACGGCGGACAGTTCGCCGTCCTCCTGGACAGCGCGGCCACCGACGGGCAGCTGACCGTGGGTCGGTTCAGCGTCGCCAAGGGGGAGGCGCCGCCGTACCACGTGCACACCCGCGAGGACGAGATCTTCATGCTGATCAAGGGCACCGCGCTGGTGTGGTCGGACGACCAGGAGCTGGAGCTGTCGGAGGGCGGGATCGTCTACCTGCCCAAGAACGTCCCGCACGGCTACCGGATCACCTCCGCCACCGCCGACCTGCTGATGATCTGCACTCCGGGCGGCATCGAGGGCATGTTCCGGCACGCGGGGCGCGACATGTCGACCGCCCGGCCGGAGGGGTTCGAGATATCCAAGGACCTGATGGCCGAGGCCGCCGACCTGTACGGCCAGATCATCGTCGGCCCGCCGCGCTGAGCACCGGCACCGTCGGCACCTCCACCTCCGCCCAGCTACGAAAGGCACAGCCATGTCCGGGCAGCAACGCCGCGACCTCGACGAGATGCTCCGGCACGCCCCGCTCGACGTCGGAGGCGACGTGGCGGAAGCGCGCGCGGCCTTCCGCACGATGATGACCTCGATACCGCTGCCTCCCGATGTCACGACCACCCCCGGCCGGCTCGGCGGCGTCCCCGTCGTCACGGTCGAGACGCCCGGCGGCGATCCGTCCGAGGTGGTGCTTTACTTCCACGGCGGCGCCTACGCCATCGGCTCCGCCGCCGACGCGGCGGGCCTGGCCGCCGACGTGTCCCGGCGGGTCGGCGCCCGTGCCGTCTGCGTCGACTACCGGCTGGCGCCCGAGAACCCGTTCCCCGCGGCCGTCGAGGACGCGGTGGCCGCGTACCGCGCGCTCCTCGACCAGGGCGTCCCCGCGGCCCGGACCGCCTTCGTCGGCGAGTCCGCCGGAGGCGGCCTGGCCATCGCCACGCTGGTCGCCCTCAAGTCGGCGGGACTGCCCCAGCCGTCGTCGGCCGCGGTGTTCTCGCCCTGGACCGACCTCACGGTGTCCGGCGCCAGCACGACCGGCAAGGCCGGCCTGGACCCGGCGCTCACCCCGCAGGCCCTGCGCACCCGGGCCCGCGACTACCTCGGTACGACGCCCGGCACCGAACCGCTGGCCAGCCCGGTCTTCGCCGACCTGACGGGACTGCCGCCGCTGCTCGTCCAGGTGGGCTCGCACGAGATCCTGCTGGACGACGCCGTCCGGCTGGCCGCCCGCGCCGCCGCCGACGACGTCCGCGTCGACCTCCAGGTCTGGCCCCAAGTCCCGCACGTCTTCCAGTCGTTCGCCGTCATGCTGGACGAGGCCGACGAGGCGCTGGAGTCCGCCGCCGCCTTCACCCGGGCCCACTGGGCGGCCGCCCGGACCTCCGCCGAGGCCGCGCTCAGCTCCTGACCGCCACCACAGGCAGGCCTTTACCCAGATGTGGCACAAGAGTTCCATCGCGCGCAGATCATCCAAACATTTGCGCACGATGATGCCCGCATGGCAACGACGAACAACTTCGGCATCGCCCTGCGCGGCTGGCGGGAGCGCCGTTCACCCCTGACGGGCGAGCTGGAATCCGGTGCGGACCGGCGCATCCCGGGTCTGCGCCGCGAGGAACTGGCCCGGCTGTCCGGGCTGTCCGTCGACTACGTGGTGCGGCTCGAACAGGGCCGCGCCCGCAACCCCTCGGCCCAGGTCGTCGGCGCCCTGTCCCGGGCCCTGCGCCTGGACGCCGAGGAACGCGACCACCTGTTCCGGTGCGCCAGGCTCACCCCGCCCGCCACCGGCGACGTGCCGCGGCAGGTGCCGCCGAGGGTCCACCGGCTCGTCCGGCAACTGGGCGACGCACCGGTCGCGGTCTACGCCGCCGACTGGACGCTGCTCAGCTGGAACCGGATGTGGACCGCCGTCATAGGGGACCCCCGCGCCTACGGCTGGGACCAGGGCAGTCTCGTCGCCGGGATGTTCCGCTCCCCCGGCGGCCACCGGGTCGACGCCATCGCCGCCTGGCCGGTACGGTCCTGGGCCGGCGACGAGGCCGAGGAGGAGTCCCTGGTGGCCGACCTGCGGGTCACGGCGCTGGCCCACCCCGACGACGCCCGCCTCTCCCTGCTCGTCGACCGGCTCCTGGGCACCAGCCCCCGCTTCGCCCGGCTCTGGTCCAACGGCACCGCGGGCCTCCACACCGGCGACCGCAAGACCGTCGAACACCCCCTGGTCGGCGACCTCACCCTCGACCTCGACGTCCTCACGGTCCCCGGCTCCGACCTCCGCATCGTCGTCTACGCGCCCGCCACCGACCTCGACGACACCGACAAACTGACCGCCCTGCGCACGTCCCCGAGGCTCAAGCCACCAGCCCCGAGCCCTCTTTTCAAGGAACGGGTGGAGGGCCTCAACCCACCCTCCCACCCCGAGAGTTGACGGCACGCGTTCGGTTTGCCACACACAGTCACGATCGTCTAGCGTGCCCGCATAACGAACAGAACAGCCCCCGTCAGGCGCTACCAACACCTGCGGGGGCTTGACCAAAGAGATCGGACACAACGATCCCCATGGCTGACAGCCAGCTTACTGCCGCCCCCCTGCCCACGCACGCCGCCTCGCACCCCATGGCCGGTCCCGGCTACGGAAAGCGGTCCGCGCCCGGTCAACATCGGCGCACCAACGACGACTTCGCCCACCTCCCGCCCCGCGAAGCCGCCATCGCCGCGTACGTCGACCGTCTCCCCGACGGCGCCGACATCTCCGTCAAGACGCTGGCCAAGCACCTCCCGTACGGCCAGTGCGCCCTCCGCACCGCCCTCAACGCCCTTCAGCGGGCGGGCCACTTGAGGCGTGGCCGGGAACATCTCGCCGGGTCGGGGAGCCAGCACTGGATCACCCGATCGTGGTGGTCCCGTACCGCACGCGGCGATGACTGGTGGGCGTCGTTCACGCGCGGCGGCGTACCGGAGCGGGAGCAGCCCCCGGACCGGGCCCGCCCCACCCGCACCCGCGCCCACATCCTCCTCGCCGCCCTCGGCCGGACGGCGCCCGTGCTGTCCCTCTCCCAGGCCGACTGCGCGGCCCTCGCTCCGCTGCTTACGGAGTGGTTCGCGCGGGGCGCCACCGACGAGTACGTACTCCGGGCCCTGACCAGCGGCCTGCCCTCCCCCGTCCACCACCCGGCCGCCCTGCTCCGCAAACGCCTCGCCGACAAGCTCCCACCCGAACCGGTCCCGTCCCCCACTCGCCCGCCGCTGCGGATCCTGGAGTGCGCGAGGTGCCGCACGCCGGGCCGCCCGGAGGCGCTGCCGGGCGGCATCTGCGGCGCATGCCGCGGCGAGGGCGCCCCCCGCAGCCACAACACGCCCCTGTCACCTCCCGAGGTCCGCTCCCGCGTCGCCGAGATCCGTGGCGCGATGAACCAACACCGAGAGGGGACACCCGCATGAAGGCTTCCCTGGAGACGTATCCGCTTGTGGAAGCCCGGAACCAGCTCGGCCGGCTTGTGGGCCGGGTCCGGCACGGGCAGGAGCACATCCTGATCACCGAATACGGCAAGCCTGCCGCCGCACTCATCCCGATAAGTGATCTCGAAGAACTTCAGCGGCTTCGGGACGAAGCGGACGTCGCCGAAGCGCGTGCACGTGAGGCGGCTTCGTCCGGGCCCTCCATGGCGCATGACGAGTTCATGGCGCAGCTGGAGGAAGAGGACGGCCGAGGGGTCGCTTCGTGATCCACGCGGTGGTGTGGGAACACCACGCCATGAACGAATTCCGACGTCGGTCGCAGCACCTGACGTCACGTTCCGACGGCGTTGTCGGCGCCGTATGCCACGCTGGAACGTATGAACCACTCCCAGCTCACCGCCCTGGGTCGTGCCCTTCGTCTGCTCGGGGAGCACGGGGAGGCCCTGACCGGCAGTACGCCCGACGCCAAGCTGCACGAGGTCAAGGACGACCTGCGGCGCGCTCTCGACCTGCTGGAGGAGAGCGTCAGCGCCGCCGCGCCCACCACCCGGTGTGCCGAGCATCCGCAGGGGCCCGTGGACGAGAGCGCCCCGGATCTGTGTCTGCTGTGCGAGACGCGGCGGCGGGCCGCCCGGCGGTCGGAGTTCACGGGCGGGCCCCGGCCGGTGCAGGGCGAGACGGCCGCGGGACCCTCGATGTCCCGGTACGGGGTGCGGGCCGACCGGCCGCAGGCCCAACAGCGGTGGCTGCCGGAGGCGTGGAACGGCCGGGAGTGGGAGCTGTGCGGCACCCCCCGCCGCGACCGGCGCGAGGCCGAGCTCTACCTCAACGCCCAGCGCCACGGGTCCCGGCCGGCCATGGCCTACCGGCTCGTCCACGAGTTCACCGACTACGAGGTGCTCCGGGTCTGGGGTACCCCGGTCCACGTGGACATCGAGCCCCTCGGCAACCTCTGAGCCCCGGTCAGCCGAGCAGCGGGGAGGGGGTGAACTCATGGCCCTCCCAGAGCTTTCGGCTGCGCTCCTCCGGGTACGACGTCACCGTCGGTGTGGTGTCCAGTACCTGGGTGAGGCGGTCCTGGACGTCGAACTCCGGCCAGCCCGGGTCTCCCGTCTTCGCGAACGCCGTCCATGCCGTGCGGAAGCGGGCGGAGAGGGCCTTGGCCTCGGGGGTGACGTCCGTGCCCGCGAAGAGGAGGTTGGCGAGGTCCGCCTCGAACGTGCCGAACAGCAGCGGGATGTCCAGCCCGTGGCAGGCGCCCAGCAGCCCGCCGTTGCCCGGGGCGCCCCAGGTCAGTTCGTACAGGTGGGCCCGGCCGCCGGCCGCGGTCTGTGCCTCCGCCAGGCGCAGTGACGGTATGCCGAAGAGCCAGTCGGTCTGCACCCGTTCGTACAGCTCGTCCGGCGACGCCTCGGGGAAGGCCTCGCGGTAGGCCTGCACCCCCGCCTCGCCGCCCGGTGCGAACAGCCGCAGGGCGCCGGTCGCCTGCTCCTCCGTGATCTTGCCGTACATCCCGCCCATGACCAGGAAGAGACGGTACTCGTCGCGGTTGTGACCCACGAGGAGGTCCACGTCCCGGGCGGAACCCGAGGCCAGCGCCTGCCAGGGGGTGGTGGGCAACACCTCGCCGTCGACCACCGGGGAGAACGGTGTCATCGTCGGTGCGATCTGGCCCCAACGGCCCATGTACTGCGGCATCTTGATGCCCAGCGACTGCCCCACGTCCGGCAGCCGGCGCGGGTCGGTCGTCGCCAGGTCGGCCAGCGTGGGGCGCAGGCCGGCCTCCGCCGCGAGGGCCTGCGCGATGTCCCCGGCCAGCTCGGTGGAGAAGAACGTGCCCGGCACGCTCTGGGCGATCGCCCGCCGGAACAGGCCCCGCGCACGGGGCATCGCCAGCAGCGCGGCCACCGATCCGCCGCCCGCCGACTCCCCGAAGACCGTGACCTGGTCGGGGTCGCCGCCGAAGGCCGCGATGTTCTCCCGCACCCACTCCAGCGCAGCCACCTGGTCCAGCAGGCCCCGGTTGGCGGGCGCCCCCTCGATCTGGACGAAACCCTCCATGCCGACGCGGTAGTTGAAGGAGACCACGACCACGTCGCCGTCACGTGCGATGTGCTGGGCGTCGTAGCCGGGGCTGCCGGAGTGGCCCAGCTTGTAGGCGCCGCCGTAGATCCACACCATCACCGGGCGGCGGGCCGCCGGGTCCGGGTCGGGTGTCCACACGTTCACCGTCAGCCAGTCGTCGCCCTCGGGTGCCTCCAGGACACCCGTGCGCCCCTGGATGCCCAGGTCCTGCGGGGGCGGCGGACCGAAGGCGTACGCCTCGCGCGTCCCGTCCCACGCGCGTGCCGGGCGGGGTGCCGCGAACCTCGCCTCCCCCACCGGCGGCTCGGCGAACGGTATGCCCCTGAAGACCGCGAGCCCGTCCTCCCGCAACCCGCGCACAGCACCCGCCGCGGTGCGGACGACCGGTCCCTCTGCGGCATGGGTCGGCTCCGGAGACTGACTTGTCGTCATGCTCGCTCGCTTTCGGTGGGGGCGCTGCCGTCATCACGGCCGGTCACTCATGGAACGTCCGGCACTTCGCACGAGTGCCGAACACCCCTCACCCGTATGGGTGAACCGTCGGCCATACTGGGCGGCAACCGCCCTGGCCTGCGCCTCGTCGATCTCGTCCACCGTCTCATGGGCCCGCGGATCGCGCGCATGGAAGGTGTGACGCAGCGGACCGGCCGACCCTCCCAGCTCCACCAGCGACGCCGACGCCCTCGGTCCGGCCGGCTGGTCGCCGGCCGGACCGAGGGCGAACGGGGTGGTTCGGCTCAGGCTTTCAGCTCAGGCTCTTCAGCGCCGCCGCGTCGTACGAGTTCAGCTCCTGCGTGCGCCCGGCCAGCACCTTCGCCGCCCACTCCGGGTCCTGGAGGATGGCGCGGCCGACGGCGACCATGTCGTACTCCTCGCGCTCCAGGCTGTCGAGGAGGTCCTCGATGCCACGGACCGGGGAGCCCTCGCCCGCGAAGCCCTTGATGAAGTCGCCGTCGAGGCCGACCGAGCCGACGGTGATGGTCGGCTGCCCGGTGAGCTTCTTGGTCCAGCCGGCCAGGTTCAGGTCGGAGTCCTCGAACTCGGGGAGCCAGTAGCGCCGGGTGGAGGCGTGGAAGACGTCGACGCCGGCCGCCGCCAGCGGGGTGAGGATCGCCTCCAGCTCCTCCGGGGTCTCGGCGAGGCGGGCATCGTAGTTGTCCGACTTCCACTGCGAGTAGCGGAAGATCACCGGGAACTCCGGGGAGACCGCCGCGCGTACGGCGGCCACGATCTCGGCCGCGAACTTGGTACGGGCGACCGGGTCACCGCCGTAGGCGTCGGTACGGCGGTTGGTGCCCGCCCACAGGAACTGGTCGAGGAGGTAGCCGTGGGCGCCGTGCAGCTCGACCCCGTCGAAGCCGATGCGCTCGGCGGCGGCCGCGGCCTCGGCGAACGCGCGGATAACGTCGTCCAGGTCCTGCGAGGTCATCGCCTTGCCCTCGCCCTCGGTGCCGTCCAGGCGGATGCCGGAGGGGCCGACGGCGGGGGCGTCCGCGAACGGGGGCTGGCCCTGCTTGCGGACCATGCCGATGTGCCACAGCTGCGGGACGATGGTGCCGCCGGCCGCGTGCACCCCCTCGGCGACCTTCGCCCAGCCCGCCAGCTGCTCCTCGCCGTGGAACCGCGGGATGCGGGTGCTCTGCCCGGCCGAGTCGTGACCGACGTACGTGCCCTCGGTGACGATCAGACCGACACCGGCGGCGGCCCGGCGGGCGTAGTACGAGACCACGTCCTCGCCGGGGACGCCGCCCGGGCTGAACTGCCGGGTCATCGGCGCCATCACGATCCGGTTGGGGACCGTGAGCCCGTTCAGGGCGATCGGACGGGAGAGGATCTCGGCCGCGCGGGAGGCGGGGGGCGTGGTGACGGTCACGTGGGGGGCTCCTCATGGTATGTCGTAGACCGGACGGTATGTGCACGCGCATTGAGTGCACACATGTGCACAACGGCCTGCCCGTACGTACCCATTCCCGCCCCCGCCCGAAAGCCGTGTGACCCCGGACACGGGCCCACGGCCGCCATCGGGGCGGAAACGCCCGAGGGCGGCACCCCCTGTCGAACAGGGGGTGCCGCCCTCGGTCAGGACGAGCGATCGGCCAGAGGTCGATCAGAAGTCCATGTCACCGCCCGGCATGCCGCCCGGAGCGGCCGCGGCGGCCTTCTCCGGCTTGTCGGCGATGACGGCCTCGGTGGTGAGGAACAGCGCGGCGATGGAGGCGGCGTTCTGCAGGGCGGAACGCGTCACCTTCGCCGGGTCGATGATGCCCTCGGCGATCATGTCGACGTACTCGCCGGTCGCGGCGTTCAGGCCGTGGCCGACCTGAAGGTTGCGCACCTTCTCGACGACGACGCCACCCTCGAGACCACCGTTGACGGCGATCTGCTTGAGCGGGGCCTCCAGGGCGAGCTTCACGGCGTTGGCGCCGGTCGCCTCGTCACCCTCGAGCTCCAGCTTCTCGAACACCTGGGAGGCCTGGAGCAGGGCCACGCCACCACCGGCGACGATGCCCTCCTCGACGGCCGCCTTCGCGTTGCGAACGGCGTCCTCGATGCGGTGCTTGCGCTCCTTGAGCTCGACCTCGGTCGCGGCACCGGCCTTGATGACTGCGACGCCACCGGCGAGCTTGGCCAGGCGCTCCTGGAGCTTCTCGCGGTCGTAGTCCGAGTCGGACTGCTCGATCTCGGCGCGGATCTGGTTGACCCGGCCCTGGACCTGCTCGGTGGAGCCGGCGCCGTCGACGATGGTGGTCTCGTCCTTGGTGATGACCACCTTGCGGGCGCGGCCCAGCAGGTCGAGGGTCGTGTTCTCCAGCTTGAGACCGACCTCCTCGGAGATGACCTCGCCGCCGGTGAGGATGGCGATGTCGTTCAGCATCGCCTTGCGGCGGTCGCCGAAGCCCGGGGCCTTGACGGCGACGGACTTGAAGGTGCCGCGGATCTTGTTGACGACCAGGGTCGACAGGGCCTCGCCCTCGACGTCCTCGGCGATGATCAGCAGCGGCTTGCCCGACTGCATGACCTTCTCCAGGAGCGGGAGCAGGTCCTTGACGGAGCCGATCTTCGAGTTGGCGATGAGGATGTACGGGTCGTCGAGCGACGCCTCCATACGCTCCATGTCGGTGGCGAAGTACGCCGAGATGTAGCCCTTGTCGAAGCGCATACCCTCGGTGAGCTCCAGCTCCAGACCGAAGGTCTGGGACTCCTCGACGGTGATGACGCCTTCCTTGCCGACCTTGTCCATGGCCTCGGCGATGAGCTCGCCGATCTGGGTGTCGGCGGCGGAGATGGAGGCCGTGGAGGCGATCTGCTCCTTGGTCTCGACATCCTTCGCCTGCTCGAGCAGGGCACCGGAGACAGCCTCGACGGCCTTCTCGATACCGCGCTTCAGGGCCATCGGGTTGGCGCCGGCGGCGACGTTGCGCAGGCCTTCCTTGACCAGGGCCTGGGCGAGGACGGTCGCGGTGGTCGTACCGTCACCGGCGACGTCGTCCGTCTTCTTGGCGACTTCCTTGACCAGCTCGGCGCCGATCTTCTCGTACGGGTCCTCCAGCTCGATCTCCTTGGCGATGGACACACCATCGTTGGTGATCGTGGGGGCGCCCCACTTCTTCTCAAGGACGACGTTGCGGCCCTTGGGGCCGAGGGTGACCTTGACGGCGTCGGCGAGCTGGTTCATACCGCGCTCAAGGCCGCGCCGCGCCTCCTCGTCGAACGCGATGATCTTGGCCATGTGAAGTGGTCCCTCCAGGACTGGGGGTGAGTCTTCGGACCGCGCCCGCGCCCGCGACGGACGGCTCGCCGACCCGTGGGTTCCTTGCCCCACCCGGCCTGCGGGCCTCACCGACCCGGTCCATTTTTGTCACTCTCACCTTCAGAGTGCTAACGCCAATGATTAGCACTCGCCCATGCCGAGTGCAAGCGCCTCACGGAGACTGGGCCGCGCCCCGGCCCCGTGCCGGGCCGCACCCGCGGGGCGCGCCGGCCCGCTCGCCCCGGGCATGCCAAAGGGCTCGTAACCCATGACTCCCCATGGGATACGAGCCCTCCGACAAAGAAAGAAGAACGACGCTGTCAGTCGGCGCGTGCTTCAGCTGGTCGCGAGCCGGACCATGTCCGCCTGCGGCCCCTTCTGGCCCTGCGAGATCTCGAAATCGACCCGCTGACCTTCCTCCAGGGTGCGGTAGCCGTCCATCTGAATCGCACTGTAGTGGACGAAAACATCCGCACCACCGTCGACCGCGATGAAGCCGTACCCCTTCTCCGCGTTGAACCACTTGACGGTGCCCTGAGCCATGCCTAACTCCCCTATTACTGGCCCTTGCACAGATCCACACTTCGCGGATCCGGGTCAGACCTCACCCCCCACAGGTTTGGGGGCGTGCGCCGGAACGCGTCGACCGCGGCTGAATGTATCTGTCCAACTGCCGTCTGCAACAGGTCAATCGGACGAGAATTCTGGACGGGAAGGGTCCGGAATGTAGCAAGAATTCGGCCGAATTCAGGGCAAGTCGGGCCCCATAAAGGCCGCAAAAGCCGCATATAACCCGCGCACTTTGGCTACTTCTTATCGGGTCAGCGGTGTCGAATACGGGGCTCCCGACCTGGAGATCGGAACCGCGTTCCCCAACTGTACCGCGCTCAACCACACAGAATTGCCCCCTCCGCTTCTCTCACGGAGGGGGCAATCGTATGAACAGTCGGTGATCGACGTTACCGAAGGTAATGTTCGGTCATTCGATCAGCCTGTCAGCAGGTCAGCCGCCGGCGACGGCCGGGATGATGGAGACGCCGGCACCGTCCGGGGTGGCCGTCTCCAGACCCTGCTCGAACCGCACATCGTCATCATTGACGTAGACATTCACGAACCGGCGCAGCTTGCCCTCGTCGTCGAGAACGCGGGCGGCGATCCCGGTGTGGCTCTTCTCCAGATCGGAGATGACCTCGCCGAGGGTGCCTCCTTCGGCACTGACTTCGGCCTTACCACCGGTGTAGGTGCGCAGGATGGTGGGGATGCGAACGGTGACGCTCACGTGTGAACCTCCGATCGGGACAACGCCCTGGTTTTTTACGGCTGGCTCAGGCGAGCCCGGCCTCGCGGAAAGACTCGAGATTCGGGCGAATAGTCGCCGTGAGCCCGGTCCCCGCCACGGCGTCCAGCGTCTTCAGTCCGTCACCCGTGTTGAGTACAACGACCGACTTCGCCGGATCGATCAGCCCATTCTCGATGAGCTTCTTGGTGACTCCGACCGTGACCCCGCCGGCGGTCTCCGCGAAGATTCCCTCGGTCCGCGCGAGCAGCTTGATCGCGTCGACGACCTGCTCGTCGGTCACGTCCTCCACCGCGCCGCCGGTACGGCGCGCGATGTCCAGGACGTACGGGCCGTCGGCCGGGTTGCCGATGGCGAGGGACTTGGCGATGGTGTTCGGCTTCTGCGGGCGGACCACGTCGTGCCCCGCCTTGTAGGCCACCGACACCGGCGAGCACCCCTCGGCCTGCGCACCGAAGATCTTGTACGGCTTGTCCTCGACGAGCCCCAGCTTGATCAGCTCCTGCAGCCCCTTGTCGATCTTCGTGAGCTGCGAGCCGGAGGCGATCGGGACGACCAGCTGGTCCGGGATCCGCCAGCCGAGCTGCTCGCAGATCTCGTACGCCAGGGTCTTGGAGCCCTCCGCGTAGTACGGCCGCAGGTTGACGTTGACGAAGCCCCAGCCCTCGCCGGCCGAGTCACCGATCAGCTCGGAGCAGAAACGGTTCACGTCGTCGTAGTTGCCCTCGATGCCGACGAGCTCGCCGCCGTAGATCGCGGCCATGACGATCTTGCCCTGCTCCAGGTCGTGCGGGATGAACACGCAGGAGCGGAAGCCGGCCCGGGCGGCGGCGGCACCGACCGCGCCGGCGAGGTTGCCGGTGGAGGAGCAGGAGAGCGTGGTGTAACCGAAGGCGCGCGCGGCCTCGACGGCCTGGGCGACGACCCGGTCCTTGAAGGAGTGCGTCGGGTTGCCGGAGTCGTCCTTGACGTACAGGCCGCCGGTGACGCCCAGCTCCTTCGCCAGGTTGTCGGCCTGGACGAGCTTGGTCCAGCCCGGGTTGATGTTCGGCTTGGTCGCCACGTCCGCGGGGACGGGCAGCAGCGGCGCGTAACGCCAGATGTTCGCGGGACCCGCTTCGATCCGCTTCCGCAGCTCCTCGGTGTCGTAGGCCGAGAAGTCGTACGCGATTTCGAGCGGGCCGAAACACTCCTCGCAGGCGAACACCGGGCCGAGCGGCACGCGGTGGCCGCACTCGCGGCAGCTCAGGGCGGTGGCGGGACCGAGATCGACGGGCGCGGAGCCGGTCGTGGAGTCGGTGGTGGTCGCAGCAGTCTGCACAGCCATGTGAGGCGAGGCCCTTTCTCCTCATCTTCCTCACGACGCATCTCGCCGTGAGACGGATTTGGCACCTTCCCTAGCCGGGAGCCTCGCGAGTGATCGACGCTGATCAGCAGTGATCAGCGATCCACGAGTAACCGACTGGAGGGTTGCCGGGGCTTCATCGGGCCGTATCCCTCTGCCCCTCTGGATGAGCGGTATGTAGTTGTCAACGCCCGGTGACCCCCGGACATGCGATGGTCATCGGCGTTGTTCAAGACTGTAACCGAAGGCCAGGACAGTTGAGAGAGTCGTCCGAACCGCGAGATGGATCACACCTCGCAGTGTGACCGTGACAGTGAGGAGCCGCTGACTGTGCTGGAAGAAGTCGAGCGCTGGCTGGCCACCCGCTCCTGGTCCATGAACGACCGCCCGCTGCACCGGATACTCGCCGCCAAGCAGCGCACCGGTCAGTCCGTCTCCGTCGTGCTGCCCGCGCTCAACGAGGAGGAGACGGTCGGCGACATCGTCGCGATCATCCGTCACGACCTCATGCGGCAGGTGCCGCTCGTCGACGAGATCGTGGTCGTCGACTCCGGCTCCACCGACCGTACGGCGGCGGTCGCCGCGGCGGCCGGCGCCCGGGTCGTCCACCGCGACACGATCCTGCCGCGCATCCCCGCCGTCCCCGGCAAGGGCGAGGTCCTCTGGCGCTCCCTCCTCGTCACCACCGGGGACATCGTCTGCTTCATCGACGCCGACCTGCGTGACTTCTCCTCCGACTTCGTCACCGGGATCGTCGGCCCGCTGCTGACCGACCCGGACGTCGACCTGGTCAAGGCGATGTACGACCGCCCGCTCGCCGGCTCGGCCGGACAGGGCGGCCGGGTCACCGAACTGATGGCCCGCCCGCTGCTGAACATGCACTGGCCGCAGCTGGCCGGGTTCGTCCAGCCGCTCGGCGGCGAGTACGCGGCCCGCCGCTCGCTCCTCGAACAGCTCCCCTTCCCGGTCGGCTACGGCGTGGAGCTGGGCATGCTGGTCGACGCCCTGCACCTGGTCGGCCTGGACGCCCTCGCCCAGGTCGACGTGGGGGTCCGCAAACACCGTCACCAGGACGGCCAGGCCCTTGGCCGGATGTCCGCCGCGATCTACCGCACCGCGCAGCTGCGGCTGGCCCGCGGGCATCTGATCCGGCCCGCCCTGACCCAGTTCGAACGGGGCGAGGACGGCTTCGAGCCGCGCACCTACTCCGTGGACACCGAGGAACGGCCGCCGATGGCGGAGATCGCCGAGTACGCCGAGCGCCGGGTGGCGTGACTTCGTCGTACGGCCGTATACGGCGGCGCGTCGGGCGTAGCCGTACGTTTGAGCGTTTCCGGGCCGGGCTAGGTTGTGGCGTATGGCTTCCACCGGCGGTGCTGAGGTGCTGGTCGCGTCCAACCGCGGCCCGGTTTCGTATGAAGTGGGCGAAGGCGGTGCGCTGCACCCCAAGCGGGGTGGCGGCGGGCTGGTCTCGGGCCTGTCGGCGATCGGGCCGGACGCGGACGCGGTGTGGGTGTGCGCGGCGCTGAGCGACGGCGACCGGGAGGCGGTGCGGCGGGCCGAGGGCGGCCGGCTGCCGGCCGGGGACACCGGCGGGCAGCAGGTCCGGATGCTCGACATCGACCCGGACGTCTTCTCGGACGCGTACAACGGCATCGCGAACTCAGTGCTCTGGTTCGTCCACCACATGCTCTACCAGACCCCGCTGGAGCCGGTCTTCGACGCGGAGTTCCGGCGGCGGTGGGCGTCCTACCAGGCCTACAACCAGGCGTTCGCCGAGGCGCTGGCGCAGGAGGCGGGCGAGGGTGCGGTGGTCGTCATCCAGGACTACCACCTGGCGCTGGCCCCGCGGATGCTGCGCCGGCTGCGGCCGGATCTCCGTATCGGCCATTTCTCCCACACCCCGTGGGCACCGCCGGACTACTTCCGGCTGCTCCCCGACGACATCGCGGCGGAGTTGCTCGGCGGGATCCTGGGCGCCGATCACGCGGCGTTCCTGACCCGGCGGTGGGCGGACGCGTTCGTGGCCTGCTGTCATGCGGTGCTGGGCCCGGGGATCCCGGCGGCCGGGGAGACCCGGATCGGGGTGCACGGGCTGGGGGCCGACGCGGACTTCCTGCGGAAGCGGTCGCACGAGCCGGACGTGGACGAGCGGATGCGGGCGCTGCGGGAGGAGATCGGCGAGGGCCGCAGGACGATCGTCCGGGTGGACCGGACCGAGCTGTCGAAGAACATCGTGCGGGGGCTGCTGGCGTACCGGCAGCTGCTCGACGACCACCCCGAGTGGCGGGAGCGGGTGGTGCATGTCGCGTTCGCGTATCCGTCGCGGCAGGACCTCGCGGTGTACCGCGACTACACGGCCGAGGTGCAGCGGGTCGCGGACGAGATCAACTCGGCGTACGGGACGGCGGGTTGGACGCCGGTGGTGCTCCACGTCAAGGACGACTTCGCCCGCTCGCTGGCCGCCTACCGGCTGGCCGACGTGGCGTTGGTGAACCCGATCCGGGACGGCATGAACCTGGTCGCCAAGGAGATGCCGGTGGTGTCGGACGAGGGGTGCGTGCTGGTGCTCTCGCGGGAGGCGGGGGCGTACGAGGAGCTGGGCGAGGATGCGATCGTTGTGAACCCGTACGACATCACGGGGACGGCCGTGGCTTTGCAGCAGGCGTTGGCCATGGGGGTGGAGGAGCGGGCGGAGCGGACGAAGCGGCTCGCTGCGGCGGCTACGGCGTTGCCGCCTGCGGCTTGGTTTCTTGAGCAGTTGGGGGCGTTGGGCGGGTGAGTTTCCCGGCTGCGGGCCGGTGGGGGCTGGTCGCGCAGTTCCCCGCGCCCCTAAGGGGCGCTCAGCTCGGCCAGGGTTCGCAGTAGCCGTACGACTTCCTCCGGGCCGTTGACCACCAGGTCCGATCGCTCCGCGAGCTCCGTGACCTCCTCGCTGCCGCTGCATACCAGGAGGCCGGGGGTGCCCTCCGCGCGGAGTTTCTCCACTGCCGCGAAGGCCGGGATGTCGCCCAGGTCGTCGCCGGCGTAGAGGACCGCGCCCGCGCCGATCTCCCTCGCGTACTCGCGCAGTGCCACGCCCTTGTCCATGCCCGGGGGGCGCAGTTCCAGGACCAGGCGGCCCGGTTCGACGATCAGGGCGTGGCGGGTGGCCAGGTCGGTCAGGGGAGCGCGGAGGGACTCGAAGGTGGCCTGGGGGTCGTCGGCCCGGCGGGTGTGGACGGCCACGGCATGGCCCTTGTCCTCGATCCAGGTGCCCCGGGCCCCTGCGGCCTCGATGACGGCCGGGAGTTCGGCGCGGACGGCGGCGATGCCGGGGTGCGGCGGGGGCGCGGTGATCTCGCCCGTCGCCGCGTCCCAGCGCTCGGCGCCGTAGTGACCGAGGACCACGAGGTGGTCCAGGCCGGGAACACCGGCGAAACCGCCGTAGCGGACGGCGATCTCGGCGGGCCGGCCGGTGATGACGGCGACGGCGGCCACCTTCGGCGCGAGGGCGGCCAGGGCCGGTACGGCGTCCGGGTGAGCCCGCGCCTGCTCGGGGTCGGCGACGATCGGCGCGAGGGTGCCGTCGAAGTCGAGACCGACGAGGGCGGAGCGGGGCTGGGAAAGAAGGGCTTCGAGCCCTTCGCGACCGGCGGGGGTGCGAGGAGTCGGAAGGGATTCCGGGAAGTGGGTGCCCATGCAACCGACAGTATCCGAGCGCCCCTTAAGGGGCGCGGGGCTGTGCCGATATGCGGCTCCGCCGCGTGGGCGCGACCAGCCCCCACCGGCCCGCAGATCCCCCCGGCCTGCAGCCCCGTCAGCGGTCCGTTCGCCGCGCGTCCCGCACCCTCCGCAGCCTGTTCACCGTCACCGGGTCATGGGCCAGCGCCCGCTCGTCGTCGAGGAGGGCGTTGAGGAGCTGGTAGTAGCGGACCGGTGCCAGGTCCAGTTCCTCGCGGATCGCCCGTTCCTTCGCGCCGGGGCTCGGAAAGCCCCGGCGTTCCAGGGCGAGGATCGCCTGCTCGCGTGCGCCCAGTTCTTGCCGGTCCATGCCGAGAACCGTAACGCTCAGCCCGTCGTCGTACGGCTGTCCGCCGCCGCGGCCTCGGACTGGAGCCGGGTGAGCACCGCGGTCGGGTCGCCCGTCGGCGTGACCGCGGACCCTATCTGCTTCTTGACGTCGGCACTGATCGCGGCCCAGGAGGTCTTGCCGGCCGGGTACAGCTCGGAGGTCGGCAGCTGCTCCAGGAAGGGGAGGAGCTGCTTGTCCTCGGCCCGCGGGGAGTCGGTCATCGTCTGGGACGCGGACGTGGTGACCGGCAGCAGACCGTACTCGCGGGAGAAGTCGAGGACGTTCTTCTCGCTGTAGACGTAGTCGAGGAAGTCGCCGACCTGGTCCGCGTGGCCGTTCTGCCTGAACGCCGCCATCCAGTCGGTGACGCCCATGGAGGCGGTGGTGGTGGTCTGACCGGCGCGGGCCGGCATCGGGACCGTGCCGAACTTCACGCCCTTCTTCTCGGCCTGCTTGATGAGCGTGGGGTGGCCGTTGAGCATGCCGACCTGGCCGTCGGCGAACGCGGCGAACGCGGTCGCGCGGTTCAGCTTGCCGGGCGCCGTCGGTCCGGTCAGGCCCTTGCCCACCAGCTCGTCCTTGAGCCAGGTGAAGGTGTCGATGTTCTGCGAGGAGTCGATCGTGTACGTGCCGATGTCGTCGGTGTAGCCGCTGCCGCCGCTGAGCAGCCACTGCATGGTCTCCGCCTGCGCCTCCTCGGGGCCGAGCGGCAGCGCGTACGGGTACTTCACCCCGTGCTCCTTGAGCGCCTGCGCGTCGGCCGCCAGCTCCTTCCAGGTGGTGGGCGGGGTGATGCCGGCCTCGGTGAAGAGGGTCTTGTTGTAGAAGAGGACGCGCGTAGACCCGGCGAAAGGCATGCCGTACTGCGCGTGGTTCCACTGGCCCGCCTCGGCGAGCTGGGACGGGAAGTCGGCCTGGACCGGGATGGAGAGCAGGTCGCCGGCCTCGTACAGCTTGCCGGCGGCCGCGTAGTCGGCGTAGGAGCCGATCTGCGCGAGGTCGGGCGCCTTGCCGGCGGCGACCATCTCCTTGACCTTGCGGTCGACGTCGTTCCACGAGTAGACGGTGACGTCGACCTTCACGTCGGAGTGCTTGGCCTCGTACGCCCTGGCCAGCTTGTCCCAGTACTTCTGGGAGCTGTTGGCGGCGGAGTCCCCGTAGTCGGCTGCGACGAGTCTGAGGGTGACGTCCGAGGATCCGGTCGTCCCACAGCCACCGAGAACCGCCGTCATGCCCGTTGCGGACACCACCGCGATCATTCCTGCCCTACGCCGCCGCACGTGAACTACCCCTGTCCAACTGTCTCGCCGTTCAATATCTCGAACCACAAGGTCTACACCACGCAAGTGGACTAGACCTCTTACGGGTCGGCGGGCCACACTGTTCCCGTGAGACATGTCATCGCCCTGGACGTGGGCGGCACCGGAATGAAGGCCGCGCTGGTCGGGCCGGACGGCGAGCTGCTCCACCGGGACCGCCGGTCGACCGGCCGCGACCGCGGTCCCGAAGCCGTCGTCGCCGCCATCCTCGACTTCGCCGCCGACCTGTACGCGTACGGCGAGAAGCACTTCGGCGAGGGCGCGGCCGCGGCCGGCCTCGCCGTCCCCGGCATAGTCGACGAGCCGAACGGCATCGCCGTCTACGCGGCCAACCTCGGCTGGCGCGACGTACCCCTGCGCGCCCTCCTCGCCGAGCGCCTCGGCATCCCGGTCGCCCTCGGCCACGACGTGCGCACCGGCGGCCTGGCGGAGGGCCGGCTCGGCGCGGGCCAGGGTGCGGACCGCTTCTTCTTCGTGGCGCTCGGCACCGGTATCGCGGGCGGCTTCGGCCTGGACGGCCGGGTGGAGTCGGGCGCGCACGGCTTCGCGGGCGAGATCGGCCACATCGTCGTACGACCGCAGGGCGCGCCGTGTCC
The DNA here is from genome assembly GCF_043201895.1 of Streptomyces sp. NPDC048254. NCBI lineage: Bacteria > Bacillati > Actinomycetota > Actinomycetes > Kitasatosporales > Streptomycetaceae > Streptomyces > Streptomyces sp. NPDC048254. Next base: position 278,856 of record NZ_JBICZJ010000009.1, read on the forward strand.
GTGCGGGCAGCGCGGCTGTCTGGAGCGGTACGCGTCGGCGGCCGCGGTGAGCCAGGCGTGGGCGAAGGCCACCGGTGACCCGGACGCGGACGCGGCGGACTGCGCGAAGTCCGTCAGGTCCGGCGACCCGAACGCCGTCCGGGTGTGGCGGGAGGCGGTGGCCGCCCTGGCCGACGGCCTCGTCACGGCCCTGACCCTGCTGGACCCCCGTGTCCTGATCATCGGCGGCGGCCTGGCGGAGGCGGGGGATGTGCTGTTCGAGCCGCTGCGGGAGGCCGTACAGAGCCGGGTGACCTTCCAGAAGCTGCCGGCGATCGTCCCGGCGGCACTGGGAGACACGGCGGGGTGTCTGGGGGCCGGGCTCCTCGCCCAGGACCTGTTGACTACGACTACTACTCCGGAGGTAATGCCCTGATGGCTGCCAATGAGCGCAATGACAGCGCCCCGTCAGGGGCGCGGGGCAGCGCTGAATCTGCGGCTACCTCCGCGCGGGCGCGACCAGCCCCCACGCACCCGCACCCCGGGACGCACGGTCTGGTCCTCGACGGCGCCCGGGTAGTCCTCCCCACGGGAATCGTGGACAAGGGTCAAGTGGCTGTCGACGGCACGAAAATCGCCGCCACCGCCCCGGAAAACGCCCAGGTAATCGACGTCACCGGCCACTGGCTCCTGCCAGGATTCGTCGACATCCACAACCACGGCGGCGGCGGAGCCTCCTTCAGCTCCGGCACCGCGGAGGAGATCCTCACCGGCGTCCACACGCACCGCGTGCACGGCACCACCACCCTCGTCGTCTCCACCGTCACCGACGACATGGACGTCCTCGCCCGCCAGGCCGGCCTGCTCTCGGAGCTGGCCGAGCAGGGGGAGATCGCCGGTGTCCACTTCGAGGGCCCGTTCATCTCCCCGTGCCGCAAGGGCGCGCACTCCGAGGCGCTGCTGCGCGACCCGGACCCGGCGGAGGTCCGCAAGCTGGTCGACGCGGCGCGCGGCCACGCCAGCATGGTCACGCTCGCCACCGAACTCCCCGGCGGCATCGAGTCCGTACGGCTGCTCGCCGAGCAGGGCGTGATCGCCGCCGTCGGCCACACGGACGCGTCGTACGAGCAGACGCTGGAGGCGATCGACGCGGGCGCCACGGTCGCCACCCACCTCTTCAACGCGATGCCGCAGCTCGGCCACCGCGCCCCCGGCCCGATCGCCGCCCTCCTGGAGGACGAGCGGGTGACCGTCGAGCTGATCAACGACGGCACCCATCTCCACCCGGCCGCCCTGCAGTTGGCCTTCCATCACGCGGGCCCCGACCGGGTCGCGTTCATCACGGACGCGATGGACGCGGCCGGCAGCGGTGACGGCCGCTACCTCCTGGGCCCGCTGGAGGTCGAGGTCACGGACGGGGTCGCCCGGCTGGTGGAGGGCGGTTCCATCGCCGGGTCCACGCTGACCCTGGACCGTGCGCTGCGGCGGGCGGTGACCGTCGACCGGCTGCCCATCGAGCACGCCGTCGCCGCGCTGTCCGCCAACCCGGCCCGGCTGCTGGGCCGTTACGACCGCGTCGGCTCCCTGGAGCCCGGCAAGGACGCCGACCTGCTCGTCCTGGACGCCGACTTCACGCTGAAGGGCGTGATGCGGCAGGGCGCGTGGGTGGTCGTACCCGAACTGCGCTGACAAGGCGGGCCCCGCCACCTCGATGCGGTGGCGGGGCCGGGCCGGACCACTGGTCGTGTTCTCAGCGCCGCCCGTGGTCGAGGGCGGCGGCCTCGCGTACCGCGTCGGCGACGGCCCGGAAGTCCTTCTTCAGGATCGCGCCGTGATTGCTGGCGACCTTCGCGCTCAGCCGGAGGTTCGGGTTCCGCTCAAACACCTGGTCGAGACTGGCGCGGATCTCTTCCTGCTCGTCGCCCTTGCTGCCGAGGGACGACCCGGAGGCGAGCACGTACCGCACCGGGACGGTGATGCCGTCCAGCACGGGGCCCAGTTCGCGTGCGCGGGAGAGCCTGCCGAGCTCGATGTTGGAGTCCGCCATCTGGGCGGGGGTCAGCCGCGGGGTCAGGCCCGTCGGGCGCAGCAGCGGCATGAACCAGCCCATCCGCCGGAACAGTTTCCGGATCCGCTGCTCCATGGCCTCGTCCAGCCAGTCGTGCGGTGCCGCGCCGTCGACCAGGACCGCGCCCTGGGCACGTCCCGGATTCCGGGCGGCCCAGTGCGCCGCGACGACCGCCCCGTAGGACCAGCCCACCACCAGCGCCCGGTCCACACCTCTGGCCGCGAGAACGGCGTCGACATCCCGCACGGCGGCCTCGAAGGAGTAGTCCGCCGAGCGCCCCGACTTCCTGCCGCGGGCCCGTTCGTCGTAGGTGATGTGCCGCCAGCCCGTGCCCAGTTCGGCGACGACCCGCCGCCAGTACCCCTGCGTGGCGAACTGGCCGTTGAGGTAGACCACCGGGATACCGCTGCCGCCGGTGTCGGTGACGGCCAGGGCCGTGTCGTCGACCGGCACCATGCCGGTCCACTGCGAACCGGCCGGTGAAATGCTGTCCTGCGTCATCTGTTCCCCCTGCTGGTGTGAATCCTGATGGTGTGAACGTGTCCGGTGCCGCTGCTTCTTCAGAGGCTGCGGGCGGTGATGTCGCCGCGGGAGGTGGTGGCGCGGATGTCGAGTTCGGCGGTGCCGTCGTTCTTGAGGGCGTTGCTGACGCGGCCGTAGTCGGTCCCGGCGTCCAGGGCGGCCGAGACGCCGGCGGCGGCGCCGACCGAGATGTCGCCGTCCTGGGTGCGGAGCACGACCGCGCCGCGCACGGCCTCGGCGATCCGGATGTCGCCCCTCGCGGTGCTGATCTCCGCGGGGCCGCCCAGCCGACCGATCTCGACGTCGCCGTCGAGTGCGGTGAGGCGGACGCCCGCGGCCTCGTCGATCTTGATCCGGCGGTACGCGCCCTCGAACGCGATGTCGCCGAGGCGTCCGACCCCGCGCAGCTCGGCACCGGCGGTGCCGGCCTCGACGCGGGAGCCGGCGGGCAGCTGGACGGTGACCTCGACCGCTCCGGACGGGCCGAAGAGCTGGTTGCCGGAGGCCGCGGCGGTGATCCGCAGGACGCCGTCGGCGTAGGCGACGGTGGTCTGCTCGGCGGTCTTGACGTCCCGGCTCTTGTCGGGGTTGGCGGGCAGCACCTCGACGGTGGTGTCGGCGCGGTCCGCGGCGATGAGCTGGACGCGTCCGGCGGGGATCTCCAGGACGGCGGAGACCGGGGCGGGGGTGTCGAACTTCTGCATCGTCTTCTCCTGTGACTCGCTGTTTCCGATGAAGGAAAAGCTACGTTGCGTTCACTGATCCGGCAACAGGCTCGTTGCGAAAAATCGCCATCATTGCAGGCTAGAGTACGGAAAGTGTTGCATTGACTTTCGAGGTGAATGCAACGACGGCCATGCGTTCGTTGCAATGAATTGGAAGTGAACGCTATGCTGGAGGCCGCAGGGACCACCGAGGGCCACGAAGGAGACCGCGATGCCGGGAGGCAGGCTCACCCAGCAGGAACGCCGGCAGATCGCGCTGGGACTGGCCGACGGACTCGCCTACGCCGAGATCGCCAGAGGCCTCGACCGTCCGACCTCGACGGTCACGCGCGAGGTGCTGCGCAACGGCGGCCCCACCGACTACCGCGCCGACCTGGCCCACCGCGCCACCGAACGCCGCGCCCACCGGCGCAGGCAGACCGCGCCCCGAGGGACCGAGGCGCCTTTGCCGGCCCACGGACGCGACCCCGAGGCCGTGCGCGCGTACGAGGAGACCCTGACCGCCGTCATGATGGCTTCGGGCATGACGACGATGCCCGCCCGCGTCATGGCCTCCATCACCCTCACCGACACCGGCAGCCTCACCGCCTCCGAACTCGTCGAGCGCCTGAACGTCAGCCCGGCGTCCGTCTCCAAGGCGATCGCGTTCCTGGAGAGCCAGGGCCTCGCCCGCCGGGAACAGGGCGAAGGCCGCCGCGAGCGCTACATCGTCGACGACGACATCTGGTACCAGTCGATGATGGCCAGCGCCCGGTCCACCGCCAAGATCGTCGAGATCGCACGGCAGGGCGTCGGCGTCCTCGTCCCCGGCACCCCGGCCGCCACCCGCCTGGAGAACGTCGCCCGCTTCCTCGACTTCGTCAGCGAGAGCATCGCCCGCGCCGCGGAACAGGCCCGCGAGGTCCTCCACACCAAACCCGGGGCAACCTCCCCCGAGGGACGCCAACTCTAGGCCGGTCGCCGTCTCTTTGGCATGATCGAGGCCCCCGACGGACGGCACGGGCATGCACGAGGGAGGTCGCCCGGTGATCCTCACGGTCACGCTGAACACCGCTCTCGACATCACCTACCGGGTCGGCGCGCTGCGCCCGCACGCCTCGCACCGCGTCTCGGACGTCACCGAACGGCCGGGCGGCAAGGGCGTGAACGTGGCCCGGGTGCTGGCCGCGCTCGGGCACGGGACGACGGTGACCGGTTTCGCGGGCGGTGCGACCGGACGCGCGGTACGGGAGCGGCTAGCCGAGGTGCCGGGGGTACGGGACGCGCTGCTGCCGGTCGCCGGGGCGACCCGTCGCACCATCGCCGTCGTGGACGAACTGACCGGCGACACGACCCAGTTGAACGAGCCGGGCCCGCAGATAGCTCCCGCCGAGTGGGGCGCCTTCCTCGACCACTACGAGGAACTGCTGCCCGACGCCTCGGCGGTGGCGCTGTGCGGGAGTCTGCCGCCGGGAGTACCGGTGGGCGCGTACGCGGGGCTGATAAAGAGCGCCCGGTCGGCCGGTGTCCCCGTCCTCCTCGACACCAGCGGGGAGCCGCTGCGGCGCGGGGTGGCCGCCCGCCCGGACCTGGTCAAACCGAACGCCGCCGAACTGGCCGAACTCACCGGCTCCCACGACCCGTCACGCGCCACCCAGGACACCCGGCGACGCGGCGCCCGGACCGTCGTCGCCTCCCTGGGCCCACAGGGCCTGCTGGCCCTCACCCCTGAGGGCCGCTGGCATGCCGTCCCGCCCGCCCGGGAGCACGGCAACCCGACCGGCGCGGGTGACTCAGCGGTCGCCGGCCTGCTGTCCGGCCTGGTCGGGCAACTCCCCTGGCCGGACCGCCTGTGCCGCGCGGTGGCCTTGTCGGCGGCGACGGTACGGGCCCCGGCGGCCGGGGAGTTCGACCGCACGACCTACGAGAAGCTGCTCGGCCAGGTCACGGTGACCGGTGGGCCTGCGGCCGCTTAGTCCTTGTTCGTGTGCTTGCCCTGCCTCAGCCACATCTGGTCCAGCAGGACGTCGCAACTGTCGCCGCTCTGGCAGGACAGGGAGATAACGTTGCTGCCCTTGGTGAGGGTGGGGTACGTGAAGCTGGTCGTCCAGGCCTTGGTCGGGTCGCTCTGGCCCGTGTAGTTGTTCAGGGGGAACTTGCTGCCGAACGTCTTGCCGTTGATGGACAGCGTCATGCTCTCGTCCTGTACGGCGCTGTAGTGCGCGTAGACGGTGTAGAGACCGTCCGACGGGATGCCGTTGACCGTCCAGGTGACGCCGGCGCCGGTCTGGCTGAAGTTGGTGACGTAGATGCCGCCGTCGGACTTCGCGCCCTTGACGTCCGAGGCCGTGCTCGCGCCGCCGTCCAGGTGGAAGGTCTTCGCGTCGACCGGCGCGATATCGCCGGACGCCGACACCGAGCTGGTGCTCGACGGCGACGGTGAGGCGCTCTGGGACGCGGACACGGAAGGGGAGGTGTCGTTGCCCGCCTTGTCGTCGTCCGAGTTGCCGTTCATCATCGCGATGCTGATGCCTATGACGACGGCGGCGACGACCGCGACGGCGCCGATGAGGAGGCCCTTGGTGTTCGGGCCCCGGCCGCGGCCCGACGGCGGCATCTGCTGGCGGGTGGTCGGTGCGCCGCCCGGGAACGTCTCCGGGGCCTGGTAGGCGGCGGACGGCGGCTGCTGCGGGATGGTCTGGCCGCCATACGGCGGTGCCTGCGGTGCCTGCTGCTGTCCGCCGTACGTGCGCTCACCGACCGAGCGCACTCTGCTGACCGCGTTCGGGTAGCCGTAGCCACCGGAGCCGGACGGCGGCTGGGCCCCTCTGGCCTGGCCGTCGGCGTAGAGGTAGCCGAACGGGTCGTCGTCCTCGGGCGTGCTCGCGCCGTTGTCGCCGGGCGTCATCCCTTGGTACTCCTCAACAGGTGCGGGCGGATGCGGTACAGGTATTGAGAGTCGAGCCTACCCGGTCTGACTGAGCCAAACGGGTGACTCAGACCGCATCAATGCGATGACCTGCGGATCATCCGGCGCGGCGATGTTGTTTGGGACGAGATCGTTTCTCTACGTACATCCGCTCGTCGGCGGATTTCAGGACTTCGTCCGCCGTCATGCCGCAGTGCGCCCACCCGATGCCGAAGCTGGCGCCCACCCGGACCGCCCGGCCCTCGGCGCGGATCGGCTGGATGATCTCGTTGCGCAGGCGTACGGCGAGGTCCTGGGCGTCGGCCTTGCCGAGCCCGTCGGCGAGGATCACGAACTCGTCGCCGCCGAGGCGGGCCACCGTGTCCCCGTCGCGCACCCCCCGGCTGAGCCGCCGGGCGACCTCGATGAGGACCGCGTCACCCGCGTTGTGCCCGAACCGGTCGTTGATCGACTTGAAGCCGTCGAGGTCGCAGAAGAGCACCGCGAGCCCCTTGGCGCCGTCGTCGCGGCCCTCCTCGGGGGCGATGGTGTGCACATGGTGGTCGTAGCCGTCGTACGACTGGGTCGACGCGGCGAAGTCGAAGCCGTGGCCGTTGGCGTCGTAGGCGGGGTGGCCGTAGGCCGCGTCCAGGGACTCCATGCCGTCGGTGTCGGCACGCCGGCAGAGCCGGGAGGCGAGGCGGGAGCGGAGCTCGGCGGAGTTCGGCAGGCCGGTGAGGGAGTCGTGGGAGGCGCGGTGGGCGAGCTGGAGCTCGCGGCGCTTGCGCTCCTCTATGTCCTCGACGTGGGTGAGGAGGAATCGGGGCCCGTCGGCGGCGTCGGCGACCACGGAGTTACGGAGCGAGACCCAGACGTAGGTGCCGTCGCGGCGGCCGAGGCGGAGCTCGGCGCGGCCGCCCTCCGCCGAGGTACGCAGCAGGGTGCCGATGTCCTCGGGGTGGACCAGGTCGGAGAAGGAGTAGCGGCGCATCGCGGAGGCGGGGCGGCCCAGCAGGCGGCACAGGGCGTCGTTGGTGCGGAGTATTCGGCCGTGCTGGTCGCCGCCCATCTCGGCTATCGCCATGCCGGAGGGGGCGTACTCGAAGGCCTGCCGGAAGGACTCCTCGCTGGCGCGCAGGGCCTGCTGCTCGCGCTCCAGCCTGACCAGTGCCCGCTGCATATTCGCACGTAGACGCGCGTTGCTGATCGCGATCGCGGCCTGGAAGGCGTACATCTGCAGGGCCTCGCGGCCCCAGGCGCCGGGGTGCCGGCCGTTGCGCGGGCGGTCCACGGAGATCACGCCGAGCAGTTCGCCGCAGGAGCTGCCCGAGATGCCGGGCGTGTACATGGGGGCGAAGAGCCGGTCGGAGGGGTGCCACTCGTCCTCGAAGCGGGGCGCGGGGCCGTCGGTGTACCACTGCGGGACGTCGTCGTCGTCGAGGACCCAGCCCTCGGTGTGCGGTATGAAGACGAGGTCGCCCCACTTCTCGCCCATGTTCAGCCGCCGGTCCCAGGAGTCACGGGAGCCGACCCGGCCGGTGATCAGGGCCTCGGCGGCGGAGTTGCCGGAGAGGGCCGCGACCACGAGATCACCGTCGGGACGTACGAGGTTCACGCACGCCATCTCGAACCCGAGGGCGGTGATCACGCCGTCGGCAACGGTCTGCAGGGTGTCCGCCAGGCTGCGGGCCGTGTTCATGTCGGCCATGACCTGGTGCAGTTGTCGCAGGGACGCAAGACGGACGTAGGGTTCCGACTCGGTCTCCATGTTCGCCCTCCCCCCGAGGCCTCGCAGCGAATCAAGGGTCTGCTTCGGCGCTACTTTTCCCTGCCACTGAATCACAGCGCGCTGCCCACTCGGTACACAGGGTCAACAATAAATGCCCCTTGTGACTCAAGTCACAGGAGAACGTGAGCAATTGCGTGGAGTTTCTGCGTTTTACCTGTGCGTTTACTGAACACAGCCTTTGTGGGTGTGTGCACACGATGCACGTTACGGCCTTTCACCCCGCCCTTGGTCCTAGGACCCGGCTCGGGCCGATGGCCGATGCGGGCGCGCAGGGGCCGACATTAGCGTTTCCGGCGTGCTGAAGACTCCCTCCCCCACCGCCGCAGAAGCCACCGGGCATGCTGTGGGGGTGAGCAACGAAGCGTTCAAGGCCGCCCTGTCCCGGCTGGCCGCCGGTGTGGTCCTGGTGACCGCGCAGGAGCCGTCGCTGGACCCGGACGACCCGCTGGCGCCGACCGGCGAGGACGTCGGCATGACCGCCACCGCGTTCATGTCGGTGTCACTCGACCCGCCATTGGTGCTGGTCAGCCTGCGTGAGGGCTCCCGCATGGACGACCTGCTCGACGAACAGCCGCGGTGGGCGGTCTCCGTGCTGACCGAGAGCCAGCGCCACATCGCCGGCCGCTTCGCGATGAAGGGCCGCATCAGCGACCGCCTGCTCTTCGAGGACATTCCGTACGTACGCGGCGAGGCCTCGGGCGCACCCCTGGTCGGCGGCTCCCTCGCGACCCTGGAGTGCCGCACCGAGCAGCGGCTGACGGCCGGGGACCACACCCTCGTGATCGGCCGCGTCCTCACCGCCGAACTGCCGAGCACGGAAGGCGGACCGCTGATGTATTTCCGGGGCCGATACCGGCAGCTGGAATGAAACCGCACGGTCTGTTTTTCGATTTCCGCGGGCGCGCTTTCCGTGGGCGCAGACCGAAAGGCCGATCCGGGACGCGGTGCGACGCTATGCGCACGACGCTATGCGATGCGATGCGATCGCGAACGAATGGGAAAGACATGACCCGTGCCGGGCGATGGCCGACCGGTCGCGACCGAGAATCCCGGCGGGCTCCTGTTGATCTCACCGCGGGGAAGTTCCGGGGGAAGTTCCGAGGGTGGCCGTCAGGACCAGTCGCGGCCCGAGCGGCCCCGCTTGGTGTCCGAGCGCTGCTTCTTCTGGCGCAGCCGGCGTTCGTTGATGCCGCGCGGGATGCGGGTCGGCGTGCGGGGCTTGGGCGGGGGCGCGCTGGCCTCGGCGAGGAGGGCCGCGAGGCGTACGGCGGCGGTCTCGCGGTTGCGCCACTGGGAGCGGTGCTCGGACGCCCGTACGACGACCACGCCGTCGACGAGCCGCCCGGCCAGCCGTGCCAGCGCCCGCTCCTTCCACACCGGCGGCAGCGCCTCGGTGTTCGCGAGGTCGAAGCGCAGCTCCGCCTGCGAGTCACTGGTGTTGACGTGCTGGCCGCCCGGCCCGGACGACCGCGAGAAACGCCAGTTGAGCTCGGCCTCGGGGAGCGAGACGGAGCCACGGATGACATACGGACCGGACATGCCCCCATGGTCGCGCGTCTGACCGGCACACGTCACGCGATTATCGCCCGTCACCCGTTTGGCAAAGAAAGTAAAGCGACCTGGAACCTTCGGTACCCCTCGTGGCGTTCATACGGGTAGCTGTAGCTTCAAGCCCGTACGCCGCACGGCCGTACGCAAACGAGGGAAAGGACTCCCGACCATGGCTGTAAGCCTGTCCAAGGGTGGCAACGTCTCGCTCACCAAGGAGGCTCCAGGCCTGACCGCCGTCACCGTGGGCCTCGGCTGGGACGTCCGCACCACCACCGGCACGGACTTCGACCTCGACGCCTCGGCGATCGCGGTCAACACGCAGGGCAAGGTCTACTCCGACGCCCACTTCGTCTTCTTCAACAACAAGCAGACCCCGGACAACACGATCGTCCACACGGGCGACAACCGCACGGGTGAAGGCGCCGGCGACGACGAGGCGATCAACGTCAACCTGGCGGCCCTCCCGGCCGACATCGACAAGATCGTCTTCCCGGTCTCGATCTACGACGCGGAGACCCGCTCGCAGAACTTCGGCCAGGTCCGCAACGCCTACATCCGCATCATCAACCAGGCCGGCGGCGCCGAGATCGCCCGCTACGACCTCTCCGAGGACGCCGCCACCGAGACCGCGATGGTCTTCGGCGAGCTCTACCGCAACGGCGCGGAGTGGAAGTTCCGCGCGGTGGGCCAGGGCTACGCGTCCGGCCTGGTCGGCATCGCCCAGGACTTCGGCGTCAACGTCTGACGGTCGCTGCGCTGTGCGGGAGCCCCTGGTCGTGTGGGTACGGCCGGGGGCTCCTTTGTCGCTCCCACTATGCGACTGGACAGGTCAGTTCAGGGTTTGCCCAGTTCGGGGAGCAGGTCACCACGGCCAGAGACAGATACGAGGGACGTTCGAGGTAGAAGCCGTACGACACATCGGCGCCCGAGCGCAGTTGTTCGGCGGTGGCATTCACCAGTCGGGCGAGACGGTTGGTGTCCTGGTCCCGGTCTGCTGCGAAGCGGGGTGCGTACTCGGCCAGCTGCTCGCCGAGCCATGACGCGGCCTCCTTCGCCTCCTCCCACGTGCCACGAACCACGGAACGCGGCTTGATCAGCCAGTACGCCGTTTCCAGTGGCGGCAGATCCGAAATAGGGAACTCTGCGGCCACTTCGCGGTACCGCTGAATCAGTTCCAGCCTGCTTCCGGCAGGGGGCGGCTCAGGATGCGGGGGCCGTCGTAGCGCTTCCTGGTCGAAGCGGTCTTTCGGGCCGGTCCACAGGTAGCCGTGGTGATGCACGTGTCGTACCCGTTCCGAGAGGTGCCGGCCGGGCATGGACCCTGCACAGGGGATGGGCGGCCCGGCCGGCGGAGGGGGAGGATCAGACGTTGAGGCCGAAGCGCGCCGGGTCGCCCCCGGCCGCATCCAGTTCCTCCGTGGTGAACCGCAGCGGCTGAGCGTCCGGCCGCTTGCTGTCACCGAGGGCCCAGGCGTCGTCACCGATCCGCGCCAGGGTCACGCAACCCTCGGTGCACGGGCCGCCGCACGCCTCCACGAACGACGCCTCATTGATGTCGAGCGCATACAGATCGACTCCGTCCAGCATCACTGCACCTTCCTGCTCAACTGATCGCGGCCATGACTGACCGCCGCCGCCCGCAGAGGACGGGAGTCCAGGGATTCCACTTCGAGGGGGTGGGGTGGCTCTACTCGGCGCGGACGACCATGGCGAACGAGGTCCGGATGCGTCGGAAACCGGCGTGACCGGACCGGCCCGTGTGGCTCATGCACTCCATGTCGACGGGCGACGAGTCATCGGCGGGAGTGGCCTTCCAACCGCAGTGCAGACACTCGGCCTCGAACGTCGCGCCCGTGTCGGGATGCTCGGTGATCCGGTGCATCACGTACCGCATGGCCGCTCTGACGCTCACAGCCCACCCCTACGGCTCCGCGCGTTGGCTTCAGCCACTCTGCCGCTCAGCCCCTCTGCCGGAATGTTCGGCGAGGGCTTGTAGTCAGGACACTTCGGGCGCCCGCACTCGCACCTAGGCCAGTGCAGGGCCGAACTGGGGGCCAGGTCTGCGCCCTCAGGGCCAGGGTCGCTCTTCCGCACCAAGAGCACGCCGCCGACACCGAATGCTCCGGAGAGGAGGGAGAGGAACCGTCGGGCCTCACTGCTGCCCAGATGATCAGCCGCTTCGGCCCCATGTGCCCTGCTGTCGCTCACCATGGCCCGCCCTCTCCGATGACTCCGCTACGTCAAGGACGCTACGGAGACAGCGACTTGCCGGTCCACGTTCTTGCACGAGCTTGCACACGGACTACCCGAGTGAGTTAATCGCCTCTGTGATGAGGGTGCGGGCCTCTGCGCCGTACACGGCGATTTCCGCCAGTTGGGAGAACGCCTTGGCGTAGACAGCGATCTCTCCAGGCGCGGACACGTTCACGGCGGCCGTCAGCAGCTCGACGCTCACGCGGTGGTCGTCGAACAGATAGAACGCTTCCAGCGGCCACGCGCGCCGCTCGGCGGTGAACGGGATGATGCCGAGGCTGACGTTCGGGAGCGCCATCACTGCCAGCAGGTAGCCGAGCTGGCCGGCCATCGTGTCCGCGTCTCCGATGCGGTACCGGAGCACGGTCTCTTCCATGAGCAACGCGAAGCGGTGGCCGCCCTCATGGAGGACGTGTGAGCGCTCGACGCGCGATGCTGCGGCCTCGGGCGAGTCATCCGGGGTGCCTTGGAAAGCGGCGATCGTGGAGAGCAGAGCAGTCGCGTAGGCCTCGGTCTGGAGCATGCCGGGAATCACGTTGGAGCAGTAGACGCGGAAGTGTTGCGTGCCCTTGTACAGCGGCACGACTTCCTCTTGCGCCCGGCGCATTCCATGCCTGTGGAGCCTCTTCCAGTGCACGTACATTTGATCGGCTTGACGGTTCGCGGCGACCAGATCAGCGGTCTGTCCTTCCGCACCGCACGCCTTGCACCATGCACGGATATCGGCGTCAGAGGCGGGCGTCTTGGCGCGTTCGATGCGCGATGACTTCGCGGGACTCCAGCCACACAGAAGCGCCAGTTCATGACCGGTCAGCTCAGCGTCTCTGCGTATTTCCCCGAGTCTGGCGGCGATGACTTCACGGGCGGCCTGAGCGCTTGAGGAGGGAGACGCGGACATGAGTTGGCTCTTGGGTGCTTCCTGGATCAGACCGTGTACTTCTCGTGCGGGATGCCGCGCTCCCAGACAGCCTCGAACGCTGACGAGGCCAGCCGAGCCACGGCCGGCTCGATACGCACTTCCCAGCCAGGCTCCGACCAGTCACCGGACCCAGAGAAGTGGTTGAAGAGCACGGTTTCATTGTCGAACACCCAGCAGTCATTGCCAGGAAGCGCGAGGTCGGACGCCTGGCGCCTCGGCAGCCAACGGACCTGCTCCCCAGCGTGGATGTTGACGAGCGTGCCAGCGTGCTCGTACCGGATGTAGTCGGTGACCGGTTCCGAGATGATTCGGGCACGACGTACGGTGACGTCACGGGCAACGGTGCTTCGAATCAAGTCAACCCAGGGTGTCCAGTAAGCGGACGCCGGATCTACGTCGCGTTCCCCTGTGCGCTTCCAGTTCTCGAAGTCCTCGACCTCGTCACCCACTCCGTACGAGTCCCGCATCTCCAGGTGTACGGCCGAGTGCCTTGCTGCTGCCAGAAGCTCATTGAAGCCCGGCTCGTTCTGCGACATCACACGCCTCCCTGAGCATCGGCACCATACGGGCCGGAATCCGGATGACAGCTTCGTGCGAGGGAATCCCGGGCGCATGTCCCGGCGCCTCGAACGCTGCGCATTCTGCCTCAAGCTCCTTGTCCGGCTTCCCGCCTTGGAGCACCAGTTCCCGCTTCGCTGTGTCCACCCAGATGGTGGGAGAACCCTGCTGCCCTGTGTCTGGATCAATCCCGATGAACCGTAGTGCCACAGCCGCCTCCGGTGTCGAGTGGCTTACGCCAACTTGCACGAGCTTCGCTGTGGCAGCTGAACCGAGTCAAGGGAGCGTGGACATATACGCGGGCCGACAGGGGCGACTCTCAGCCACACGGGGCAGCGCAGCGCGAGGGGCAGGGGTTGGACTTGGACCCCTACAACTGCGCACCTGGGGGCTGCCGTTGGATCCTCCTCGCACCGGATGCCGAGTCGGCCCGCGGCCTGGTCCTCGTGCAGGCACTCGCCGACGAATGGGGCGTGGCACCCAGGCTGTCGCCGCGCAAGACGGTGCAGGCCGAGATCGGCGTGTCGCCGTAGCCCGGAAACGCGGGCGTCGGTCGCGAGGGACGTCACCACCTAAGGAACGACGGGGAGAAAGAACCCCACCAAGCCCCACCCCTCCCGCCCGTCGCGCAGCGTCACTCCCGCGAGTGAATATGCCCAAGTGGGCTGGATTTGGGGCGGGTTGCGTGCCCTACGCTCTGTGCAACAGAACCGCAGAAAAACTTCGGCCCTCGCCGGGACGGGCAATCCCAGTGCGAGGGCCTGACCACCAAGGAAGAGAACGCTTCCCGATGGATACGGAAAACCCTAGCGCGCCCTCGTGCGCCCAGCCCCGTGTTGCCGCCAAGAAGCACTCGAACCGGGGATCCGGCGGCCTCCTGCACGACAACGCCCGCCACACCTCCCACTTCGTGGTGATCGGCAACCACCTGGCCCAGCACCCCGATCTGTCGGGGCTCGCGGTCGGGATCGGCGTGCACATCCAGTCGCTTCCGGCTGGTTCCCGGGTCGACATCAAGACGCTGGCGGAGCGCCTGAAGGAGGGCAGGACCCGTATCGCGGCCGCGCTGCGGGAGCTTGAGGCGGTCGGGTACCTGCGCCGCGAACGCGTACGCCTGCCCGACGGCCGCATCATCACCCGCACGGTCTCCTGCAACCGGCCCGGCCACAGCAGTCGCGCCCATCAGCCGGAAGCCGCAGCACGACCGAAGACACCGCAGAAGCCGGCCCGCAAGGCCCTCCCACCCGTGCCACGCCCGGCCTGCCCCTCCCCCGCGCTGCTCCACACAGCCCTCGACATCCTCACCGGCCTCCGCCGCCGCGACCCCCGCCTCCTCCTCTCCGCCACCGACGCCGAACACCTCGCCCCGGGCGTCGCCGCCTGGCTGGAGCGCGACATCGCCCCCACAGCCGTACGCCACGCCCTCACCGACAACCTGCCGGCGGAACCCCTGATCCGCCCGGCCGCCTTCCTGGCCCACCGCCTGGCCGCACAGCTTCCGCCCCCGCCCCCGTTCCGGCCTCCGACCGCACCGGCCGCGCAGCCCAGACACCCGTTCCAGACCTGCGACGGCTGCGAGCGCCCCTTCCGTGCCCCCGCACCCGGCCGCTGCCGCGACTGCCGATCCGATCTCCCGGAGGCCGCCCAGCAAGCGCCCCGCCACATGCCTCGGCAACATGTACGCCGGTAGGGCGATTTCCCGGAATCCGCCGCATTTCCATAGCGGACCAGGCAGGATGAACCACTCTTTCGCCAGACAGGACCTCTTGTGCTGCCCTCATTCACCGCGAACGGATTTCTCCCTCTGGGTCGGTACTCCATCTCCTTCGACGAGGCGGAGTCCATGCTGGTCAGCGCCCCCGAGTTCGAGGACTCCACGACACGCACAGAACTGTGGGGCGGTCTGCACGACTACCTCGACCCGTTCCTCACACTGGAGGACACCTACACCGATGCCCTCGGCGGCACCCCTCTTATCCACAGCCTGTGGCTGGGTGGCAGCTACGTCAGCACCAAAGTCGATCCCGCGAACATCGATGTGACCCTCCTGGTCGATACACGTGCCGAGTGCGCCATACGAGGGAAGCCGGGCTCCAAGTGGCTGACCACCGCTTTCCAGAGCAGGGCCAGGATGCGGGAGAAGTTCGGCGTCTCGCCGCTTCGCATCGGGTACCAGCCCGTTGCCCGCATTTTCGAGCCGGAACGCTTCACACCGGACGAACGGACATACTTCACACAACGAGGTGTGTGGGATGACTGGTGGCAGCGCCGCAGGCTGCCGGGCACGAACGACCGCTCGCCATCCGAGGAAAGTGCCACCCCGGCACGCGGCTATCTGGAGGTGCGACTGTGACCGGCGACAGCTGGCGTGAGCGCAGGCGCGCGCTCCTTGGAGGCGACCAGGCCGAGTCCCAACGCGCTGCCCGTCTCCTGGACGCATTGGGCACCGAGGAACGGGACGACGAGGAGATCGAGGCGGAACACCGGGCGAGCCGACTGGCGGCAGCACGTGAGTACGCACCGGACGCTCTGCTCGAAGAGGAACTCCAACTGCGGCTGACCGGGCCGAACGCAGACGGCGGTGCTCTCCGCTTCCAGTGGGGCGATGCACTTCTCGAACCCGTGGAGCACCTGGTCTCCGTTGCAGCAGGTACGCCGGTACAGCTAGAACTCACGGGCATCTCGGCAGGCAGCACCGTCGTACACGCCCGGCCCATCACCACCCCCGTCGAGTCCGCCCGAACCGACGCCCTCGACGCGCCCCCCACATCCGCTGCCTCCACCGGCCTCGGCACCCTCACCATGCTGCTCGACGCTCTTGAGTCGGAACGCGATATCCGCGAGTGGGCGAAGCTCTTCGACGCGGTTGAAACGGTATCCCGAGCCCTGAGCAGGTACGCACTGGACCTGGGCGTGACCTGGTACGGGGCTGACGGGAGCCTGCGCCGTGCCCGCCTGACCGAGCAGGGCAGGAGCTACGTGAAACGGTTGCGGGAGACCAGGGATCGCGACCAGGAGATCACCATCTCCGGTCGCATCACCGAGCTACGGGAAAGCGGCCTGGTGAAGGTCAAGACGGGTACCGCCAAGAACGCACCCGCATACGACGTCCGCTTCGAGGAACCTGACGAACTGCTGCGCATGCGTCCCGGTCTCGGCGACAACGTCCACTTCCGGGTCCGGTTCCGGCAGCAGCTGGACTCCATGGGTATCGCGCGGTCCACCGAGTACACCTATTTGGGACCAGCCGCGGAACAGCCCTCACTTCCGCTTGAGCCCTGATCAGAGCGTCCGGAAGGCACGATGAACGCCGAGGTCGGCCCCGGGGGCAAGGTGATCCCCCGCCCCGAACAGACCCCTGAAGCCCTGCGCTCGGCTCTCGCCGTCGTGGCGCCGGGCCTGCTGGAAAAGATGCAGACCACGAAGGACGAGGGTTTCGCCAAGGCCGTCGAGTGGCAGTCCCTCAGCCCGGTGCAGAGTTGGGTGCTGATCTGGGCCAAGGAGATCGAGATCGCCCGTCGGCGAGACCTGTCCGCTCGCTACGCCCGGGCGGAGCAGGCTCTGGAACATGACGACCCGGTCATCGCCCAAAAGGCCTTTCGCGAACTGAGCGCGATCATCGAAGAGGCGCTCAGGGCAGTGCGCGCGTGAGCTGGAAACGGGAGTACGCCTCCGGGGCCGTCTCGGCTTCTGACCGTGAACGTCGCCTCCGCGTCTACCGAGCCATGCGAGACGTCGTCGAGGCCACGGAGGACGCCCTCCCCGGGAAGTTCGAGATCACCCGGGAAGGGATCGTTCACGACCTGCTCTCACCCAACGGCCCTCACGAGCTGACGAGGGCTCGTCTCCGGAAGCGGCTGGAGGATGTCCTGCCGCAAGCGATGGTGGCGCACACGGGCAAGCCGGATGTCGCGGACGAGGCCCAGGGCATCATGCGTCGCCCTGACGTAATGGTGATCGCCGAGGCGGACATGGAGGTCGGTGAGGCCTTCGATCCCCTTACGATCCGCGCAGCTGTCGAGGTCGTCTCCCGCTCCAACCCCGACAACGACTGGATCGGCAAGGTCCGCGACTACCCCCTGATCGGCATCCCCGTCTACGCGGTCTTCGATCCCCGCACCGGCACGGGCGCCGTCCTCACCGACATCCACCCCACCCCTGAAGGCCCCCGTTACGCCACCCGCAAGGACTTCGTCTACGGCGAGGACGTCACCATCGGCGACTGGACCATCCCGACCGATAACCTGCCGCGCTATAAGGACGGGACTGGCGAGCAGCACTGAGCGGGTGCGACTGTGACCGGCGACAGCTGGCGTGAGCGCAGGCGCGCGCTCCTTGGAGGCGCTGAGGGCGGAATGACATGCCCGATGTTTCGTTCGCGCAGGCGGACCCGCGTGCGGTCAGTGCTCGTCGTCCGGCGGCAGGCTGGGCACGTCGGCGCGGAAGAGGCTGACCAGCAACCCGTACGGCTCGCCGTGTGCCGGGTCCGTGGGATGCGGCTCGGCGGCCATCGCGTGCAGCCGGGCCTCAAGGGCGCGCGCTTCCGCTTCGGTGAGCCAGAGGTGGCGCAGCGTGGTGTGCGAGGCCTGGCCGGGCCCGTCCGGCAGCATCTCGCCGAGCGCGGCGTTGATGAGGAACTCCGGGCCGGCCGCCGCGTCCTGGTGCAACTTGAAGCTCCTGCTGACCAGCGCGAAGTACTGCTCGGTGCCGCCGCGCACCTGGCGGGTATCGGCGAGCCTGACCAGTCCGGCCTCGCGAAGCACCCGTACGTGGTAGCCGATGGTCCCCTTGCTCATCCCCAGCGCGTCGGCGAGCTGGCGCAGCGTCGCGGGGCGCTGGCGGAACGCGTTGACCATGCGGTGGCGCACGGGATGCCCGAGGGCCTTGAACTGCTCGGCCGAGCTCAGCACGAGGTGGCCCTCCTCGCCGTGGAGGCTCTCCTCGCCCTGGAGGCCCTGCTCCCGGTCGGCGTCGGTCCCGCGCGGTAGTGGCTGTGGTGGCTGATCTTCTGCCATGGGCGAAAGTGTCCACGAATCTAAACACTTTTGACAACCTCGCCGCGTCGGCGCAGAATCCCCATCACGAAAGTGGCGAGGAATCTCGTCGCTTTACCGGGAACCCAAGGAGTCCGATGCCCCTCGCGACGGCCCGTGTCACCACCACCCGCCCCGCGCGCTACCTCAAGCAGCTCGTCTCGCACATGAGCCACAAGGCCACCACCGCCCTCACCCCTGACGGACGCGGCACGATCACGGTCGCCTCCGGGACCTGCACCCTCGGGACCACCCCGGACCGGCTGGAGCTGACCGCCTCCGCGGCCGACGCCGAGTCGCTGGCCCGGGTCCAGGACGTGATCTCCCGTCACCTGGTGCGCTTCGCCACCCAGGAGGAGCTCGCCGTCGAGTGGACCGCCCCCATCGACGGCGGCGAGCTGGAGCCCGTCACCCCCGCCGTCGACGCGTACCTGCTCAGCCACCACACAGCGGCCGACGACGTCCTCGGGGAGCTGGCCGTCGCCACCCGCGAGGCCACCGCCGATGCCGCGCACATGCAGGTCTCCTCCGACGAGGGCGCGCTGCTCACCATGCTGACCCGGCTGACCACCGCCCGTTTCGCGGTCGAGGTCGGCGTCTTCACCGGCTACTCGACCCTCTGCATCGCCCGCGGCCTGGCCGACGGCGGCCGGCTGCTCGCCTGCGACGTCAGCGAGGAGTGGACCTCGATCGGCCGTCCGTACTGGGAGCGCGCGGGCGTCGCCGACCGGATCGACCTGCGTATCGCCCCCGCGCTGGAGACGCTGCGCGCGCTGGACGCCGAGCCGGTCATCGACATCGCGTTCATCGACGCCGACAAGGCCAACTACCCGGCGTACTACGAGGAGGTCGTGCGCCGGCTGTGCCCCGGCGGGCTGGTGGTGCTGGACAACGTCTTCCTCGGCGGCCGCGTCCTCGACCCCGCGTACCAGGAGGAACACCACCTGGCGATGCGGCGGCTGAACGACCTGATCGCGGTCGACGAGAGGGTGGACTCGGTGATGCTGCCGGTGCGCGACGGGGTGACCATCGCCCGGCGCCGCTGACCCACGGCCCGCACGCGACCGCCCGGCCCCACGGCGCGGACTCGCCGACGGGCCGCACCGGAGCCGGGCCTCGCCTCCCCGAGGTCCGACCGAGGTCCGGACCGGCCGGATAGGTTGCCGACATGATCCTCGCCCCTCTCCCCCTCACCCCCGACCGCGACATCCCGGCCCCGGTCCTCACCGAGCTCACCGCGCTGTACGCCTCCGATCGGGAGTTCCAGGCGCTCAGCGGTGACTTTCCGGATCCGGACGACATCCGGCCGGAGCAGGTGGCGAGTGCGCTGGCCGAGGAGTTGGCGAACCCGGATGTGGAGGTGCTGCTGGCGCGTGCCGAGGGCCGGCTGGTCGGGGTGGTCGTCACGCTGGCCCGGCACCCTGATCCCGCCGACCCGGATCCGTGGATCGGGCTGCTGATGGTGGACGCGGCGGCACGGGCACGGGGGTACGGGCGGCGGATCGCTGAGGGCGTCGAGGAGAGGTTCCGGGCGGCGGGGCGGGACGCCCTCCGGCTCGCCGTGCTGGAGAACAACCCGAAGGGGCTCGCCTTCTGGACGGCCCTCGGGTACGAGGTGATCGGCCATCGCCCGGATCGTCAGCTCGGGCGGCCGTGTGCGGTGCTGCGCAAGGAGCTGGGTACGGCTCAGGGGTGACCGGGCCTACGGCCGGGACGGTTTGCCGTCGCCGTACAGCCAGTCCTTCCAGATGGCGGAGAAGTCCTTGCCGGGGGCCTTCTTCTCGACGTACGCGGTGAACTCGGCCGTGTCCGCGTTGCCGTGGCGGTGGGTGGCGGCCCAGCCCTGGATGATGTCGTAGAACGTGTCGTCGCCGACGGTCTGGCGGATCTTCTGGAGGACCATCGCACCGCGGTCGTACACCGGCCGCTCCGAGATGTACGCGGCGCTCGGCGGCTTCGCTGGCGGGAACCCCCAGAGGGTGGCGTCGTCCGTGGGGGTGGCGTAGGTCTTGTCGAAGGTCTCCTGGGCGCTCGGCCCGCCGTGGTCCTCGGCCCAGAGCCACTCGGCGTAGGTCGCGAAGCCCTCGTTGAGCCACATGTCCCGCCAGGTCTTCGGGGTGACGGAGTCGCCGTACCACTGGTGGGCGAGTTCGTGGACGAGGGTCTCGGTGTCCGGGGCGCCGGGGAAGACGGGCCGGGTCTGGGTCTCCAGGGCGTACCCGGCGTCGGCCGGACGGTCGACGATCGCGCCGGTGGAGGAGAAGGGGTAGGGGCCGAAGTTGTAGGACTCCCACTCGATGATCTCGGGGAGCTTCGCCAGTACCGCCCGGCTCGCCTTGACCTGCGTGGGGTCGACGGCCGTGTACACCGGCAGGCCGTCGGAGAGGGTGGAGCGGGTGACCGTGTAGTGGCCGACGGCGACCGTGGCGACATAGCTCGCCATCGGCTCGGCGCTGTGCCAGACGAAGGCGGTACGGCCGTTCTTCGTCGTCTCGCTCTTCAACTCCCCGTTGGAGACGGCCTGGAGGCCCTTCGGGACGATGACCGTGATGTCGTGCGACGCCTTGTCTGAGGGGTGGTGGTTGCCGGGGAACCAGGCCATGGCGCCGACCGGCTCGCCGAGGCCGAGCGCGCCGTCCGCGGTGCGCAGCCAGCCCTCCTTCGAGCCGTCGGGGTCGGTGATCGTCTCCGGGCGGCCCGAGTAGCGCACGGTCGTCGCGAAGATCTCGCCCTTGTCCAGGTCGTCGTGCGGGCGGACGGTCAGCTCCTGGCCGGCCCGGTTCCAGCGGGCCGCCTTGCCCTCGACGGTGACCGAGTCGACGTGCAGTCCCCGGAGGTCGAGGTCGAACGCCGACAGGTCCTGGCCGGCCCGGGCGGTGATCACGGCGGTGCCGGTGAGGCGGCGGGTGCCGGGTTCGTAGCCGATGTCCAGGGCGTAGTGGCTCACGTCGTAGCCGCCGTTGCCCGCCTTCGGGAAGTACGGGTCGTGGACGCCCGCGCCGCCCGGGGTGCCGTGGACCCCGCCGTCGCACGCGGCCAGCACGAGGCAGAGCAGGACGGACGGGAGGACGGACGGGAGTGCGAGCACGGATCGGGGCACGCACGTGATCGTAGGACGCCATGACACCATCGACGACGTGCTCGACATCGGCTATGCCCTCTCCAACCGGTTCCCGGACCCGCCCCAGACCGACTACTGGCGGGTGGACGTCCACGCGCTGCGCCACGACCTGTTCTGCGGGGACGTCTACCTCGCGGACACCAAGGCGGACCGGGAGCTGTCCACAGCCTGGGGATGGGTGCCGGTGCTCGACTTCGCGTGGGCGCTGTGCGACATCGTGGAGCGGATCGACCGCGACCCGGCGGGCTCCCGGGCCGCCCGGCCCCAGCACGCGGAACTCGACTTCACCGAGTCCACCGACCGCATGCTCTTCGAGCGCCGCTTCGGCTGGGTGGACGTCGAGGCGGACTGGATGCCGGCCGAGGAGCCTCCGCTCACCTTCTCCCACCGCGAACTGCGCCGGGAGGCACGGGACTTCCTGCACGACCTGCTCGCCGACCTGACCGACATGCACGAGGGCCTGGCCGACAACCCGGCGATCTGGACGCTCCAGGCCCGCTTCCCGAGACTCTCCTGACCTCCCGGGCCGCCGAACGACGCCCGGATGTACGGACGTTGACCTCCCGAAGAGCCGGGAGTGACAAGTGAGGCGGGAGTCGACGGAAGACGTTCCGCCTGGCCCGGCCGCCCATACGTTGGCTCCGTGCGGACGCAGCGACAGGCAGGCGACAGCGGAAAAGACGCCTCTCCCCCGGCACCGGTACCGGTCACCGCCAAGCCCACCGGGTCCACCGTGCCTGTCGGGCCCACCACATCCGTCGGGCCCACCACGTCTGTCGGGCCCACGGAACACGCGATGCTCGCCCTCATGGGGACCGCGGGGAACGCGGCCACCACGCAGGCGCTGCGGGACGCGAAGGGGAAAGGCGTCTCACGGCCGGCGGCGGTGCGCAGCCGGCCGGTGGCGCCCGTGGCCCCCGTCGAGGAAAAACGCACCGAGCCGGGACTGGTGCTGCCGCCGTACCTGATGGACTTCCGGGCCGCCGGGCTGTCCACGGCGTACGGGCTGACCGGGCACGAGTTCGTACGGAACGCGGTGGCCGCCGTCGTCGGGCACGGCGACGGCACGGTCGCCGACATCGGCGCCGAGCTCGCCGGGCGCCCCGAGTCGTTCTACGGGCAGGGCCGCGCCTTCGCGGTCCAGGGCAGGACCGGCAAGGAGTGGTTCGACGTCACCGTCAGCATCTCCCGCGCCCCCGACGACCGGCCGCCGGTCTTCCATCCCAAGGACCTGCTCGCGAACACCGTGCCCGACCCGGACGGAGCGCCGCTCGCCGCGGTGGACGAGGCCGAGGGCAAGGACACCAAGGTCGACGTCCAGCACAACTCCGCCGCCACCGTCGCGACCACCGCGAGCGGCGGGGCCGGCAAGGGCCTGGGCGGCATGGCCTTCGGGCTCGCTCCCGTCGTACCGGGGCTGTGGCTGGGCGGCGCCGGCCTGGCGAACGCGCAGCCCTGGCAGTCCTCGCGGGAGTCCCGCAGCCAGCGCAACGTGGCCGAACCGCGGGTGCTGCGCAGCGAGAAGGGCTCGGTCGAGGCGCCGCGCAAGGTGCGGTACGGGGTACGGATCAAGAAGCACGGCGCCCCGGCCGCGCAGGTCTTCCACGGCTCGGGCGCCCTCACCCAGCGGGTGCCGACCGAGCATCTCGTCCCGGCCGGGACCGCGGCGCCCGCCGCTCCGCAGCCCCTCCAGGCCGGCACCGCCCGGCGCGTCTCGCGCGCCGACTCCATGGCCCCGGTCGCGGTGACCGACAGCGCGGCCCCGCACCAGGGCGGCGGCGGACTCTTCGACGCGGTCGCCGGCGTCCTGCACCCCTCGCTCACCGCACCCGGGGCACCCGGCCGCGCCCGGCTCTACGAGGCGACCTCCCCGGCGACCGTCCTGGAGGACATGCCCCGGCTGCTGCGCGACGGCGTCACCGGCGAGGATCTGGCGTCCAAGGACGGCAGCAGCGTCGGCAGCTACCGCATGCACGCCGAGATCACCGGCATGTCGCCGGCCTGCGGCACCGGCGGGACCCAGCTGCGCACCCATCAGCAGACCCAGCACACGGTCACCGAGAGCGCCGGCAAGGGGCGTGCCGTCACCGGCGGCCTGGGCCCGGCCATCGGCGTCGGAGCGGTCGGGAACGCCGCCGTCGTACGGGCCACGGCCATGCCGGTCGCGGCGGCCCGCAAGGCACGGTTCACGGTGGCCGAGCAGACCGTGTCGAGCCGCCAGGGCGCGGAGGTGCGCGGCGACAAGGTGCTCTACCTCGCGACCGTCCAGTTCACCGCGGAAGGCACGGGGCCACGCTCGGCCGAGAACGTCCTGCGCCCCGGGACCCGGGTCGCCCGGCACGCGATGCGGGTGTGGATGAGCCTGCGGGCCGACGAGGCGCGGTCGCTCGGGCTGCCGCTGCCGCCCGGCACCGAGGCCAAGGAGTTCATCGAGAAGCCCAAGCGGACCGACGAGGACGGCAACGAGGTCGACGTCGACGTCACCATGACCTCCCGACAGCGCAAGCTCGGCCGCGCCCTCACCCCCGGCTCCCCGGGCCAGGACGCGCCGGAGGCCAGGCCGATGGCAGGGCTGCACCTGGAGGAGCAGGACGTACGGCTGGTCACCCCCACCGAGTTCACCCTCGACGAGGAGGGCAAGCGGCGGCAGGACGCGGTGGGCGACCGGCGGCGGGCGCAGACCCCGCGGCCCGACCACGCCGTCACCGCCGAGGGCATCGGCGACCTGGCCACGCTCGTGCCCCGGCCGTCCACCGGACAGGCGCTGCGGGACTGGCAGCTGGTGGAGACGGTCGGCGACGGACAGGCCGTCCGGGACCTCGCCTTCCAGCTGCTGTCCCGGGCCGCCGCCCGCAACAAGGGCGTACGCGAGGATCCCGCGCTGGCGGCGGAGGGGCTCGCGCCGCGGCTGGCCATCGAGGAGCGGTTCGGGCCGCAGGCCGTCACGGCGGCGCTGCGGCAGGCCGCGTCCGCCGGGTGGGTGGTGAAGAACCTGCGCTATCCGCGGCGGCTCGCCGCGCTGAACGGGGCCGTGGGCACCCGGCTCACGCTGGCCCACCCGAAGTTCCTGCACCGGGGCGCGGGTCCCGGCACGGAGACCTTCGTGCTCGGCGGCCACCAGGCCGCGGGACAGGAGGGGCGGGGCACCACCAGCACCTGGCAGGCCGGCGCCACCGGCTCGGAGAACGGCCCCGAGTGGCGGCTGGGCCAGGGCCTGTCCGGGAGCCGCACCACGAGCGAGGGCGACGCCCGGTCCGCGGCGCTGTCCGGCACGGTCGAGCGCAACGCCCACACCCCGAAGAAGGCGCCGCTCCATCTGGTCCAGTGCGACCTGCTCGTCACCATGGTCGCCGAGGTCAAGGTCACCGGCGGCGGCCCCTACGTGGCGACGGCCGGCCGCACCCTGCCGGCCGAGGCGGCGGTGTGGTTGACGGAGCGCAGCTGCCAATGGGCAACGCCGGTGGCAGCGGCGGCGCGGCCGACGCGGCGGTGAACGCGTCGGGTTCGATGCCGCTGCACAAGCCCAAGTCCGCGTCGGTCCTGGTGCAGTTCACGCTGGACGTGCGGGTGGTGGCGAGGGTGGGCAACCGTATGCGCCCCGGCCGAACCGGCACCGCCGTGCGGGAGCTGACCCTGCCCCGGCCGGTGGTGATCCGCATGCCGGAGCCAGTGGTCCGCCGCATGCTGGCCGCCCAGCAGGACCGGCTCCAGGACCCGGACGACCACCTGGGCCTGCGGAAGGCGGCCGCGGCCACGCCCTCGGACTGAGCACCGCTGCCGGTGCCGGGCTCACCCCTCCACGCGGATCCCCAGCTGCACGGCCAGCACCGGTGCCAGGTCCAGCAGCTGGGACATGCTGATCACCGCCCCGGCCAGGCGCTCCACTCCTCTGGTGATCTCCAGGGACGCGGCGCCCCGCAGATCGACGTCCTTCATCGTCACCCCCGTGAAGTCGGCCCCCTTCAGGGTGCAGTCGATGAACTCCACCCGCTCCAGGACGGCGTCGCCGAAGTCCGGTTCCACGAGGACGCAGCCCTCGAAGACCACGTCTCTGAGCCTGGCCGTGCGCAGGTTGAGGTAGTCGATCTTGCCGCCGCGGATCACCACGCGCTCCAGCACGGAACCGTGCAGCTGGGTGCCGCCGAGGCGGGCGTCGACCAGCTCGACGTCGCGCAGGGTCGCGTCGGAGAGGTCGGTGCCGACGCCTCTCGGTCCCGTGAGGACCGTGTCCAGCAGCCGGGCGTGGCGCAGCCCCGTCTCGTCGAAGGCGCAGCCCGTCAGCGCGCAGTCCATGAACCGGGCGCCCGCGCCGTCCTGCCCGACGAAGTCCGCGTCCCGGAACTCCTGCCCGTCGTAGTCCCCGTCCGGCTCCAGCTCGCCGCCGCTCCAGGGTTCCAGCTCGGGCAGCCGCACCTCCGGCCGCCGCGCGCCCTTCACCTTGCCACCGCCGGGCCCACCGGCCGCTGTCCTCGCCATGCCCCCATCTTGCAGCCCGCCACTGACAACGGAAGGCGGGCCCGGGACCGGCCGGGGCTTGACCTCAAGCGCGCTTGAGGTCGAAGAGTCGACCTGTCGGATCATCCGGCTGTCGGATCATCCGGTCCCTGCGTCCCGTACCTGGGGGGAGTCCCTGTGCACGCCATCGTTCTGCACGCCTTCGGGCCTGCCGAGAACCTCGTCCACGAGAAGACCGAGGACCCGGTGCCCGGTCCGGGGCAGGTGCGGGTCGCGGTCGCCGCGGCCGGTGTCCACGCGCTTCCCCTGGCCGAGGCGGCGGCCGCACACCGGGCTCTGGAAAATCGGGCGACGGTCGGAAAGGTGCTCCTGGAACCTTGACCGGCTCGCGCGGCCGATGGCCGTCCTGGGCGCGACCGGCGTGCACATCGCCCTCCCCGCCGCACAGCGCGGCCCGTTCGCGGCCCTGCTGGTGACGGCGGAGCCCGAGGCAGGGCGCCTCGGCGGAGACCCCGGTGGCGGAGCCGGTCAGCTGAGCAGCCGGCGGGCGATCTCCAGCTGCTCCTCGCCGGGGCGGCCGCCGGCCTCGATCGTCCAGACCGCGTTCTGCAGGACCCGGCCCAGTGTCCAGGCGCGGGCCCGGTCCCGGTCCAGGCCGAGGACGTCCGTCAGGGCGTCGAAGCGCCATCGCACCTCCCCGGCGTCGAAGCGGTTCCACAGCACCGGGAAGAGGTCGAAGCCGGGGTCGCCCACGAGCGGTTTGGGGTCGATGGCGAGCCAGGGGGCGCGGTCGGAGGCGAGCACGTTCTCGAAATGGAGATCCCAGTGGAGCAGGCGGTCACCGGGTTCACCGGCGACGTCGGCCAGCGCCGCCGCGCAGTGCGCGAGGAGACGGCGTTCGGCGGGATCCGGGTGGCGGGGCAGTACCGCCGACGCCCGTTCTCCCAGTCGCGCCGCGATGTCACCGAGGTGCCGCAGCCCCGCCGGGGGCTCGGCCGCCGTCAGCCGGGCCAGCAGCCGGGCGACGACCAGGGTCGCCTCGCGGGCGTCGGGCAGGTCCGCGAGGTGCCGTCCCGCGTCGAGCCGTTCGAGCAGCAGGGTGCCGGTCTCGTCGTCGGAGTCGAGCAGCCGGACCGCCCCGTCCCCGCCCCAGGCCCGCAGCGCGACCGGCTCTCCGGCGGTCTCCTCGTCGACGTCCTGGAGCTTCAGCACGGCCCGTGCGCCGTCGGCGGTCCGCAGCACGGGCAGGACCAGCGCGCAGCGGCCGTACATCGTCGGGCCGTCCGGCCGCAGCCCCCAGTGGTCCAGGAACCGCTCGGCCCGTCCGGGGAGCGAGGCGACGAAGGCGCGTCCCGCCGGGCCGCCGTACCGCTCGTGCCGGGCGATCAGCCCATCCGGAATGTCAATCACCCATGTGACGTTACTGCCGTGCGTGAATCGCCTCATGCGAAATACCCGGGGCCTCGGCAGCAGGGTGTGGGCGTATGTCCGCAGCGCCCCCGGCACGTACATCTGGCTGGCGGTTCTCTTCGTGACGACCTTCGCGCTGCACCACATGTCACCCGAGTTCGAGCAGCAGTTCCTGCGGCAGCGGTCCACCAACATCCATGAGCTGTCGGACAACCCGGTGCGGGTGCTGGTCGCCAGTGCGATGTGGATCGAGGGCGGGCACTGGGTGCCGTACGCCTTCCTGTACACCGTCTTCCACGCACCGGCGGAACGCTGGCTCGGTACCGGGCGCTGGCTGGCGGTGTGCGCGGCCGCGCACGTGCTGGCCACCCTGATCAGCGAGGGTGCGCTGCTGAAGGGGATCCACGACGGCATCGTCCCGTACGCCGCGGTCAACACCATGGACATCGGGGTGAGTTACGCGCTCGCCGGGGTGATGGCGGTGCTCGCGTACCGGATCGCGACGCCCTGGCGGTACGCGTACGTCGCGGTCGTCCTGCTCGTCTACGGGCTGCCGCTGACCGAGTCGCCCACCTTCACCGACCTCGGACATTTCGTCGCCACACTGATCGGTCTGGCCTGCTATCCGCTGGTCAGGGGCCGTGGAAAAGCATGGAATCCGAAGGAGACACTGGCCGCCCTCAGGAGTTAACGTCCGGCCATGAGCAGCTCGGCAAGCAGTGTCGTCAACGGCGGCATCTCCTTCTGGTACGCGAACGACGGCCTCCCGGCGGTACGGGAGCCGCTCGACGGGGACGCCACCGCGGATGTGGTGATCGTGGGCGGCGGGTACACGGGACTGTGGACCGCGTACTACCTGAAGAAGGCCGCCCCCTTCCTGCGGATCACGGTCCTGGAGCAGAAGTTCTGCGGCTACGGCGCCTCCGGCCGCAACGGCGGCTGGCTCTACAACGGCATCGCCGGCCGCGACCGGTACGCCGCACTGCACGGCCACGAGGCCGCCGTACGCCTCCAGAAGGCCATGAACGAGACGGTCGACGAGGTCCTCGCGGTCGCGGAGGCGGAGGGCATCGACGCCGACCTGCACAAGGGCGGGGTGCTCGAAGTGGCCACCACCCCGGCCCAGCTGGCCCGTCTCAAGGCCTTCCACGAGCACGAGCTGTCGTACGGGGAGAAGGACCGCGAGCTGTACGGCGCCGGGGAGACCCGGGAGCGGATCCGGATCGCCGACGCGGTCGGCTCGACCTGGACCCCGCACGGCGCCCGGCTGCACCCCGTGAAGCTGGTGAAGGGGCTGGTGGCGGCCGTTGAGGGCCTGGGGGTGCGGATCCACGAGTCGACTCCGGTGACCGAGATCCGGCCCAGGCACGCCGTGACCCCGTACGGCACGGTCCGCGCCTCCTACATTCTGCGCTGCACCGAGGGCTTCACCGCGAACCTCAAGGGGCAGAAGCGCACCTGGCTGCCGATGAACTCCTCGATGATCGCCACCGAGCCGCTCACCGAGGAGCAGTGGGAGTCGGTGGGGTGGCGGGGGCTGGAGACCCTCGGCGACATGGCGCACGCCTACATGTACGCCCAGCGCACGGCCGACGGCCGGATCGCGCTCGGCGGGCGCGGGGTGCCGTACCGGTTCGGGTCCCGGACGGACAACGACGGGCGGACACAGCAGGCGACGATCGAGGCGTTGCGCGAGATCCTCGTGCGGTTCTTCCCGAGCCTGGCGGGGGTCGGGATCGAGCACGCCTGGTCCGGGGTGCTCGGGGTGCCGCGGGACTGGTGCGCGACCGTCACCCTCGACCGCTCCACGGGGCTTGGCTGGGCGGGCGGATACGTCGGCTCCGGTGTCGCCACCACCAACCTCGCGGGACGGACGCTGCGGGACCTCGTCCAGCTCGACTCCGGGCAGGGCGGGCGGACCGGGCTGACCGAGCTGCCGTGGGTGAACCACAAGGTCCGCAAGTGGGAGCCGGAGCCGTTCCGCTGGCTCGGCGTGCAGGGCATGTACGCCACCTACCGCGCCGCCGACCAGCGCGAACGGCTCCACCCGAGCGCCGAGTCGTCCCGGCTGGCGCGGGTCGCGGACCGGGTGGCGGGGCGGCACTGACACACCGCGAGGCACGGGCGCCCCTGGAAACCCGTTGAGGCTGTGTCACACCTGTGTGCGACCATCGCCCCAACATTCGCATTCCAGGGGGGAATTGATGGCGCACCCCGTGCCCGACACCGGTTTCGGCAGGACGGTGAGACCCGGGCGGCTCACCGCCGTGACGGTCCTCGTCGTATCGCTGCTCACCTCGCTGCTCACGCTCACCGGCGCCGGGTCCGCCCGCGCCGACGACCCGGTGTGCGCGGCACTGGCCCTCGCGCCCTTCGGCGACCCCGGGGACGCCGTCGGCAAGGTGACCGTCCCGGCCCAGGAGACGGCCTGCTTCACCGTGACGGCCCCGGCTGCGGGCCTGTACATGGTGTCGCTGGACGACAGCCACCACGAGGCGTACACCCAGCTGTCCGCCGCGGACGGCACCCCGGTGGACTGCTACGACGAGGAGTACTCCGAGCAGGGCCGCTGCCAGGTGCCCGCGGCCGGCACCTACACCCTCACGGTCGTCAACAGCGGCTGGGTGGACCCGGAGGACGCCCAGGTCACCGTCGTCCCGCTCGGCTCGGCCACACCGGGCTGCTTCGAGGCCGCCGGCACCAACTGGGACCAGCCGCTCACCACGCGCACCAGCGTGAGCCCGATCGAGGTCGACTGCCAGGGCATCGACGCCCAGCCGGGCGAGCGCATCCGGCTCACCGCCGTCACCCGGGTCTACGGCGGCGCGACCGCGTGGCTCACCGACGCGACCGGCGCCCGGATCTGCCCGCACTTCCCGGAGGACGGCGAGACCAGCTGCGTGCTGCCCGGCAGCGGCCCCTACCGGGTGATCTCCCAGGTGGACTCCACGGACGGCGGCTTCCCGGCCGACTACACGGTCACCGCCCGCCGCCTGAACGACCCCCAGGGCTGCACCACCACCCCCGTCCGCCCCTACGGCGCCCTGGACCCGCAGGACCTCACCGTCGGCGGCTGCTACACCTTCACCACCGACAAGGCCGGCCTGTACACCGTCCACTACGTGAACGAGGACCGCGCCACCGGCCCGGTCCAGGTCTACGGCACGGACGGCAAGACCGTGTGCCGCGCCGGCACCGACCCGTGCCGGGTGCCCGCGGCCGGCACCTACACCGCGATCCCCGAGGGCTCCGCCCGCCAGAGCGTGGTCGTCCTCGACCGCGCCTCCGACGCGGGCTGCACGGCGACCGGATACGGCCCGCACCAGGGCGAGCTGAGCACGCCCGGCCAGTACGACTGCCTGACCCTGCCCGCCCCGCAGAACGCCCGGATCGCCGTCCTCAGGCCGCTCGCCTCCTCCGGTGTCGGGGCCCGCCTGGAGGTCCTCGACCGGGACGGCACCGCCCAGTGCACCGCGCAGGAGATCTCCGACGGCAACTGCGCGCTCACCGGCACCGCGCCCTACCGGACGCTGGTGCACACCGAGAACCAGGCCGAGGGCGCGACCGGCCCCTACGCCCTCGCCCTGTACCGCACCGACGCCGCGGGTGACTGCCCCGTCCTGCCCGCCGGCAGCTTCACCGCCGACGGCGCCGAGGCCACCTTCGCCACCGGCGACGGCGTCTTCTCCCGGTGCCTGAGCATCCCGGCGGACGCCCACACCGGCACCGAGCTGTTCCAGCTGACCGCGACCTCCGGCGACGTACCGGCGAGGTTCTCGGTGCTGGACGCCACCGGCAAGAAGGTCTGCGACCACATCCCCACCACCAGCGGCTGGACGGTGTGCTCGCTCACCCCGGGCATGGCCCACACCGTGCTGGTCACCGGCCGCGACCAGGCCGCCGCCTACACCCTGACCCGCCGGGACGTCACCGCCACCGCCGCCTCGGCGGGCTGCACGAGGACCGCGGCCGCCAAGGTCGGCGGCCCGTCGGTGAAGGGCACGGCCGGCGCCGCCGGCACCGTCGACTGCGTCCAGGTCACCACCCCGGCCGCCACCGACGTCCTCCACGTCAACGTGCGGGACGCGCTGGGCACGGCGAACATCGCGGTGATCGGCGGTGACGGCAAGACCGAGTGCTCCTACCGCAACAGCTCCTGCGCGGTCACCGGCTCCACCACCCACCAGGTGCTCGTCCAGACCCCGGCCGACCTGAAGGCCGCCCCCGCGTACCACCTGGACGCCCTGCGCGTCGCGACCGCCGACGGCCCCGCACCCGAGTGCACCAGGGTCCCGTCCGTGTCCTACGGGTACGGCCCGGTCACCGGCACCCTCGACGAGACGCACAGCGCCGTCTGCGCGGTCCTGCCGACCGCCGGCCTCGACCGCTTCTCGGCCGACATCAAGGACACCACCGGCGCGACCGCCAAGGCCGTACCGGCGCTGTACAACACGACGTCCTGGCGCAACGGCTGCACCCGCTACATCGGCGAGAACGGCGAGGGCTACGACTGCGCCACGCTCGGCTCGTCCACGGGGCTCACCCCGACCGTGTTCCTGCTCGGCCTCCCCGAGACCGCGTCCGGCACCGCCTACAGCGCCCGGCTGGCCTGCTCGTCCCTCCTGTGCGGCACCGACAAGGTGAGCGTCACGGGGATCAGCCCGGCCACCGGGGTCAGCGGCACGAAGGTCAAGGTCACGGTCACCGGTACGGCCCTCGGCCCGAACACGGAGGTGCGGCTGAGCCTCGACGGCAGGACCGTCTCCGCGAAGGCCGACTCGGTCGCCGCCGACAACCGCTCGGTGACGGCCACCCTGGACCTGACGGGCGCGGCGGCCGGCACCTGGAACGCCAGCGTGTTCACCACGTGCTGCGAGTACCCGCTCGGCTCCTTCACGGTGACCCAGGCCCAGCTGACCAGCACGGCCGCACCGAAGATCACCGGCACGGCCAAGGTCGCCGCCAAGGTCACGGCCACGACCGGGAGCTGGTCGGCGGCCCCGGGCTCCTACACGTACCAGTGGAAGGCCGACGGCAAGGCGATCTCCGGGGCGACCGCCGCGTCGTACACCGTCCCGGCGGCCCTCGTCGGCAAGAAGCTCACGGTGACCGTGACGGCCGTGAAGAGCGGCTGGCTGAGCGGGTCGGCGACCTCCGCCGCGGTGACGGTCGCGAAGGGGGACGCGCCGAAGGCGACCAAGGCGCCGACGGTCGGCGGCACCGCCAAGGTCGGCAAGAAGCTGACCGCGGCGCACGGCACCTGGAGCCCGGCGGCGACCTCGTACGCATACCAGTGGTACGCGAACGGCAAGGCGATCAGCGGGGCCACCAAGTCCACGCTGACCCTGAAGTCGGCCCAGAAGGGCAAGAAGATCACCGTGAAGGTCACGGCCCGCCGCACGGGCCACAAGGACGGCACGGCGACCAGCAAGGCGACGAAGACGGTCACCGCCTGACCGACGGGTCACACCGTCCGGGCCTGGAGATGCGCCCCACCACCCCACCGCACACGATGGGAGAGGGACCGCCCAGGCCCGGACGGGCAGGAGAGATCAGGTGAACGCTGAACGGCTCCCGTCGGCGTGGCTCTTCCCCGAGACCACGGACGCTCCGCCGGCGATGACACCGGAACCCCACGTCGACGGCGTGGACAGGCCCTGTGCGTGCGGCCTTCTGCGGCAGATCGTCGAAGGCACCTCCGCCCCGGTCGTCATCGTCGACGAGCATCTGCGGTACACCTACGTCAACCCGGCCTGGACCGCCGTCACCGGGGTCGCCGCCGCCGACTGGGTCGGCAAGAAGTTCGGCTCGGTGCTGCCCGACGTCCAGACACCCGACGACGTCCTCATCGAGGTACTGGCGGACGGAAAGCCGCGTGAGGTGACCGTGACCGGGAACACGCTGGTCCCCTCATCCGTGGGCCGCAGGATCTGGCGCTCGGTCTTCCACCGGCTGGAGTCCCACGGCCGGGTCATCGGCGTGTGCGGCATCGGCGTCGAGGTCAGCAACCTGCGCCAGTACCTCGAGGACCTGGAGACCGCACACCAGCGGCTCGCCCTGCTGGACGCCGCGGGGACCCGGGTGGGCACGACCCTGGACGTCGAGACCACCTGCGCCGAACTGGCCGACTTCCTCTCCCCGTCGGTGGCCGACGTGGCCGCGGTGGGGATCGTCGAGGAGGAGTTCCTGGGAGCGCCTCCACCGCCGCCCGGAGTGCTGCGGCTGCGGAAGATGAAGCTCACCGCGGCGCCGGAGGTCCAGCTGCATCTGCACGAACTCGGCGGCCCGAAGCCGTACATCGACCTTCCCCGGGGCGGGGTCACCCGCAACTGCATGGACAGCGGACGGCCGTGGCTGAGCAACATGGCCTCCGAGGAACTCCTGGAGAAGGTGACCGCGGATCCCGAACGCGTGAAGATCTTCCGCACGGCCGGCATGCACTCGGTCCTGATCGTGCCGCTGCCCA
Source organism: Streptomyces sp. NPDC048254 (assembly GCF_043201895.1). Lineage (NCBI taxonomy): Bacteria > Bacillati > Actinomycetota > Actinomycetes > Kitasatosporales > Streptomycetaceae > Streptomyces > Streptomyces sp. NPDC048254. The sequence goes on from NZ_JBICZJ010000009.1 coordinate 312,592, forward strand.
CGGCCGGCCGCAGTGTCGGCACCGTGATGCTGCTGCGCGGCGGCGACTCCGCCCCCTTCAGCGAGGACGACGTCCTCACCGCCCAGGGCGTCGCCGCCCGCGCCGCCACCTCCATCGACAGCGCCCGCCGCTACACCGGGGAGCACACCATGACCCTGGAGCTCCAGCGCGCCCTGCTCTCCGAGCCGGACCGCCCGCACCCCAGCGTCGAGGTGGCCACCCGCTATCTGCCCTCCGGCCGCAGCGCGCTGGTCGGCGGCGACTGGTACGACTCGGTCGCCCTGCCGGGCGGCCGGACCCTGCTGGTCATGGGCGACGTGATGGGGCACGGCTTCCAGGCGGCGGTGGCGATGAGCCAGTACCGCTCCGTGCTGCGCACCGTGGCCGCCTCCGGCCTGCCCGTCGACGAGATGCTGGGCGAGGCGGACCGCCGGGCCGCCCGGATCGGCCTCGACCGGGTCGCCACCTGCCTGCTCGTCCTCGTCGACCCCGAGAACGGCACCTGTACGGCGTCCACGGCCGGCCATCTGCCACCCGTCGTCCTCCGCCCGGACGGCAGCGCCGAGGTCCTGGACCTCACCGCCGGACCGCCCCTCGGCACCGAGCTCGGCGACTACGAGATGACAACGTTCTCCCTGGAGCCGGACGCGGTCCTGCTGCTCTACACCGACGGCCTGGTGGAACAGCGCGGCACGGACATCGACGACGCGATCCGCGGCCTCACGGAGCTGAGCCTGCCGGCGGACGGCTCCCTGGAGCTCCTGCTCGACACCCTGCTGACCCAGCTGACCAGCGGAATCTGCGAGGACGACATCGCACTCCTCGCGGCACGGCAGCGCTGCGAGAACCAATAGAGAGGCCCCTCGGGGGATCATGCGGTCGGGGCGCTGTTCCAGACCGTCACGGCGGTTGGCATGATCACCACTGCCCGGGCCTCAGCGATCTCCGAACGCAAGCGGTCGAGCAGCGAATCCACGTCCCCGGTCCTCTGGGTCGCCTCCCTCCCCCGGATGCCGGTACGCCGAGATCCCGGACGGAGGAAGCCCGTGATCGCTGTTCAGGTCCGGCGCGTGCGTCCCCCCGGTGGCCCTGGATGTAGCGGTTGCGGGGCGTCGGGGGCCGGGTGTTGTCACCCGCAGGGCACTAGTCGAAGATCGGGCCGACGGTGCGGGTCCGCTTGATCTCGTAGAAGCCGGGTGTGGAGGCGACGGCGAGGGTGCCGTCCCACAGCCGGGCAGCCTGCTCGCCGGTAGGTGCGGGGGTGACGACGGGTCCGAAGAAGGCGATCTTGTCGTCGCTGTCGGGGCCGGGGACGGCGATGAGGGGGCTGCCGACCTCCTGGCCGACCAGTGTGATGCCTTCCTGGTGGGAGCGACGCAGCACCGCGTCGTAGGTGTCGGTGTCGCCGCCTCCGGCGAGGTGCTCGGGCAGTCCCGCCTCGCGCAGGGCGGCCTCGATGGTGGCGCGACGCCCGTCTACAGGCAGGTACGGGTGAGCCAGTCGTCGGAACTGTACGTATCCCTGGCCGGATCCGGCACCGTGGCAGGCTGCACCTCCACCAGTTGCTCCGGGCGAACGCGCTCCGGCAACTTGCCGAACCAGGGACGCTGCCCGGTATCGGCGGAATTCGAGAATCCTGTCTTCTCAGGTGTCATTTCGTCCTCCTCAGTTGTGAGACACCGCTGGTCAGAATCGGTCGACATCGAGGATGGCTCGGGCGAATGCTTCGGGCGCTTCCTGCGGCACGTTGTGGCCGATTCCCTTGAGCGTCCGGTGGTCATAGGGGCCCGTGAACTTGCCCCGGTATGCCGCGCCGTCGCCGGCCGGGGTGAAGGGGTCCAGCTCCCCGTCGAGAGTGATGGTGGGCACCGCGATGTCGGGCGCGGCCGCGAGGCGTGCCTCAATACCGTCGTAGCGGGGGTCGCCCTCGGTCAGGCCCAGCCGCCAGCGGTAGTTGTGAATCACGATGGGGACGTAGTCCTCGTTGTTGAATGCCGCCGCCGTGCGGTCGAAGGTGGCGTCGTCGAAGTTCCACGTCGGGGAGACGTTGTGCCAGATGAGCTTCGCGAAATCGTGCCGGTACTTCTCGAAGCCCAGCGCGCCGCGTTCGGTCGCGAAGTAGTACTGGTACCACCATGCCCACTCGGCCGCGGGCGGCAGCGGCAGCTTGTTCTTCTCCCGGTTGGTGATCAGGTAACCGGTCACGGAGACCAGAGCCGTGCACCGCTTCGGCCAGAGGGCGGCGATGATGTCGGCGGTCCGCGATCCCCAGTCGAAGCCCCCGAACACGGCCTTCTTGATCCTCAGAGCGTCCATCAGGGCGATGATGTCGTGGGCGATCACCGACTGTTGCGCGTTGCGGAACGTGGTCGACGAAAGGAAGGCCGTGGTGCCGTGTCCGCGCAGGTAGGGAACGATGACTCGGTAGCCCTGGGCCGCGAGCAGGGGCGCGACATCCACATAGCTGTGGATGTCGTACGGCCACCCGTGCAGGAGGATGACGGCTGGTCCGTCGGCCGGGCCGGCCTCGGCGTAGCCCACCATGAGCTCGCCCGCCCTGACCTGCCTCAGCATCGGGAAGGACCTGTCGCCCGAGTCCGGTGGCAGCGTCGTCTTTTCGGCGCCGGCCCCGGACGACGAGGACGCCGCTGCCGCGGAGCCGCTCAGCCCGACCAGTGATGCCGCAGCCGTTCCCGCCGCGCCCACGCCGATGACCTTGCCGAAGGTACGCCTGTCGATCATCTGTGAACCGTTCTGTCCGTGTCGGCCGGCCGGCGCTTCGCGCCCGACCGAGGTCTCTGCCCAGCCATCGTGGTGCTCCGACACCCTTCGGGGCCTCAGTGCCCGTCCGCAGTCGTCCTTCGGGTTTCCCGCACCCGCCGCTTCGGCATCCGCCCTCGGCACCCCCCGCTTCAGGGTTCACCCGATCGCTCCGCCCATCCCCGGAGCCCGGGCCGACCGGCCTCACGCAGTACCTTTGCCCCCATGAATGCCGACCGCGCTGAGCCGGGGGTGGAGGCTGTGTCACGTCTCAGCGTGGTGATCGCCGATGATCACCCCGTGGTCCGTGCGGGCATGCGCGCGCTGTTGTCCCGGGACGAGTCCTTCGAGATCGTCGCCGAGAGCTCGACGGTCCCGGAGACCGTGCAGGCCGTGGCGGAGGAGCAACCGTCCGTGCTGGTCCTGGACCTCACCATGGCGGGCCAGTCCAGCCTGCCCTCGATCCCTGACCTGCTCGCGGCGTCACCCGGTACCCGCATTCTGATCCTGACGATGCAGGAGGATCCCGCGTTCGCCCGCGCGGCCCTGCGGATCGGAGCGGCCGGGTATCTGCTCAAGGAGGCGGCGGCGGAGGAACTGGTCGGTGCGGCTCGCCAGGTCGCGCGGGGAGCCGTATACCTCCAGCCCGCCATGGGTGCCCGGCTGGCCATCGCGGACGCCGGCGCTTCCGGAGCCGTTGAGGACGTCTCTCTGACAGCGCGCGAGCTCCGGGTTCTCTCACTGCTCGCCCTGGGCCACACCAACCAGGAGGTCGCGCGACGTCTCTACGTCTCCGTTCGGACGGTGGAGACCCACCGCGCCAGGATTCGGGACAAGCTCGGGACCGAGACGCGGGCGGAACTCATCGCCGCGGCTCGCGAGCGCGGGCTGCTGGGATGAACGGCACGCTGCGAGCCAAGGCCGGCCCGATCACGGAGGCCACCGGTGCCGCGCTGCTCGTGATCGCCTTCGCGGTCGAGGTCCTCCAGCAGCAGCCTCGCTGGGTGATGCGCTTCTCCCTCGGTGCCGCCGTCGCCCTCATCGTCGCGGCGGCACTGAGCAACGCCGTCCGGAGGGCATGGCTGGCGGCCCTGTGCGGGCTCGCACTCATACTCGCCGTGTCACAGCTGGTTCGCATGACGAAGGAGCCGCTTTTCAACGGCCTGAACATCGTGCCCCTCCTGCTGATCGGCTGCGCCGTCATGCTCGGCCGCAGTGCGGTGGCGCGCCGCCACAGTCTCGCGCGGGAGCGGGCGCACGCCCGTAGCGACGGCGAAGAACGGGAGCGTCGGCGCTGGGCCCGTGAGTTGCACGATGGGACCCTTCAAGAACTGGCCGCTGTTCAGATGGTTCTGTCCGCCGCCGGCAGGGCCCAGTCCGCCGCCATGAACGAGGCCATCGACCAGGCACAGAGCTTGATCGCGAACCAGATCACGTCCCTGCGGCACCTGATCGTGGAAATGCGGCCTCTCGCCCTCGATCAGCTCGGACTCGCGCCTGCTCTTGAGACGCTGTGCCGGCGCACCGAGGACACCTTCGGGCTGAACGTCGAGCTGCGCGTCGGAGCGGAGTGGCACGGGCCTGGGGACGAACTGTCGCCGGAGGCCCAGGCCCACGTCTACCGCATCGTGCAGGAAGCGCTGAACAACGCGGTCAAGCACGCTCAGGCGAGCCACCTTCTCGTGGAACTCGACAGCGACGACCACGCGATCAGTGTGGCGGTCAGGGACAACGGCCGCGGGATGGACCGGCAGCCTTCCGCACCGGTCAACCCGTCCGCGCTCCGCACGGTGGTCTCCACAGGAACCGGGCTGTCGGCCATGCACGAGCGCGGCCACCTGCTGAACGGACACCTCCGCGTTGGTTCAGCCCCAGGTGAGGGAACCTGCGTCACCCTGCTGATACCCCGCCGCGCCAAGCGACGTTCCAGGCAGTAGGGGTGCCACCTCGTTGTCCATGCTGTCGGAGCCCCCTGTCGGATTCGAACCGACGACCTTCGCTTTACAAGAGCGGCGCTCTGACCAGCTGAGCTAAGGAGGCGTGCAGGCACCGTGGGGTGCGTGCCAGTGCAGTGTACCCAGCTCCCGAGGCCGCCCTGTCGAAAATTTCCGCGAAGTTCACAGGGGTCCAGGTACTGACATACGGGGTGAACGCCAGGTACCGTCCAGAGCCAGTTCACTCGCGTGGACTACACCAACCACCTTCCTACAACGGATCGTCCGGCACGTTCCTGCCGGTAGAAGGGGGCCTCTGAGCCATGGCCACTGTTACGTTCGACAAGGCGACCCGGATCTACCCGGGTTCCACCAAGCCCGCCGTCGACGGCCTCGAGATCGCGATCGAGGACGGCGAGTTCCTCGTCCTGGTCGGCCCGTCGGGTTGCGGCAAGTCCACCTCGCTGCGGATGCTCGCAGGCCTGGAGGACGTCAACGCCGGCGCCATCCGCATCGGTGACCGCGACGTCACGCACCTGCCGCCCAAGGACCGGGACATCGCCATGGTGTTCCAGAACTACGCCCTCTACCCGCACATGACGGTCGCCGACAACATGGGCTTCGCGCTCAAGATCGCCGGCCGGAACAAGGCGGAGATCCGGCAGAAGGTCGAGGAGGCCGCGAAGATCCTCGACCTCACCGAGTACCTGGACCGCAAGCCGAAGGCCCTCTCCGGCGGTCAGCGCCAGCGTGTCGCGATGGGCCGCGCCATCGTGCGTGAGCCCCAGGTCTTCCTCATGGACGAGCCGCTGTCCAACCTGGACGCCAAGCTCCGTGTCTCGACCCGCACGCAGATCGCGTCCCTCCAGCGCCGCCTGGGCATCACCACCGTCTACGTCACCCACGACCAGGTCGAGGCCATGACGATGGGCGACCGGGTGGCCGTCCTCAAGGACGGTCTGCTCCAGCAGGTCGACTCGCCGCGCAACATGTACGACCGCCCGGCCAACCTCTTCGTCGCCGGCTTCATCGGCTCCCCCGCCATGAACCTGGTCGAGGTCCCGATCACCGACGGCGGTGTGAAGTTCGGCAACAGCGTGGTCCCGGTCAACCGTGAGGCGCTCCAGGCCGCCACCGACAAGGGCGACCGCACGGTGACCGTCGGCGTCCGTCCCGAGCACTTCGACATCGTCGAGCACAACGGCGAGGCCGCGTCCGCCCTCTCCAAGCACACCGAGGACGCCCCGGCGGGCCTCGCGGTCTCCGTGAACGTCGTCGAGGAGCTGGGCGCCGACGGCTACGTCTACGGCAGCGCCAAGGTCGGCGACGACCTCAAGGACCTGGTCGTCCGCGTCAGCGGCCGCGCGGTCCCGGAGAAGGGTGCCACGCTGCACGTCGTGCCGCGGCCGGGCGAGACCCACGTGTTCTCGACGTCCACGGGCGAGCGTCTCTCCGACTGACCGATCAAGCAGAGAAACCTCTGACCAGGGTGAACTTACCCAGGTTGACGAAGAGGGCCCCGCAGCCTGCTGCGGGGCCCTTTGCGTTGCCCCGAATTACCCCGGCAAGCGGGTGGTTTTCGAGCCGTGTACGTCAACCCCGTACCCGAAACGGGGCACTTCTCCATCCCCCGAACCGGTGACTAAATGTCGCCAAATCATTACCGCACGCTACCCTCACACGCGTGAAGCACTCCACCACCCCTCAGACGCGACGCGGCCATCGGGGCGGCCCTGCCCGCCGGATCGGCCGCACTCTCGCCCTCGTCCTGCCCGTCGTCCTGGTGCTCTCCGGGACCCTCGCCGTCACCCGCGTCAACTGGACGGGAAGCCCGCGGAACTCGGTGCTCACCGCGACCGACGTGACCGACGCCGGCGTCTCCTCCAAGGCGGTCTCCCGGGCCCCCCAGGACGTCCTGCGCGAGCAGCTGATGACCGAGCTCCAGGACAAGAACCCGGGCCAGGTCCTCACCCACCTCCAGCAGGCGGTCAACGGCCACCCGTCGATGGCCCGGCACTGCTCGTCCATCGCCCGCGCGCTGGGCCGGGCCGCGGTGCGCATCTACGGCGCCTCGCGCGCCCAGTCGTACGCCCGCCCGGTGTGCGACACGTCCTTCGCGTCCGGCGTGCTGGCCGCGCACAGCTGAACACCGGACGGTAAGTGGGTAACAGCTCCTTAAGGGCCGTCCTACGGCGCTCAAGGAGCCCCCGGGGCGCGTCGTACAGTTCGGGTCATGACCCATCCGAACGCCGCGTTGCGCCCCACTCAAGCCGTGGTCCTGGCCGGTGGCCAGGGCTCACGGCTTCGTCCGTACACCGACGACCGGCCCAAGCCGATGGTCGAGATCCCGGGTACGGGCACGCCGATCATCGGCCACCAGCTGACCTGGCTCGCCGAGGAGGGCGTCACGGACGTGGTGGTCTCCTGCGGCCACCTCGCCGACGTCCTGCAGAAGTGGCTGGACTCGGCCGACCTGCCCCTCTCCGTCACGACGGTGGTGGAGAGCGAGCCGCTGGGCCGGGGCGGCGGCCTGAGGTACGCGGCCGCGCATCTGCCGCACACCGACCGGCCCTGGTACGCCACGAACGGCGACATCTGGACGCGGTTCTCGCTGCGCGACATGGCCGACTTCCACACGGAGCGGGACGCGGTGGCGACGCTGGCGCTCGCCCGGCCGCGGATCCCGTGGGGCGCGGTGCAGACGGACGGCTTCGGGCACATCACGGACTTCATCGAGTCGCCCCCGTCCACGTTCGAGATCAACGCGGGTGTGTACGTCTTCTCGCCCGAGTTCGCCGAGATGCTTCCGGAGCGGGGGGACCATGAGCGGACGACGTTCCCGCATCTCGCGCGGAGCCGGCGGCTGGCCGGGTTCCCGATTCCGCAGGGGGCGTACTGGCGGGCGATCGACACGGCGAAGGACCTGACGGAGGCGGCGAAGGAACTGGCGGCGCTGGGTCGGTAGACCGACAAGGGGGACAGCCCTTCCTCCCCCTCACCCTCATGGTGATGGGCCCCACGCCTTGCGGCGTGGGGCCCATCACCATGAGGTGGCCGTGCTAGCCCAGCAAGCCGCCCACCAGGCCCGGCTGGCCCGAGGAGGTCGAGCCGCCGCCGGTGCTGCCCGTGCCGCTGCCCGTGCCGCCCGTCGAGGACGTGCCGCCGGTCGCGGTGCCGCCCGAGGTCGGGCCGGCCGTGGTCGGTGCGGGAGCCGTGTGCTGGGGCGGAGCCTGGCCCGTGGTGCCCTGGGTCTGGCTGGGAGTCGTGGTGGTGGCACCGCTCGTGGCGCGGTCGGCGCCCGGGGTGGTCGCCGCCTGCGAAGGGCTCGCCGTGGCGCCGCTCGAGGGGGCCGTGGAGGCCGACGGGGTCTGCTTCCGGTGCTTGGCCGTCTCGCCCGGCAGCGGGGAGCCCGGGAGGTTGTTGCGGGGCGCCTCGCCGGGGCCGGGGACGACCACGCGGCTGGAGTCGCGGACCGCGCCGCCCAGGAGAGAGCCGACGAGGAGGGTGAGGCCGATGGTGACGGCGGTGATCAGGGCGCCGCGGCGGAGCACGTAGGCGCGCAGGTCCCAGATGTCGGAGTGCGGGCCCAGGCGTCGCCAGGCGCTGCCCGCGAGGCGGCCGTCGACGGAGTAGACGGGGGCGCCGGCGATGATCAGCGGGGACCAGGCGGCGAGATAGATGATGTCGGGGGCGTCGTACGCGGGGACGGTCTTCCAGCTGACGGTGACGATGAGCGCGGCGGAGAGCAGGGCGCCGACCACCGCGGCCACCCGCTGCCAGCAGCCGAGGACGGTCAGGACGCCGACGATCACCTGGAAGAAGGCGATGACCAGGCCGGAGCCGACCGGGTGCTGGAGGGCGAACTGACGCAGCGGCTCGGCGACGTCCCAGGGGTGCAGCGTGTTCAGCCACGTGACCATGGAGCCGCGCTTGCCGCCGTCGAAGTAGACGGGGTCGCACAGCTTGCCCATGCCGGCGTAGATGGAGATGAAGCCGAGGAAGATCCGGAGCGGGAGCAGGACCACGCCCAGGTTCATCCGGCGGCCGGGATAGTAGGCGTGCCGGGCCGGGTCGTCGCCGTGCCGTCTGGTCGACGACGGCTCCTCGAAGTCCTCGAACTCGTCGTCGGCGTAGGCCGGTTCGTCGTAGGCGGGTTCGTCGTAGGCGGGTTCGTCGTAGGCGCTGCCCGTCGTGCGCATGGGCGGCAGCAGCCGGGACTCGCCCGAGGCCGGGGAGCGCGGATGGCCGACCAGCGGGGTCTCGACGGTCCGGTCGAGGTCGCCGTAGCCGTCGTCGACGCGCGGGATGACCTGGGTCGCGCCGGCCGGTTCGACGGATTCCTCGGCGTACCGGACGCTGCCACCGCGGACGGCCTGGAGCAGCCGGTGGGCTCCGGTGTCGTCGGGCGCGGACTTGCCGCTCCAGACGACCGGGCGGCGCCGGCCGGGCGCCGCCCCCGCTCTGCCCGCCGTGCCGGCGACCGGAATGCGCGCGGTGTCCTCGGTGGCGCTCAGGTGCCGTGCGACCCGGGGAGATTGGGCACGCCGTGTCGATACGCCCAACTGCACGCGGAAACTCGCGTGGTTGACGATGACCTGCGCCGGATCGCTCGGCACCTTCACCATGCTCAGCGCGGGAGCGTCGTCGGGCCCGGAAGTGAATCCGGAGCGGAATCCCGGCGAGCGGTCCCCCGTGGGTGTGCGGGGTGTTCTGGTGTCCACACTCATCTAACCGAGTGACGTGGAGTTAGGACACTGCTTTGACCGCCCCGAAGTGTCCGGACCCCGTCAAGGATGCACGGGATGCCGGAATTACCCCGCGCAGGTGAGGTCACGGACGTTTGTTCAGCCCCGGCGGCGCGCCGCCGGGTACCGCCGTCAGGCCCGCCGCCGGGCCGCCTCATACAGCACGATCCCCGCCGCCACACCGGCGTTGAGCGACTCCGCGCCGCCCGGCATCGGGATCCGCACCCGGTAGTCGCACGTTTCGCCGACCAGCCGGGACAGGCCCTTGCCCTCGCTGCCCACGACGATGACGACGGGGCCGGAGAGCGCCTCCAGATCACCGATCTGGTGCTCACCGTCGGCGGCCAGGCCGACGATCACGATGCCGGCCTTCTTGTACGCCTCCAGGGCCCGGGTGAGGTTCGTGGCACGGGCCACCGGCGTACGGGCCGCCGCACCGGCCGACGTCTTCCAGGCACCCGCCGTCATACCGGCCGCGCGCCGCTCGGGCACGACGACGCCGTGGCCGCCGAAGGCGGAGACGGAGCGGACGACCGCGCCGAGGTTGCGCGGGTCGGTGACCCCGTCCAGGGCGACGATCAGCGGGTCCTCGCTCCCGTCGTACGCGGCCTCCGCCAGGTCCTCGGGGTGCGCGTACTCGTACGGCGGGACCTGGAGGACCAGGCCCTGGTGGTTGAGGCCGTTCGTCATCCGGTCCAGCTCGGGGCGCGGCGCCTCCATGAGGTTGATGCCACCGCGCTCGGCGGCGAGCTGGAGGGCCTCGCGGACCCGCTCGTCGTTGTCGATGAACTGCTGGACGTAGAGCGTGGACGCGGGAACGCCCTCGCGCAGCGCCTCGACGACCGGGTTACGGCCGACGACCAGCTCGGAGGTGCCCTTGCCGCCCCGGCCACGCGGCGCGGGACGGCGTACCGTCTGCTTCGTCTTGGCGTTGGCGATGCGGTTCTTCTTGTGTCCCTTGCGCATCTCGGCGGGCGGGGTCGGACCCTTGCCCTCCAGGCCCCGGCGCCGCTGGCCGCCACTGCCGATCTGCGCGCCCTTCTTGCCGGACATGCGGCGGTTGTTGGCTGCCATGGGTTACCCGTCTCCGTAAGCTTCGTTTCGTACGTACGTCTTATGCAGTGTGCCGCCCGGGGGGCCGGGCGGCACAGTCGATCTTGATTGACCGGTGGTCAGGACTTGAGGGTCCAGCGCGGGCCCTGGGGGCTGTCCTCGATCGCGAGACCGGACTGGTTCAGCTGGTCGCGGATGGCGTCGGCGGTCGCCCAGTCCTTGCGGCCGCGGGCGGACTCGCGCTGGTCGAGGACGAGTCGTACGAGACTGTCGACGACCCCGTGCACGTTTTTGTTGAGCACGGTCTCGCCCCTCTCGGCCCCGCCGGACCAGTGTGCGTCGAGCGGGTCGAGGCCGAGCACGCCGAGCATGGCGCGGACCTCGGCGAGGCGGGCGACGGCGGCTTCCTTGTCGTCGGCGGCCAGCGCGCTGTTGCCCTGCCGGACGGTGGTGTGCACGACGGCCAGCGCCTGCGGGACGCCCAGGTCGTCGTCCATCGCCTCGGCGAAGGCCGGCGGGACCTCGGTCGAGGGCTCCACCGCTCCCCCGGCCAGCTCCACCACGCGCTGCACGAACCCCTCGATCCGCGCGAACGCCTGCTCGGCCTCGCGCAGCGACTCCTCGCTGTACTCGATCATCGAGCGGTAGTGCGGGGTGCCGAGGTAGTAGCGGAGCACGATCGGGCGCCACGCCTTGACCATCTCGGAGACGAGGACCGAGTTCCCGAGGGACTTCGACATCTTCTCGCCGCTCATGGTGACCCAGGCGTTGTGCACCCAGTACTGGGCGAAGTCGTCGCCGTAGGCCTTGGCCTGGGCGATCTCGTTCTCGTGGTGCGGGAAGATCAGGTCGAGGCCGCCGCCGTGGATGTCGAAGGCCTCACCGAGGTACTTGTGGGCCATCGCCGAGCACTCCAGGTGCCAGCCGGGCCGGCCGCGGCCCCACGGCGTCTCCCAGCTGGGCTCGCCAGGCTTCACGGCCTTCCACAGCGCGAAGTCCCGCTGGTCCCGCTTGCCGGTCTCGCCCTCGCCCTCCGGCTGGCGGAGGTTGTCCAGCTCCTGGTTGGAGAGCTGGAGGTAGTCCGGGTAGGAGCGCACGTCGAAGTAGACGTTGCCGTCGACCTCGTAGGCGTGTCCGCGCTCGATCAGCCCGCGCATCATCTCGATCATCTCCGGTACGTGCCCGGTCGCGCGGGGCTCGTACGTCGGCGGGAGGCAGCCGAGCGCGGTGTAACCGTCGTTGAACGCGCGCTCGTTCTCGTAGCCGATCGCCCACCAGGGGCGGCCCTGGTCGGCGGACTTGGCGATGATCTTGTCGTCGATGTCCGTGACGTTGCGGATGAACGTCACGGCGTAGCCGCGGTATTCGAACCAGCGGCGCATGATGTCGAAGTTGAGGCCGGAGCGGATATGGCCGATGTGCGGTGCCGCCTGCACGGTGGCACCACAGAGGTAGATCGAGACACAGCCCGGGGCGAGCGGGGCGAAGTCACGGATCTGCCGGGCGTTGGTGTCGTACAGGCGAATCGTCACGAGACCTAGGGTAGTGGGCCGACCGGAGTGCCGGGGACCGTTGTCATGTGCGGGTTCGTGGGGGTTGATCGCGCCCCGCGGCGGAGCCGCATATCGATACAGCCCCGCGCCCCCAAACGAATCACTCAACTCACGTCGCTTTGACGACCAACGCCGTTGCCACCGCCATGAGTCCCTCTTCCCTGCCCGGAAATCCGAGGCCGTCCGTCGTAGCCCCCGAAACCGAAACCGGAGCCCCCGCCGCGTCCGAAAGGATCTTCTCGGCCTCGTCCCGGCGCTTGCCGATCTTCGGGCGCGGTCCTACGACCTGCACGGCGATGTTCCCGATCAGGAATCCGGCGTCGCGGACGATGCGCGCGGCCTCCGTCAGGAGGGTCACCCCCGACGCGCCCGACCACTCCGGGCGCCCGGTGCCGAAGTGCTGGCCGAGGTCGCCCAGGCCCGCCGCCGAGAACAGCGCGTTGCACGCGGCGTGCGCGACGACGTCCGCGTCGGAGTGGCCGGCCAGGCCCGGGCCCTCGCCCTCCCACTTCAGGCCGGCGCACCACAGCTCGCGGCCCTCCTCGAAGGCGTGGATGTCGGTGCCGATGCCGACCCGGGGCAGGAGCGGCTGGTCAGAAGCCATCGTTGAGCCTCCTGCGGGCCAGGACCGCCTCCGCGAGGACCAGGTCCAGGGGGCGGGTGACCTTGAAGGCCTCCTCGTGGCCGGGGACGACCACGACCCGTTCGCCGAGCTGTTCGACCATGCCGGCGTCGTCGGTGACGTTGTCGGTGACCGTCTCGTGGGCGCGGACCAGCGTCGCACGGTCGAAACCCTGCGGGGTCTGGACCGCACGCAGGCGGGCGCGGTCCGGGGTGGCGAGGACCGGCTCGGGGTCGCCCTGAACCGTCGCCGGCTCGACCTCCTTGACCGTGTCGGCGAGGGGAAGGGCGGGGACGACCGCGGGGGCGCCGTCGCGGACCGCCTGGATCACGGCGTCGACGGTGTCGACGGGGACCAGCGGGCGGGCCGCGTCGTGGACGAGGACGATGTCGTAGTCGGGGGGCAGCGCGTCCAGGCCGAGCTTGACCGACTCCTGGCGGGAGTCGCCGCCGGGGACGACGAGGAAGTCGGTGCGATCGGGCAGCGCGTGCGCGTCGAGGAGGGACTTGACCTCGGGCGCGCCGTCGGACGGGGCCACGACGACGACCAGGGAGACCGCGCGGGAGGCGGCCAACGCGCGCACGGCGTGGATGAGCATGGGCGTGCCGTTCAGCGCGCGCAGCGCCTTGGGGGCGCCCGGACCGAGCCGTACGCCCCGGCCGGCGGCGGGAATCACGGCGGCGGTACGCAGTTCCGTACGCGAAGGACGCGAATCGTCAGACATCGGTTCCTGTCAGGTTTGTGTGCGGGCCTGGCGTGGGTATGGCCTGGGAAGTGCCGGGCGCGACGCCTTGACCGGACCCTTCCGTGACACTGGTCGAGCCAGCAGCCCGGGCCCGGCACGCCTAGTATCGGGGGTCTCCGCCAGGTGCGGGGTTCCGAGTGCGCGAGTTCCGGGCACGGACATGCCGCAGCGCCCGGCGACAGAATGTGTCATCGGGCACCGCGGCATTCAGTGTGCGGAGTTTCGGTGTGCCGAGCTGGATCGCGTCAGGACGCGAGGACCTCGTCGAGCAGGGCCTCGGCCTTGTCCTCGTTTGTGTTCTCCGCAAGAGCGAGCTCGCTCACCAGGATCTGGCGGGCCTTGGCGAGCATCCGCTTCTCACCGGCGGAGAGTCCGCGCTCGCGCTCACGACGCCACAGGTCACGCACGACTTCCGCGACCTTGATGACATCGCCGGAGGCGAGCTTCTCCAGGTTTGCCTTGTAACGACGGGACCAGTTCGTGGGCTCCTCGGCGTACGGCGCGCGCAGCACCTCGAAGACCCGGTCCAGTCCGTCCTGACCGACCACATCACGCACGCCGACGAACTCCGCATTGTCCGCTGGCACACGTACCGTCAGGTCACCCTGGGCGACCTTCAGCACCAAGTAGGTCTTGTCCACGCCTTTGATCTGGCGAGTTTCGATAGCCTCGATCAGCGCGGCCCCGTGATGGGGATAGACCACGGTGTCGCCAACCTTGAACGTCATGTGACAGGTACCCCTTCCGTGGCTATCCAGGGTAACACGGAAACCGGCGGTTCTGAATGGCGTTTTCGCAGGTCAGGGCATATCTCGGGGCTTGACAACAGCAACAGGAACGTGCTTCGCGAGCCGTCCGGAAGCAGGTATTCGCAGGTCGGAGCGGCTCTCCGGGCGAGGTGAAACGCGTACGTTACACACCTCCGGACACCCGGCCAAGTGGACGAACGTCCCCATATGTCCACTTCCAAGCGTACGACTTCCGCTACTCCGTTCGGCTGCTGATGTCGGATCGGGGACGTTTCCGGAATTGATCACAGGCATCCGACCGAACGGTACGTGATCAATTTCCCCGGCGGTCGCGCATTCCTTCACGGAAATTTTGCGCGCGGTGTTGCGAGCGGGTTATGCGAATGCCTGACGAGCGCCCCCCAAAGTGACCGGAGAGTCACTTGTGGAGTCCTGGGGGTACCGCCGCTCGAGAGAAGCGAGGGGCTTGGGGAGGGTCGGGTGCGGCCACGCGGGAACGGCTCGGTAACCTAAGGCCGCTGACAGACACTTAGGGCGGCTTTATAGGGGGCCGCCCGCGCGTTCAAGGAGTAGCCGCCGCCGTGAGCAGCAGCCTTCGACGCGGCGCCCTCGCCGCCTCCGCCATCGCCTTCTCCGTCGCCTCGCTCGCCGCCTGTGGTGCCGGCAACAACTCCCAGACGCTGGAGATCAAGCCGGACAACGCCGCGACGACTGTGGGTGACATCAAGGTCCAGAACGCGACCGTGATCACCCAGCCCGACCTCACCTCGACCGGCCCGGCCGTGGTCTCCGCGACCATCTTCAACACCGGCACCGAGCCGGAGACGCTCCAGTCGATCGTCGTCGCCGGCACCAACAAGACCGCCGAACTGCACGGCACCAAGTCCCAGCCGCTGACCATCCCGGGCGGCGGCCGGCTGATCCTGGGCGGCAAGGGCAACGCCTCCGCGGTGCTCGGCAGCAGCCGCGAGGCCGTCAAGGACGGCAACGCGCAGAAGGTCACGTTCACCTTCAGCAAGACGGGTGACGTGAGCCTGCGCGCGTTCGTCGTGCCCGCCGAGAGCTTCTTCACGGGCTGGGGCCCGAGCGCGGTCCCGTCGGCCTCCGCGTCCTCGTCCGCCTCCTCCTCGGTCTCCGGCTCTCCGGCGGCGGGCTCCACGGCGAGCGAGAGCGCCAAGGCCAAGAACAAGGCGTCCGAGAGCGCCACCCCGAGCGACTCGGCGTCGGAGTCGGCGAACGCGGGCTGAGCGGTCGCACCGCCGTACGACCAACGCGAGAAGGGCGGTACCCCCGAGGGGGGCCGCCCTTCGCCGTACGGCCGCGACCAGCCGTCACCGCACGGCAACCGACTCCGCCGTCCTCACCGCACGGCGCTCAGCCCCGCGGTCGTGACCGCGGCTCGGCTCGGCCGTACGGTCGTAGGACCAGGTCAGCGGTTTACGGCTCGAACTTGTAGCCGAGACCGCGGACCGTCACCAGGTAGCGCGGGGCGCCCGGGTCCGGCTCGATCTTGGCGCGCAGGCGCTTGACGTGGACGTCGAGGGTCTTGGTGTCACCGACGTAGTCGGCGCCCCAGACCCGGTCGATGAGCTGCATACGGGTCAGGACGCGGCCGGCGTTGCGCAGCAGCATCTCCAGCAGGTCGAACTCCTTGAGCGGGAGGTCGACCTTGGAGCCGGAGACCGTCACCACGTGGCGGTCGACGTCCATGCGGACCGGACCGGCCTCAAGGGCGGCCGGGGTGACCTCCTCCGGCTCCCCGCGACGGCGCAGGACGGCCCGGATACGGGCGACCAGCTCGCGGGAGGAGAAGGGCTTGGTGACATAGTCGTCGGCTCCTATTTCGAGCCCGACAACCTTGTCGATCTCGCTGTCCTTGGCCGTCACCATGATGACGGGGACGTTGGACCGGCCGCGCAGCTGGCGGCAGACCTCGGTGCCCGGCAGGCCGGGCAGCATCAGGTCGAGGAGGACGAGGTCGGCGCCGTTGCGCTCGAACTCGTCGAGTCCGTCGGGGCCCGTGGCCGCCACGGCGACCTCGAAGCCCTCCTTGCGGAGCATGTACGACAGGGCGTCGGAGAAGGACTCCTCGTCCTCGACGACGAGCACTCGGGTCACGGATGGACCTCCGGGGCGGGAAGCGGTTCGTACGGGGATGACTCGGTGGTGCCGGCCTCGTCATCGAGGTCGGGGTCGGGGTGCTGCGAGGCGCGGTCGCGAGCCGCGCCCGCCTCCGGCAACCTGAGGGTGAACGTGGAGCCCTGACCTTCGGCGCTCCACACCGTGACCTCCCCGCCGTGCGAGGCGACCACGTGTTTGACGATGGCGAGACCGAGACCGGTACCGCCGGTGGCCCGCGAGCGGGCCGGGTCGACGCGGTAGAAGCGCTCGAAGATGCGCTCCTTGTCCTTGTCGGTGATGCCGATGCCCTGGTCGGTCACGGCAAGTTCGATCATGTCGCCGCCGGGTGCGCTGAGCCGGCGGGCGGCTATTCCGACCCGGGTCCGGGCCGGCGAGTAGTTCACGGCGTTCTCGACGAGGTTGCCGAGAGCGGCGGCCAGCTGGCCGCGGTTGCCCCAGACGTGCAGGTCGGCGGTGCCGCCTGCGGCCATGGTGATCTGCTTGGTGCCGGCCTGGTGGCGGCACCGGTCGATCGCCTCGGCGACGAGTTCGTCCACTCGGACGGGCTCGGCGTCCTCCAGCGGATCGTCGTTCTGCACTCTCGACAGATCGATGAGCTCCTGGACCAGGTTGGTCAGGCGCGTGGCCTCGATCTGCATACGACCGGCGAAGCGCTGCACTGCCTCCGGATCGTCCGAGGCGTCCATGACGGCCTCGGAGAGGAGGGAGAGTGCGCCGACCGGGGTCTTGAGCTCGTGGCTGACATTCGCCACGAAGTCGCGTCGTACCGCCTCGATCCTACGGGCCTCGGTGAGGTCCTCGACCAGTAGCAGTACGAGCCGGGAGCCGAGGGGCGCCACCCGGGCGGAGACGGCGAGCGCCTCTCCGCGTCCGGTACCGCGCCGGGGCAGGTCCAGCTCGACCTGGCGTATCTCGCCGTCGCGCCGGGTGTCCCGGGCCATCTGGAGCATCGGTTCGACGGCGAGCTTGCCGCCGCGCACCAGTCCGAGGGCGTACGCCGCCGAGCTCGCCTTGACCACGATGTCGCCCTCGTCGAGGACGACCGCTGAAGAGCGCAGCACGCTCAGTACGGTGTCCACGCCCGGGGGCAGTACGGGGTCGGTGTGCAGAGAAGTCCTGGTCGGTCGCTTCTGGTCGCGTTCGCTCCAGCGGAACGCCAGCATGGCGATGACACCGGTAAGTACCCCGGCGATCGCTGCCGCTGCGGCGACCGCCGCGTTCACGTCCATGCAAACAGGTTAAGCAGGGGGTACGACATCCCCACAGTCCGCGAGGTGTCAGCTCGAACACTCGTCGCCCGAAGTTCACCTTGGAGCCAGTATTGGTTCATTTGCGATGGCAGAAACGGACGCGCGGGGACCAGAACATGGGAGCGTGGGGTTCGCAGCTGGTTTCGGCCACGGACCCCGGCTCCCGGCCCCCACTAGAACAAACGTACGAGAGGGAACCCTGATGCGGGACGCGTACCACGAGGAACTCGACTCGATCGGCGACAGCCTGGTCGACATGGCCAGGCTGGTCGGATCGGCCGTCGGGCGCGCCACGACGGCGATCCTCGACGGCGACCTGAAGCTGGCCGAAAGCGTCATCGAGGCCGACCAGAAGGTGGACGAGCTCCACCACGACCTGGAGGCCCGGGCGATAGCCCTGCTGGCCCGCCAGCAGCCGGTGGCGACCGACCTGCGGATCGTCGTCACCTCGCTGCGCATGTCCGCCGACCTGGAGCGCTCCGGCGACCTGGCGCAGCACGTCGCCAAGCTGGCCCGGCTGCGCTACCCGGCCAACGCCATCCCCCAGGACCTGCACGCGACCGTCCTCGAGATGGGTCAGCTCGCGCAGCGCCTGATGGCCAAGGCCGCCGAGGTCATCATCACCAAGGACGTCGACCTGGCCCTCCAGCTGGAGCAGGACGACGACGAGATGGACCTGCTGCACCGCACGATCTTCCAGCACCTGCTGGACGACCGCTGGAAGCACGGCATCGAGACGGCGGTCGACGTGACGCTGCTCGGCCGCTACTACGAGCGGTACGCCGACCACGCGGTCGCCGTCGCCAAGCGCGTGGTCTTCCTGGTCACCGGTGAGCACGCGGACGACCTGCAGCCGGACATCCAGCCGGTGACGGGCACCGAGGGGGTCTGACCCCACCGGGTGGGCCTGACCCCGCCGGTGGGCCTGATCCCGCCGGGTGGGCTTCGGCTCGCGAGGTCGTGCGGAGCGGGCGCGTGGGCGCCACTGTGCGCCGTTGATGCGCCCAGCGGAACAGGTATGGAATGGGCGGGGAATGGGCAAATGCACCACGCCCTACCTCGCCCTACCTCTAGGGACCCCTAGGAGGGATCCATGGCCGAATCCCCCAGCACCACGCCCGACCCCACACAGCAGCGCGAGACCGAGCAGCCCGTCGAGATCAAGAACCTTCTGGTCATCGGCGCGTGCGGGTGCGGCTCGGGCTGCGGCTGCGGCTGCCAGTCGGGCAGCCCCTGCCAGTGCGGCTGAGCCACCCGACGTACCCGTAAGGGCCCCCGACTTCGGTCGGGGGCCCTTTGCGTCGGTGGAGGGGCGAGGGGTCTTGGCAGGGGGAGCCGCCGGTTGGATGCCGACGGGGCGGTCAGGAGGCCGGCAGGCCGGCCAGCCAGTCGACGAGCAGCCGGTTGAGGTCGTCGGGCCGTTCCTGCTGGATCCAGTGCCCGCAGCCGTCAAGAAGGTGCGCGGAGACCAGGCCGGGCAGGGTGACCGGGTACGCCTCGATGGCCTCGGCCAGCCAGTTCGTGGAGGCGTCGAGGCTGCCGCCGACGAACAGGGAGGGCTGGGTGATCGGGGCACCGTCGTAGGCGGCGAGGTCCTCCCAGTCGCGGTCCATGTTCCGGTACCGGTTGAGCGCGCCGGTGAGCCCGGTGCGTTCGAACTCCCCGGCGTAGACGTCGAGATCCCGCTCGCCGAGCCAGCCGGGCCGACGGCCGACGGGAAACCGGTCCCTCAGGGTGCCCCCCCGCACCGACGAAGTGCGGGTCGGGGGCGTCGGGTCCGGGCATGGTGTCGCCGGAGAAGGCGGCGTAGAACCCCGCGAGCCACCCCCGTACATCGGGCTCGATCTCCCCCTCGGCCCGCCCCGCCTCCTGAAAGTACGAGACGTAGAACTCCCCGCCACCGCCACCGCCCCCGCCGCCGCTGCCCATCTGCGCGAAGACGTCACTGGGCCGGGGGCCGCCGCGCGGGGCGTACGGCACGCTCAGCAGCCCCACGGCCCGGAAGACCTCGGGCCTGAGCAGCGCGGAGTTCGCGGCGATGGTGGAGCCCCAGTCATGGCCGACGACCACGGCCGACTCCTCGCCGAGCGCACGCACCACGGCGACGTTGTCCTCGACGAGCTCGCCCATCCGATAGGCGTCCGGCGCGACCGGTTTGCCGGAGCGTCCGTACCCCCGCACGTCGATGGCGACGGCCCGGTATCCCGCCGCGGCGAGCACCGGCAACTGATGCCGCCAGGAGTACCAGCCCTCGGGAAACCCGTGCACGAGCAGCACGAGGGGCCCGGTCCCCTGCTCGACAAGATGAATCCGCCGTCCACCACCGGAAACAACCCGATGCGTACCCTCCATGGCCCCTCCTCGGTCTCGGTCCCAGCGCCTCAGCGCCTTACCAAGGATCATGCGAGCGCCGAGTCCAGGACCACGACCTCATTTGCCGATCCGGCAACCCCACGAAGACCTCGTGGCCGGCGACCACAACCTCACCGAAGGCCCGTTGTCAGTCCCCCCCGGCTAGGGTCACAACCGCGCGGCCGGCTTCCGGGGGTTCCAGCTCCGTAGGGAATGGTTGCATCCCCGATCTGTCGGGGGCGGCCCGGAGACACGTCCGGGACCCAACCGACGGTCGGGCCTAGTCGATGGCCAGAGAGAGACCTGCCAGCGCCGGCCGCGCACCACATTTCGGGCGTCAGCGGGGTGGGCTTCTTCTGGCAGCCGCGGTTCCAGCGCCGGGGCACGGCTAGGACGGTGTCCGGCCGGTCCCTGCCGGCCACCCGCGGTGCTCGAACCACTCCGGTGCGAGGATCGACATCACGACGGCGTCCACTCGCCCGCCCTCCCACAGCAGGGCGTCACGCAGGACGCCCTCGGGGACGAAGCCCACCTTCTCGTAGACCCGACGGGCCCGCGGATTGAAGGCGTACACCTCCAGCAAGATGCGGTGCAGCCCCAGTTCCTCGAAGCCGTATCCGACGATCAGCCTGGTCGCCTCGGTCCCCAGACCACGTCCCTGCGCGTCGGGCACGAAAGCGATACGGAAACTGCAGCTCTCGTTGCCCGCGTCCCACTCGTTGAGCACGGCTTCCCCGACGACGTTGCCCGTCGCCCTTTCCACCACGGCCAGGTCCAGACGGTCGTCCTGGTCGGCACGGGTGCCGTACCACGCTCGTAGCCGCGCCTCATCGAGTCCGTTCTCACGATGACTGCCGGTCAGCCGTGTCACCTGCGCGTCCTGGAAGACGGGCATGAGCGCAGCCACGTCGTGCACGGTGACCGGCCGCAGCAGGACCGCCTCCCCGTCCAGTGTGGGCTTGCGGCGGAAGCGAGGATGCGGAACATCTCGATCATGATCGGCCATTGCCGCAGTGTGCCGGGTCGAGGGACCTGCCGTCCTGCGGTTTGAGCGTGGGATCCAGGAGGCTCGACGAGGCGCGTGCCGGAGCCGGTACGGATGTCGGCTCCGGCACGGAACGCGTGACGGGCTACTGATTACTGGTTACTGGTTACTTGACGTCGACGAAGTCGCCCGTGGCCGATACGGCCGGGGTGGTCGTCGTACCGGCGAACGAGTAGCGCCAGTAGCCGTCGGTGGTCGCCTTGTAGGTCGTCCTGAGGTTGCCGTGGCTGTCCGTGGAGATGGTCTTGAGGGTCGTGTAGGTGCTGGTTCCCTTCTTGCGGAACTGCAGCTTGACCTTCTGCCCGGTGTAGCCGGCGTACTTGTGGGTGTCCCAGTTCGCCCGGGTGAGAGCGCCGGTGACGGTGAGGGTCTTGCCCTTCCTGACCGGCTCGGGCGCGGCGTTGGTGGTGAGCTTGGACAGGCGGCGGACCGTGGGAGAGGCCTGCCCGGCCAGCTCGGCGGTGCCGATCTTGCTCACGTCGGCCGGGTCCCCGGGCTTCTGGCCGTTGTAGGCGATCGCCCAGGCCACGGCGTGCCACTTCGCTCCGGCGTCGGCGTTGTGCAGGTCCGAGCGCGGGTAGATGTCGACCTTGCCCTTGCACGACATGCCGGTGACGACCTTCTCGTACGAGGACTCGGAGGAGGTCACGTCGCACGTCGCCGGCTGGTCGCCGTAGAGGTCGCTCGTCGGCTTGGTGGCGGACCCGCGGTAGAGGTCGAGACCGACGAAGAAGTCCGGTGCCGAGACGTCCACGTTGGTGGCGGTGAGGTTGAAGCTGTAGGACACGTGCACGATGGCATCCGTGCCGACGGACACGGCGGACTTGCCGCTGGCGACCTTCACCTTGGAGAAGGTGACGGCCAGCGGGTAGGGCTGCTTGGCGGTTGCGGTGGTGGCCGTGCGCGCGCTGCCGTCGGCGGACGCGCCGGCGAGCTGCCAGGGCCGTACGGAAGCCGGGGCATCGGCGGCGGTGGCGACCGGAACGGCAACCCAGGTCAGCGCGGCGGCGCCGCAGGCGACGGCGAGGGCCGCGGTGGTGCGAATACGCATGCGTTCTCCGTGTCAGACGCGCCGGGCACGACAGCGGCAAGCCGTCGTGCCCCGCGCAGGCAATCCATGGACCGACCGGACCCGGTCGGCATTGGTATGTGACTGAGACACGCCAACCCGCGGGAAGGTTGTGCGGCGGGGAACCGTCCAGGGCGATGCGCGGGACGGCGAACCGTCCCACGTCCCGCCACTCCCTGTCTCCCTGTCTCCCTGTCTCCCTGTCTCCCTGTCTCCCTGTCTCCCTGGCCACATCGTGCAGGTATGGTGACGCCTCCGCGGGCCAGGTGAGCGTGGAGTCCCGCAGCCCCGGGAGCGGCAGCACGTGTGCGGACGGTGGGCACGAGCTGCACGCCCCATACGTGGGCTGACATATCCGGGAGTCCTGATGGCGACCACACGGCGTTCCGCCCACCTGCTCGGCTGCGCGCTGATCGCCGCGCTGGCGACAGCCGGCTGCGACTCCGGTCATCAGGACGCCACTTCGGACGGTCGTCCGCCCCGGGCGGCAACAGTGCCGCCCTCAGCATCCACTGCCGGCGCAACCCCTGACCCGTACGCGCCTTCCGTGGCCAGCGCCCCGAAGTTCGCCCCGGACGGCATCACCAGCCTGGCCAGTGGCACTTCGGTCAAGGGCAACGCCGTCTACGAGATTCCCGGCGGCATCAAGGCGGGAAAGACCCTCGCGATCGCCGTCAACTGCCAAGGGGCGGGGCGCCTTACCGTGCGGGTGCAGCCGACGAACACCTTCATTCGGACTCTGTGCGAGAAAGGGAAGGTTTTGCCGACCTTGAACGAGATCCAGATGAGCGAGACCCACTCCAGCGGCTCGGTCAGCTTCACCTCGGAGCCAAACGTCAAGTGGTCGTTCGCGGTTGGCTGGGACCCCAATCCGCCCGAGCGACGCTGAAATCTCCCTCCCGTCGCACCGGCTCCGCCTCAGCGGTCCTGCCTCCGTCGTCCACGACGCACCCCTCCGGCGCTCGCGACGGCGACGAGGAAAGTGCCGCCCACTGTCATGGGGAGGTCAGAGGCGAAGGGCCTGAGAGGGGGGTGTTCAAGGAAGGCCCGGTCGAACGCAATCCCGAGCAGCGCGGCCGTCAGCGTGATCGCCCACAGGAGCAGTACGAGCAACCATGTGCTCCGGGTGCGCAGCCATGAAGTCACCGGATCATCATGCACCTGACGCACCGCCGACCACAGTCCCCCTCGCTTCGTGGAAGGTCGCGCATGGGGACCGGGTCGAAGGCGGCCGCTCGATGCCGGCTGCTCGATCGGGCGCCTGGCCGACAGGCCCGGGGCCGTATTCGGCTGTTTGCCGACCAAAAGAGGTGCCGTGCCGGGCGTCGTGAGCGTCAAAGGTCTTCGCCCTGTGATCATGGAGCGTTCATTAAAAGTGATCGACGAGGAGTTCCAGGTCCCGGGCCCGATGGGTCGCCGCGCTGGGGCGCTCGCGGAAACGCGCTGTAGGTGATGTGGTGAACTGGTTGACCTCGCTGCCGGCGGTGGTGCTGGTTGTGAGCGGACTCCTACTCGCCCTACTGGTCGCGGCAGCGGCGCGGGTCGGCGTCCGGGCGCTCGTACCGGTCGCGGAACGGGATCGGGTGCCGCAGATCGCCACGCCCCTGATGCCGACACTCGGCGCCGCCTTCGCGATCTTCGCGGCACTCTCACTGGCCAGCGAGGCCGGCTACCTGCGCACGGCCGAGGGGTTGGTGAGCGATGAGGCGGCCGCGGCCTCCCGCCTGGCATGGGCGGCGACAAGTCCGCGAGTCCAGTCGGAGCCGATCCATGCGGCACTGCTGGACTACTTGCAGGCCACGCGTGCCGGGGAGTGGGAGGGTACAGCAGCGGCGTCCGGTGACGACCCGGCCACCGCTCGTGCGATCGCACGGCTGGAGCGGAGTGTGCGCACCGAGGCGGCCCGGCCCGAGGTGGGAACCCCGACAGGCACGGAGCTGGTGGCTTCCCTGGACGGTGTCACCAGTAGTCGTCGCGCCCGTGTTGCGGCCGCCTCACGCGACGTTCCCGGACTCTACGTCGTCACGCTTGTGGTCAGCGGACTGGCCTTGATCGTGAACTCGGGCGCACTGGTCTTCCGCAGCAGTGTGCGAACGTCGCTGCTCATTGTGGGGGTTGCGAGTGTGGTCGGGCTGAGCCTGGCCTTGCTCTTCGCACTCAGCGCGCCCTGGAGCGGACCGTTCATCGTCAGTGGGCATCCACTCGACGCCACCATCCGGGACCTGAAGTCCGGCTTCTTCGACGGCGGGCCGTAGGCGGCGGGCGCGATCGGTATCGCTGACAACTGATCACCGGCTGCCGTGGCTGTGGCCGCCCGGCGGAGGTCAGGACGATCTCAGTGACGCGCGGCTTGAGCCCACTTGCCGTACTTGCTCGCGAATCCTGTCCGGCACGTCCTCGCGTACGGACCGTCTCTACGGCATCGAGCGGGATACGGATTCCCGATCACCTCCACGCCCGCTCCAACGGCACGGCGTCGCGCTTGAATCGCGCCGTGACCCGGCGTCCCCGCAACGCCAGTTCAGTCATGCGGCGACCGTACGGCGGGCGTTCGGCTTCTCGACACGGTGTGACGCGATCGGCGGGTCCGATTCCTCTACCACCGTCCAGGACACGCCCTCCGGGAGGGACTGGCTGACGTCTTCGACCAGGACAGCAAGGAGGTGAACCGCTACAAGGATTACGGCCCGAAGAAGCGCAGAACAGGCGAGGAACCGGAAAGCATCAACCGACACACAACCGTCCAGGCTCGTCCGAGGTGTCACCACCGAAGCGACGCGCCATGATGAGTGAGAGTTCGTGCGCTCCGAACCAGAGATGGGCGGGAAGGCGATGGCAGACGAGTGCTTCCTGCTGGTGTGCGACGACGTGCCCCATGACGTGGTGCTCACCGACCCTGGTGTCCGTGTGCTGGATGTCGCTCAGGTCGTGCGTCGGCTGACCGGGCTGAGTCTCTGGCGCAGCAAGGTTCTGGCAACGCAGGTCCCTGCCCTGGTACTCGGCGGCGTGCCCCAGGAAGACGCAGCGGCGGCCGCCCTGGCCCTCCGCGAAGTGAGAGCCCAGGCAGAGACAAGAGAACAACCGGAACCTGAGTTCCTCAAGTACTGAGCGCGGCCCGATCGACCCGCTCACGGCCCCACCACACGGACAAGGCCCCTTCCGGCGGAGAAACCGCAGGCAGGGGCCTTGATCGTGGCGCGTGCGTCTTGCCGTGGATCTAGGTGAGCTGGGTTTTGGCTGGTCAGGAGCAGTGGGCCCGGGCGCTTGGTGGTCGTCATTGGTCGTCATCGGCCGCTGTCGAGCGACCTCGGACGGCCCAGGGACGGCCCAGCTCCTCGGTCCGTGTGGGCGGGTTGCCGGCCTCAGCGCGAGGGGCGCCTCTTCGGGGGGACCGGGCCCGGGATCACATCCTTGCCAAGGTGTTCCTTGATCAGGTACTTGAGCTCCGGCCCTTCGATGAGCTGGAGCCTGCCATGTTGGCGGGCAAAGTCGTGGCTGGCCCTGCCGAACCACGATGTGGTGCTAGGTGTGTTGCTCAGCTCGGGAGGCGCTGAGGCGTAACCCGTCTGAGCTACCCAGGCGGGCGACGTGAGGGGTCGTTTAGGCCTCAGCCATCGACAGCCAGCCACGATGGTGGGTGCGTCGACCGAGCAGGCGCGCGTGTGTCTCGCTGCACCCCCACCGGCCTCAGCCACGCTGCTGGCTTGTCGGCCATCCGTGCTAGCCGCAGGGTTTCTCGTGTTCCAGCTGCAGAGATCACCGATCTTCGGGATTTTTGGGTACAACCTCCACAGTTGACAGTAGGCTCCAGCTCAACTGAGCGCTTCTGCGAGGATGGGGTATAGCCGCAACAGACAAGTTTGATCGTGGGAGGACTCGTGGCGCGTGCAGACTTGCTGCTGGCGTTGGTTAAGTCAGGAGCAGGGGGAGACGAGCTTGCCTTCAGGCGCGCCGCCGAAGCGCTCATCGCCGAGGAAGAAGGCAAGAAGCATGGCGTTCTTGCCTCGCAGCTTGCAGATGCCTTGACGAAACGCCGTCCGGCCCCCGGCAATCAGGTTTCCACACTTGCGCGCAACAGTGAAGCCCCTGGCCTTTTCCATGAGATGGAGCCTGAGAAGCGCATCACCGAGCTGGTCCTCACGAGCGATGTTCGACTTGCGATCAATGAACTCATTGAAGAGCACCACAGGCGCGACTTGCTGCGGAGCCATGGAGTTGAACCCCGGCACAGGCTTCTTTTCGTCGGTCCTCCCGGTGGAGGGAAAACCACGCTAGCTGAGGCAGTCGCCACTGAGCTGGCAGTACCTCTGTTGAGTGTTCGATATGAAGGCTTGATTGGCAGCTATCTCGGCGAGACGGCTACGCGAATGGAAACCTTGTTTGCGGCTGTCAGGATTCGACCATGCGTCCTCTTTTTTGATGAATTCGATGCTGTGGCAAAAGAGCGTGGCGACACTCACGAAACGGGCGAAATTAAGAGGGTTGTAAGCTCACTACTCTTGCAGGTAGACAAGCTGCCAAGTCACGTAGTTGTTGTGGCTGCCACAAATCATGCCGAGTTGCTAGATCGCGCGGTGTGGAGGCGAATGCAGTTGCGACTTGAGCTTCCTCATCCGACGCGAGCAGGCCGGATTGAGTGGCTGAGCGCGTGGTCAGCACGAACCGGTGTCGAGTTCGGCCTATCGTTGCGAACGATTGCAGAGCGCCTAAGTGAAGTGAGCTATGCAGAGCTTGAAGAATTTGCACTAGATGTTCAGCGTCGATCGATTCTTTCTGGGCCGGAACCAGATGTTAAAGAAGTAGCACAAAGGGTCTTGCATCATTGGTCAGTTCGTGTGGGGGAAACTGAATGACAAGTGCGGACGGCGAAGTCTCACGCTCTCGTCCGGTAATCCTAGGGGAACCGGGGCCCTCTGTAAGATTCAGTATGGGGGGTGGCAGCAGTGTACGGGTAAATATCAGCGGAGGCGGTCGCCGCATTGAACGTTTGAACGACCGAATGGATTCGGCAGCCGAGGAGTTGGCAGCTCAAATCCAGGTGGCCGCGTCCATCCAAGAGGCGGATCCTCAACTAGTGCTGGTTTTTGAAGCAATTGAGGAACAGGTCGACCTACAAAAGGTTGCGCAACGTCTCGGTATGGAGGTTCTTATCGAGACAGAAGACGAAGTAGATCCCGATGCGGACTTCACACTCAAGTCTAAGACTCCTCGCAACCCACTTCTTAGCTCCTGCCTTCACGCGGCATGCCTAAATCAGACTGCATTTAATAACCTTCTTGGTAAATGGCGTACTTGGAAGCGTGGGGGAAAACTACCCCACGGCTACGCCCCTCTTCGTGATCTGTTTGTTCACTTGAAGGATGTTCGCCCTTGGGGGCCGCAGGACCGGCTCAAGATGGTGCCCTGGGAGGAGCACTTCGGAGGACAGCTCCCTGGGATTCTCCTCGAAGTGGAAGTAGAGCTTTGGTACAGAAAAACAGTCGCTGCACGCGATAAATCGCAAAGGGAAGTGGCGACCCTTATTTCCCAGGCTGGCGGGGAGATTAGCTCGTCGGTCGTCATCGATAGTATCGGATATCATGGACTTAGGTGCACAGTCCCAACGCAGATCCTTTCTGATCTAGCTAACGGGCATTTTGATAATGTGCAGTTGGTGAAATCTGCCAACGTCATGTACCTCCGCGTCACAGGTCAGGCAATGCCTGTGCACGGTGTTCCGATTGAGTCGAGCGGCGATGCTCCTCTGGTTGCGCCATCGAACCTCGCTCCGATTGTTTGTCTTCTCGATGGAGTTCCTGCAGCAAATCACCCACTCCTCAAGGATCGGGTGTTGGTGCATGATCCAGACGACCTGGCAAGTGACTCCACAGTGAACGAACGCAAGCATGGGACTTGGATGTCTTCCGCTGTAGTTTGGGGAGATCTCAGTGAAGGTGACAATCCCTTGCTGCGTCCCATCTTGGTCAGGCCTATTCTCGCTCCTTCCGACGACACTGCTGACCGAAGTGAAGAACTTCCGCCTGGCCAGCTAGCCCCAGATTTGATGCGGCGCGCTTTCCGTGAACTATTCGAAGAGCACGATGGCGAGGGCCCTGTGGGCGCGGATATCGCTATCGTCAATCTTTCTGTCGGCGATCCTGCGACTCTTTTTGACACCCTAGTTTCTTCGTGGGCCCGCATGCTGGACTGGCTCAGCTACCATTACGGTGTCCTGATCATCGTGTCAGCCGGCAACCATGGCCGACTCCCTCTGTACTCATTGAACACTGAACAGCTTCTGCAGTTGCGTGGTGATGACCGAAGAAAAGCGGTCCTCGAATCTCAGGGGCGCGATCAGTTCAATCGGCGCCTGATTTCCCCATCCGAGTCAATTAATTCAATCACCGTGGGCGCCATCCATGACGATGGGTCCCAGGTGAGCCCGATCGGATATGTCGCGGATCCGGCAGATGGCCTTTTGGCTATCAGCCCCTTTACGGCAGTTGGGACTGGATATAGGCGAAGTCTCAAGCCGGAACTGGCGGCAAGTGGGGGGAAGGCATTCTTTCGAATTCCGCCGCAGCCTAGTGATGCGCTTGAGTTTACCGGCGCCACTACTCGAGGGCCGGGGATCCGTGTAGCAGCTCCCGAGTCTGGACGGGAGTTGTTCATTGCGGGGACGAGCCCGGCGTGCGCTTTGGTAACTCGTCAGGCGGCAGGGCTCTACGAGCTAATTGAACAGATCACGGTCGGCAAGTCTCTAACACGCGGCCAGCGTGCCTCTGCAGTCAAAGCGCTCCTGGTTCATGGCACTGGCCCGCTGGACGTTCCGCAGGGCGACTTTCCTCTAGAACGGGTAACGGGTAACGGAGTCCATACTCGCGACCTGTCGGGTGGCTGTGCCTCCAACGAGGCCGTGTTGCTATTCTGTGGCTCAATTGGGGCATCGGAGGAGCAAGAATTGGTTTTTCCGCTACCCGATGGTTTGAGTGTACGCGAGGTGAAAAAGATTGATGCTACTCTCGCTTGGCTCTCGCCAGTAAATTGGCGGCATCGACAGTATCGGAAAGCCGCGCTCTCGCTTGTTAAGCCAAACGGTGATATTCCCAAGCTGGGAACTCCTGTGGGATTGTCGACGAATACGGCGACTCGAGGAGCCGGTACCGTGCAACATTTGAGCTGGGAAACGCAGCAGGCTTTTGCTTACGGGCATGGATCCGAAATGAGCATTAAGGTCAAATGCTTGGAGCAAGCGGGCGGGTTGGATGGAGCGAAAGTTCCGTACGCCGCTGTAGTGTCATTGTGGGTAGCTCCTGCGGTCGGCGTCGACGTTTATCAGCAAGTCAGAGACCAGGTACGCAGCAGGGTTGAAGTTCGCCCGTAATCCCGCTCAGGCGGCCTACACCTCTTGCGCGGCACGGGCGCCGGCCGGGCTGGAGCGGGGCGGAGGCAGGAGCGCAGGCGCGGCCGGGGGCCGGGGCTGCGCGCGGGGAGCGGAGCGAGCCGCCTTGGACCAGTAGAGAAAGTTGTAACTCACTCTTGGTCTGTGGGGCTGTCCGGTCCCGGCTGATGGTTGACGGTGGGCGTGATCCGCTTTTCTGTGCACGTTGTTGTGGCGTGTGGACGGTGGCTGGGAGGGCGGGGCCGCTTTCGTGGGTTCGGGGGTCAGTCCAGGGCGTCGATGGCCTTGAGGATCAGGGACCGCGCCTCGGCGCCGTACACGGCCATGGCGCGCAGCTGCTCGAACGCCTTGATGTACAGCTCGATCTCGGAGGGCTGTGTGACGCGGACCCGGGCCGACAGCAGCTCCACCGAGACGAGGGTGTCGTCATACACGTGGAACAGCTCCTGCGGCCACAGGACGCGCTCCCGGGTCGCGCCGGGGATGATGCCCAACGAGACGGACGGCAGCACCCCGGCCGTCAGGAGATAGCCAAGCTGGGCTGCCATCGCATCGCTGTCTCCCAACTGGTAGCGGAGAACGCCCTCTTCGATCAGCAGCACGAACCGGTGACCCGGCTCATGGATCACCCTCGAACGCTCGACGCGCGCAGCCGCGGCCTCGTCGGAGTCATCAGGGATACCGAGCAGCCGAGCGTTGGCGGACAGCAGGGCGCACGCGTATCCCTCGGTCTGCAGCAGCCCGGGCACCAGGGTGGGCGAGTAGATCCGGAACAACTGCGTGGCCTGGTACAGCTCCACGTAGCTGTCCTGTAGGCGCTTCAGCCCGGCACGGACCTTGCGCCGCCACTCGCTGTAGAGGGACTCGGCGTCACGCGACTGAGCGATGATGTCCGCGGCCTGGTCCTCGGCACCGCACGCGGTGCACCAGCGGCGGATGTCGTCCGGCGTGGGAGGCGTGCGCGCGTTCTCCAGCCGGGACGTCTTCGGATGCGTCCACCCGCACCGCTCGGCCAACTCACTCCCAGTGATGCCCGCATCGGCGCGCAGGTCTCGGAGCCGCAGCGCGACCCCTTCGCGTGCAGCTTGGGCTGAGGAGGATGGGGAGATGGGCATGAGCCGGCCGTGCACCTTCCGCGCTAGCTGATCCTGTAGTCGTCGTGTGGGGTGGCGCGCACCCACACGGCTTCGAACGCCTCGGCACACAGCTTCGCCGCAGCCGGGTCTTCGCTGATCTCCCCGCCTCCCGATGCCCCGTCCCCGCTGAAGTGATTCCACCGGATCAGCCGGCCGTCGATCAGCCAGAAGTCGTTGCCGGGCAGGGCGATGTCCGAGGCTCGGCGGCGTGGCAGCCAACGCACCTGTTCGCCCGCGTCGATGTTGACCTGCGTGGCCCCGTGTTCGTACCGGATGTAGTCGGTGACCGGCTCGGACACGATGCGGGCTCGGCGCACGACGACGCCGCGGGCGACGGTCCGCCGGATCAGCCTGGTCCAGGGACCCCAGTACGGGGAATCCGGGTTGGTGTCCCGTTCTCCTGTGGCCTTCCAGTGGGTGAAGTCGTCGGCCTCGCCGGCCACCCCGTAGGCGTCCCGCATCTCCAGGTGGACGGCGGAGCGCTCGGCGCCGTCCAGGAGCTCATCGAAGCTCGGCACGCTCGACGGCATCGCACGCCTCCCTCAGGACCGGCACCATGCGGGCCGGGATTCGGACAACTGCCTCATGGTCGGGGATGCCTACCGCGTGCCCCGGCACGGCGAACGCGGCGCATTCCGCTTCGAGCGCCTGGTCCGGCTTCCATCCCTGGATGACCAGTTCGTTCGTGGTGTCATCGACCCACACGGTGGGGCTCTCGCCTGTGCCCGTGTTGGGGTCGATGCCGATGAACCGTAGTGTCATCGCTGCCTCCGCTGCTGGTGGCGTTCACAGATGTACACCACCGTCCAGCAGCTGAGGTAACTGGTCAAGGGTGCACCAGCAGAACCGGGATGCTGTGAACATCGGTGAACATTAGTGGAAGTAGTGCGCGTCACGCTCTTAGCGTCGATGGCCGTAAGAAGAACCCCGGCGAGGCGGTCACCTCCCGGGGAGTGGCCGACTGCGAAGGAGTCGACGTGCCGCACGCTACAACTTCAGGGCCAAGCACGGCAGAGGCGGACAGTCCCCCTCCGAACGTCACGGCGATGCGCCGCAGCACGCTGCTCGTGCTCGCCGTAGACGCCCCTGAAAAGCACTTTGAGGGTGCCGAATTGGAGGGACTCGCGGCGACCTTCCGCGAGTACATCAAGGCGCTCATCCCCGCAGTCCGGGCCAGGGCCTGCGTTCTCCCGGAGGCCTCTGCCAACCGCGCCGCCGCGATGGCGTGCATCGGCGAGGCGGAGATCCGCCTGTGCCTTGGCCCCGGCGACACCGACGCGATCCGCGGTTCCGTCGCCGCCCGGCTGGCCCGCTCGGTGAAAACCCTCTGCGAGCACTACGAGCGGTTGGCCCCGCGGTGACGGCTCCACCCACCGAGGAGCGGAAGGACCTGGCGACACGGAAGGCGGAAGCCCTCCGCGAGGTGGGAGCCCAGGCAGAGACAAGAGAACAACCGGAGCCGGAGTTCCTCGACTACTGAGCGCGGCCCGATCGACCCCCTCACGGCCCCAGGTGACCAAAAAGCCCCTCACCCGCAGAGAAACAGCAGGTGAGGGGCTTGATCGTGCAGGCTTACTTCTTCTTGCCCTGGTTCTTGACTGCCTCGATTGCTGCTGCCGCTGCGTCCGGGTCGAGGTAGCGGCCGCCGGGGGTCAGTGGCTTGAAGTCGGCGTCGAGGTCGTAGTAGAGGGGGATGCCCGTCGGGATGTTCAGGGACGCGATGTCGGCGTCCGAGATGCCGTCGAGGTGCTTGACCAGTGCGCGCAGGCTGTTGCCGTGGGCGGCGACCAGGACCGTGCGGCCGGTCAGGAGGTCGGGGACGATGCCGTCGTACCAGTACGGGAGCATCCGGTGGACGACGTCCTTGAGGCACTCCGTGCGGGGGCGCAGCTCCGGGGGGATCGTCGCGTAGCGGGGGTCGGCGGCCTGGGAGAACTCCGAGTCGTCGGCCAGCGGCGGGGGCGGGGTGTCGTACGAGCGGCGCCAGAGCATGAACTGCTCCTCGCCGAACTCGGCCAGCGTCGCCGCCTTGTCCTTGCCCTGGAGCGCGCCGTAGTGGCGCTCGTTCAGGCGCCAGCTGCGGTGGACCGGGATCCAGTGGCGGTCCGCGGACTCCAGCGCGAGCTGGGCGGTGCGGATCGCGCGCTTCTGGAGCGACGTGTGGACCACGTCGGGGAGGAGGTCGGCGTCCTTCAGGAGTTCGCCACCGCGGACTGCCTCCTTCTCGCCCTTCTCGTTGAGGTTGACGTCCACCCAGCCGGTGAACAGGTTCTTCGCGTTCCACTCGCTCTCGCCGTGGCGGAGGAGGATCAGCTTGTACGGTGCGTCGGCCATGGGTCAGAGCGTAATCCACGTGTTCGGGGCGGAGTGCCCGCGCCCGGAGGGCGTCCCAGACGTCGGACAGTTGACTGCTTTTGTTAATTGAGTGGCTCAGGTGAGCGACGCATAAGTAATGTCCGCTCAGTCCTTGCGTCACTTACACCTTGTCCTGGGGGAGTCATGCCGTCCGTCGCCCTGCGGCGCGCTGTCCGGGAGACCGTCTCCGGTCTGCCCCGTGAGTTCTGGTGGCTGTGGACCAGCACCCTCGTCAACCGGCTGGGCGCCTTCGTCGCCACGTTCATGGCCCTCTATCTGACGCTGGACCGCGGATACAGCGCCTCCTACGCCGGGCTCGTCGCCTCCCTGCACGGACTCGGAGGGGTGGTCTCCGCCCTGGGCGGCGGGGTGATGGCCGACCGGCTGGGGCGGCGGCCGACCATGCTTCTCGCCCAGGGCTCCACCGCGGGGGCCGTCGCGCTGCTCGGGTTCGTGCGGGATCCCGTCGCCATCGCCGGCGTCGCCTTCCTCGTCGGCATGGCCTCCAACGCGTCCCGGCCGGCCGTGCAGGCGATGATGGCCGACATCGTGCGGCCGCGGGACCGGGTGCGGGCGTTCTCGCTGAACTACTGGGCCATCAATCT
Organism: Streptomyces sp. NPDC048254; assembly: GCF_043201895.1. Taxonomy (NCBI): domain Bacteria; kingdom Bacillati; phylum Actinomycetota; class Actinomycetes; order Kitasatosporales; family Streptomycetaceae; genus Streptomyces; species Streptomyces sp. NPDC048254. The sequence goes on from NZ_JBICZJ010000009.1 coordinate 346,088, forward strand.
CGGGTTCGCCGTGTCGTCCATGGGGGCCGGGTTCATCGCCGAGGTCAGCTATCGCGCCGGGTTCCTGATCGAGGCCGGGATGACCGCCGTCTGTGCCGTCCTCGTCTTCGCCAAGGTGCCCGAGTCGCGGCCGGAGCGCGCCGCCAAGGGGGCCGGCACCAAGGGCGGTGGCGCGGTCAGCCTCTGGACCGTGGTGCGAGACGGGCGGTACATGGCCGTCGTCGGGCTGTCCTTCCTCGTCGCCCTGGTCTTCCAGCAGGGGTCCGTCGGACTGCCGGTGGCGATGGGCCAGGCCGGGTTCTCGCCCGCTGACTACGGCACGGCCATCGCGGTGAACGGCGTGCTGATCGTCGTACTCCAGATTCCCGTCACGCGGGTCATCGAGCACCGTGACCCGCGGTCGCTGCTCGTCGTCTCCTCCCTCCTCGCGGGGTACGGGTTCGGGCTCACCGCCTTCGCCGGGTCCGTCGGGGTCTTCGCGCTCACCGTGTGCGTGTGGACGCTCGCCGAGATCGTCAACGCGCCGACCCAGACGGGGCTGGTGGTGCGGCTCTCGCCGGTGCACGGGCGGGGGCGCTATCAGGGCATGTACTCGCTGTCCTGGTCCGCCGCCGCGCTCATCGCGCCGCTGATGTCCGGTGTCGTCATCGACCGGTTCGGGGCGCGGTGGCTGTGGGGGGTGTGCGCGGTCGTGGGGACGGCGGCGGCGTTCGGGTACGGCGTTCTCATGCGGCGGCTGCCGGAGGAGCGGACGCCGGAAGAGCGCGTGTCGCAGGAGCGCACCCCGGCCACGAAGGACGCGGCCGGGGCAGAGGCCGAGGCACGCGCCTGACCGGCAAGCGCCCCGGCCCGCGGGGCCCGGCCCGGCCGCCTCAGTTCGAGCAGCCCGTCACCACGACGGGGCTTCCCGCGCAGTTCGTCGGGATGTTGCGGCTGATGTCCGAGTCGATGACCGTGAACTGGTTGGTCGTGAAGACGCCTCCGGGAGCCACCGTGGAGGCGTTGTTGCGGACGTGGGTGTGGTCGAGGGTGACCGATCCGGCGTTGTTGTAGATGCCGCCGGCCCGGGAGCTGCCGTTGCCGTTCGCGCTGTTGCGGAGCACCTCGCTGCCCTTCAGCACGAGCACGGCGCCGCTGGTGTTGGAGATGCCGCCCCCGGCTCCCGCCGTGCCTCCGACGACGTTGCCGCTGACCTCGGTCTTCTCCAGCCTCAGGTTCGACAGGTTCTGGATGCCGCCGCCCACGGTACCGGTGGTCGTGTTGTTCGCGATCTTGCTGTCGCTGAACTCCAGCGATCCGGCCCCGCCGTTGGTGACGCCGCCACCGCCGACGGCCGACGTGTTGCGCCTGACGAGGGTCGCGTGCAGGAAGGCGTTGCCGGCGACCCGGGCGAGGGCACCGCCGATGTTCCGGGCGTGATTGCGGCTGAGTTCGGAGTCGTCCACGCTCAGCGTTCCCCCGCTGTACAGCCCGGCACCGTTGAGCGCGTTGTTGAACGCGATCCAGCCACGCCGTACGACCGCCGTGGCGCCCGCCGGCACCGCCACACCGCCGCCGCTGCCCGACGCGGTGTTGTCGATCACGTCGACACCGACCAGCGTGAGCCTGCCGCCGGAGTCCACCAGAATGCCTCCGCCGTCGCCGCTGACGCTGCCGCCGCGGACGGCGAGATCCTCCAGGCGGAGGTTGCCGCCGGAGATGACATGGAAGATCCGGAACTGGGCGGTCCCGTTCCCGTCGCGGACGATCGTCGCGCCGTTGCCCCGGATCGTGAGGCGCTGGGCGATGGTCGGCAGACCCTCACCGCTGGTGAAGGCCGAGGTCAGATGGTAAGTGCAGGCAGGCGCGAGGGAGAGCGTCTCGCCCGGTGACGCCGCGTCGATGGCAGTGGTCAGCGCCGTCGTGCTACAGGGAACCGAGGTCCCGTCATCCTGGCCCACGGCGGTCGCCGGTCCGCCCGTCACGCTCGTGACGACCGCCGCCGCCACCGCCGCCATGCTGCTGAATTTGATAAGTCGCATGACAGTCAGATGCGTCGTTCGCCAGGGAATGGGGCGAGTGTGATGATCGGATCACCCGGTCACGCCATGTGATTCCTCCGACCGGCCCAGTCCGCCGTTCACGGATACACCGGGCCTCACGCACACATCCGCGGATACATCCACCCTCACGGATGCATCCGCGCCCCCTTCAGCACCTTGTCCACCCCGTTCCGGGGCCCGTACACCGCGAGCCCCACCAGGTCCAGCTCCGCCGTCGGCACCGCCCGGACGGCCGCGCGGTTGTCGCGGTCGTTGCCGGTGGCGAACAGGTCCGCGGTGAACACGGCCCGGGGCAGTGCCCGGCTCAGCGCCCGCTCGTGCGCCGCCTTCATCGTCTCCTTCGTGCCCTCGAAGACCAGCACCGGCTGCCGGAACATCGGCAGGTACGCCACCCCGTCGGCGTCCCCGTACGGCTCCCCGACCACCTCGGGGACCGTCGCGCCCAGGCCGCTGACCAGGAACGCGGTGACATTGAGGCGCTGCCAGGGCTCCAGGTCGTCCCGCAGCAGCACGGCGATCTTGGTGTCGAAGCGGACCTCGGGACGGACGTCGGAAGGGGCGGGCGCGATGGGTTCAGTGCTCATGCAATGAGACTGCCGATCGTCGTACGGCCTCGTCTTGTACGTTCTTTGCATGGCCGCCCGGCAGCACCTCACGGAGGAAGTCACCGCCTGGCGCCCCCGTGTCCCGGGCGTCACCGAGGTCTTCCACGCGCACTTCACCGAGTACGCGTATCCGATGCACGTCCATGACGCCTGGACGCTGCTCATCGTGGACGACGGCGCCGTACGGTACGACCTCGAACGGCATGAGCACGGCACCCCGGACGACACCGTGTCCCTGCTGCCGCCGCACGTCCCGCACAACGGCTCCCCGGCCACGGCGGACGGGTTCCGCAAGCGCGTGGTCTACCTGGACGGCACCCTCCTCGGGGACGAGCTCATCGGCGCGGCCGTCGACGGACCCGACCTGCGCGACCCGCTGCTGCGGCGCCGCGTCGGCCGGCTGCACGCCTCGCTCGCGCGCCCCGGCGACGAACTGGAGGCCGAGAGCCGGCTCACCCTCATCGGCGAGCGGCTGCGCGGCCTGCTCCGCCCCCGGCTCACGGCAGCACCGAGGCCCGCCGATCCGGCCCTCGCCGGCACCCTCCGCGAGCTCCTCGACGAGCGGGTCGGCGAGGGGCTCGCCCTGGACGAGGCCGCGCGGCTGCTGCACGCCCACCCGGCCCATCTGGTACGGGCGTTCAGCGGCGCGTACGGCATCGCCCCGCACCAGTACCTGATGTCCCGCCGGGTCGGCCGCGCCCGCCGGCTGCTGCTCGACGGCGTCCCGCCCGGCGAGACGGCCGCCGCCACCGGCTTCTACGACCAGGCCCATCTCACCCGGCACTTCAGGAAGCTGGTGGGGGTGACCCCGGGGCGCTACCGGTCCAGCGCGCGCTGAGCCTCGTACAGGTTCCGCGGCCGCACCGCGTCCCAGGTGTCGTACAGCTCCAGGCGGGAGTGCAGGTCGCCGGTGAAGTCCGGTACGTCGATCTGGTCGAAGTCGGTCACCTCGTTCAGGCCGACCGTCGCGGACCAGGGGGCGAGGCCGTCGAGGCGCATCAGGCCCGCGCGGCCGTTGGTCACGCGGACGTTCCAGTGCGTGAACCGTGCCCCGAACAGCGGCCCCGCGTTGGCGTCGCCGCCGTGCCGGCCGTTGTTGTTCACCGTGATGTCGGTGCGGACGTTGGCGAAGGGCAGGCCGCGGTGGGAGTCGAAGGTGCCCATCTGCATCTCGCCGCGCGACCACACGTTGTGCGACGACAGGCCCTCGACGTTGATGCCGTGGAGCTGGGTGTCGGAGGGGGCCGGGACCGTGCGCTGTTCGACCGTGAAGTCCTCGATCAGGTTGTCGTGCGAGCCCTCGCGGCAGAAGTAGGGGTGGTGCTCGCCCCGGCCGCCGACCCGGGTGCGGCGCAGGGCGCAGGCGGAGGCGGCGACCAGGCCGAAGCCGTTGTCGACGTTGCGGACCGTGACGTCGTCCACCCAGCAGTCGTACGCGCACTGCAGGACGACCCCGTTGTAGCCCTTGTCGAGGAGGTGCGGGGACTGCGGGGTCTCGACGACGTCCAGGGTGAGCCCCTCGACCCCGGATCCGGTCAGTTCACGGACGTGGGTGGTGAGCTGCGGGTTCCATTCGGGGCGCAGGTCGACCGGGAGCGGGCGCTCCAGCGTCACCCGGTGTCCTCGTACGGCGGTGACGCGGACGGGCCATTCGTAGGGGACGTAGGACAGCAGCTTGGTCTTGTCCTCCCAGGAGTACGCGGCCGGGCCCGGGCCGCCGCCCGACATGTGCTGGAGGAGGGTGTGGGCGGAGTCGTCGGAGACGCGCAGCAGGACCAGGCGGCCGGGGCGCAGCCGGGACGGGTCGGTGACGGTGACCGTCCACTCGCCCCGGCGGGCGGGGGCGACCGGCGTCAACTGCTCCCACTCGTCACGCTTGTTGCCGGTCCAGCCCTCGAACGGCCAGTCCTGCGCCTTGATCGCGGCGGTCAGGGAGTCCCAACGGGCCTTGGGCGCCAGCCAGATCAGGCCGCCCGCCCAGGACCACGCCGACTTCGTGCCGCCGTAGCGGGAGCCGTAGGGGCCGATCAGCTCGGTGAGGTTCTTCGTCGCGTGCAGCGTCGTACGGCCGCTGCCGGCGCCGCGCAGCACCACGTGGTCGTAGGCGAGGTGGACCAGGCCGTCGATGCGGAAGGTGCCGGGCGGGATGGTGACCGTGCCACCGCCGGCCCTGGCGGCAGCGGCGATGGCACGGTTGATCGCGGGCGCGCAGTCGGTGACGCCGTCGGCCACCGCGCCGAACGCGCGGACGTCGGCCACCACGGGAAGGCGGCGGATCCGTGCCGCTCCGGCCCGGCCGACGTACGGGATCTGCGGGTGGGTGAAGGGGGTGCGGGTGAACTCCCGCCAGAGGGACGGGACTTCGCCGCCCGAAGCGACCGATGCGGCTGATGCCCGGGCGGGGGTGCCCGCGACGGCGGTCGCGGCGACCGCCGTTGCGCCGGCGAGGAGGCTCCGTCTTGTCATGCCGTGCTGCGCGGTGTTCATTCCGGCGGTGCTCATTCCGTACGTCCTTCCCATGGCGGCTCTTCATGGCCGCTGTTCGTGCGCGGCTATTCATGGTTGTGAACGACGTTCATATGTGCGTCGGCCGCGAGCATGCCACGGCGCCCCGTCACCTCGAAAGAGTCGTGCAGGGGTCAATCAGGTCTGGACCTGAAGTCAGTCAGCGGGGCGTTCGATCAGGTGCGTGAACGCGTCCAGGTTCCGCGTCGACTCGCCCCGGGACACCCGCCACGCGTACTCCTTGCGGATCGCGGCAGCGAAGCCCAGCTCCAGGAGGGTGTTGAAGGCGCCGTCCGCGGCCTCCAGGACCTGGCCGAGCAGGCGGTCGATCTCGTCGGGGGTGACGGAGGCGAGCGGCAGCCTGGCGGTGACGTAGATGTCACCGAGCCGGTCGACGGCGTAACTCACGCTGTACAGCTTGAGGTTGCGCTCCAGGAGCCAGCGGTGGACGGCGGGTTCGTTCTCGTCGGGGTGCCGGATGACGAAGGCGTTCAGGGAGAGGGAGTGGCGGCCGGCCAGGAAGGAGACGGTGGTCTTGAGCTTGCGGGTACCGGGGAGCTGTACGACGTAGTTGCCGGGCCCGGGGCTCTCCCACTCCAGTTCGGCGTCCTTCAGGACCCCCTCGATGACCTGCGCGGCCTTGTCCACATCACCCATGGGCCGAGCGTACGCGACGGCGGTGGGACTGGGTCGCGGCCATGTAGACGTCGGCGGTGGCGGCGGCCGCGGTGTCCCAGCCGAACGACTGGGCGTGCCGGGCGGCGGCGTCGCCGAAACGGTCCGCCAGGGACGGGTCGTCGGCGAAACGGCACAGCACGCGCGCGTAGTCGGCGGGATCGTGACCGCGCACCAGGAAGCCGGTCTCGCCGTCCCGTACGGCCACCGGCAGACCGCCGACCGAGGCGGCGAGGACCGGGGTGCCGGCCGCCTGCGCCTCTATCGCCACCAGGCCGAAGGACTCGCTGTAGGAGGGCATGACCAGCACGGAGGCCGCCCGGAACCAGTCCGCCAGCTGCTCCTGGCCGACCGGCGGCCGAAAGCGGACGACGTCCGCGACGCCGAGCCGGGCGGCCAGCTTCTGCAGGCCCTCCGGCTTGGCGAGGCCGCTGCCGCTGGGGCCGCCGACGATCGGTACGACGATCCGGGGGCGCAGCTCGGGCCGCTCGTCGAGGAGCACGGCCACGGCCCTGAGCAGCACGTCGGGGGCCTTCAGGGGCTGGATGCGGCCCGCGAAGAGCGGGATCAGCGCGTCCTGCGGGAGGTCCAGGCGGGCGCGGGCGGCGGCGCGGCCGTCGGCGGGGCGGAAGCGTTCCAGGTTCACGCCGGGGTGGACGACGGCGACCTTGGCGGGTTCGGCGCAGTAGTGGCGTACGAGTTCGTCGGCCTCTTCGGAGGTGTTGGCGATGAGGCGGTCGGCCGCGGACACGATCTGGGTCTCGCCGATCACGCGGGCCGCGGGCTCGGGAGTGTCGCCGTCGGCCAGGCTGGCGTTCTTGACCTTGGCCATGGTGTGCATCGCGTGCACCAGGGGGACGCCCCAGCGCTGGGCGGCGAGCCAGCCGACGTGGCCGGAGAGCCAGTAGTGCGAGTGGACGAGGTCGTAGTAGCCGGGGCGGTGACCGGCCCAGGCCTGCATCACGCCATGCGTGAAGGCGCACAGCTGGGCCGGGAGGTCCTCCTTGGCGAGCCCCTCGTAGGGGCCGGCGTCGACGTGCCGGACGAGGACGCCGGGGGCGAGCTCCACGGTGGGCGGGAGGCCGCCGGAGGTGGCCCGGGTGAAGATCTCGACCTCGATGTTGATCGCGGCGAGGCGCTGCGCGAGCTCGACGATGTAGACGTTCATGCCGCCGGCGTCGCCGGTGCCGGGCTGGTGGAGCGGTGAGGTGTGCACGGAGAGCATGGCGACGCGGCGGGGCCTGCGGTGCAGCCGAAGCCGTGAGGGGGCCGCCGGAGAGCGACGCCCGAGCCTGCTGACGTACTGGCTCACGTGGCGGTCCTCCTTGTTGCGGGCATGCCTGTCGGAGGGTGTGGGGACCCTCCGAGAAACTGCAACGCGGAGGGGGTGGACTCCCATTCCGAGGTGGCCGATTTTGCCTATACATTGCCCGTGATCGCTCAACCGTTCGATGATGGGATGCGTGGGGTGGTTGTGGATGCCGTGCGGGCCGGTGGGGGCTGGTCGCGCAGTTCCCCGCGCCCCTTACAGGAGCGCCTCACACTTACCCTCGTATCCATGGCTACCCGCGCTTCCCGCCCCGTGGGGACGGTGACGCGCGGGACCACGAACCCCAATCGGCTGCGCCGTATGGACCGGTGGATCGCCGCCACCCATGGGGCCGCGTTGCGTCGCGCCGTCGACCCCGTGGCCGTGGACCTCGGGTACGGCGCCGCCCCCTGGACCGCCGTCGAGTTGCTCGGGCGGTTGCGTACCGTCGCGCCGCGCGCGCGGGTCGTCGGGATCGAGATCGAGCCCGACCGGGTCGCCGCCGCGAAGCCGTACGAGCGGGAGGGGCTGGTCTTCCGGCATGGCGGGTTCGAGGTCCCGGTCCCCGGGCGGCCGTTGCTCGTTCGCGCGGCCAACGTGCTGCGGCAGTACGACGAGCGCGAGGTCGCCGCCGTCTGGGCGCGGCTGTGTGCGCGGCTCGCGCCGGACGGGCTGCTGGTCGAGGGGACCTGTGACGAGATCGGCCGGCGGCACGTGTGGGTCGCGCTCGGGCCCGAGGGGCCCCGGACGGTGACCTTCGCGACCCGGCTCGGCTCCCTGGAACGGCCGTCGGACCTCGCCGAGCGGCTGCCGAAGGCACTCATCCACCGCAATGTGCCGGGCGAGCCGGTGCACGCGTTCCTGCGGGACTTCGAGCGCGCCTGGGCGGCCGCCGCACCCTACGCGTCGTACGGCGCCCGGCAGCGGTGGATCCGGACGGTGCGGGATCTGACCGGCGACTGGCCGGTGACGGACTCGGCGGTGCGCTGGCGGCAGGGGGAAATGACCGTGGCATGGGAGGCGTTGGCACCCTCGGCCTGACACCCGCGGACGCCGGGAACGATCTCGGTGAGGTGTTCGTCACATAGGCGGGGAGATCGTCATGCGCGGGGGGAAACCGGGGAGGAACCCACCCGTCACTACCTCTGTCGGTTTGCGGCGTGACATGGCACGATCCTCCCCGTGCCGGAAGTTACTGACGGTTAATCAGGTTTGGGGGGTCGGGTCATGGGACCGGACAAGTACCGCGTCCGGGCGGGCGGGCGTCGCGGGATCCTGGCAGCGGCCGTGACCGTGGTCTGCGCGGTGACCGTACTGGCCGCACCCGGCACGGCGTTCGCGGCACCGAGCCCCACCCCCTCCCCGAGCGGTTCCCCCAGCGCCTCCGTGACTCTCCCGCCCGACAAGGACCTTGAGGCCGTACGGGAGAAACTGGACGATCTCTACCACGACGCGGCCATCGCCACCGACGCGTACAACGCCGCCGAAGAGGCCGCCGAGAAGCAGTCCGCCGAGATCGTCGACCTGGCCAGGAAGATCGTCAAGGGGCAGCAGAAGCTCGACGGGTTGAAGGCGCGGGCGGGCCGGGCGGCGGCCGCCCAGTACCGCACCGGCGGGCTGCCCGACAGCGCCAAACTACTGCTGAGCGACAACCCCTCGCAGTTCCTGGACGGGGCCGGACGGGTGCTCCAGGGCGAGCGCGCCACCAAGGGCCTGATCACGGAACTGACCCAGACCCAGCAGGACTTGAAGCAGTACGCGGCGGACGCGGCCGGCCAGTGGAACAGGCTGGAGGCGGGGCGCAAGGCGAAGGCCGCCGCGAAGAAGAAGATCACGCAGCGGATCGCCGCCGCCGAGAAACTCCAGTCGACACTGGAGAAGAAGCAGAAGACGCGGCTCGCCGAGCTGGAGCGGGAGGCCGCCTACAAGGCGCAGACCGCCTGGCTGGACACCGGGATACTCGACGAGGTCCACAGCAAGGCGTCCGCGGCGGGCAGGAAGGCGGTCGCGTTCGCCACCGCCCAGATCGGCAAGCCCTACGTATGGGGCGCGGAGGGCCCGGACTCGTACGACTGCTCCGGACTGACCTCGCAGGCCTGGGCGAGCGCCGGGCAGCCGATCCCGCGCACCTCGCAGGAGCAGTGGAAGCAGCTCAAGCACGTCGACGTCAAGGACATGCGCCCCGGCGACCTGATCATCTACTTCGACGACGCCAGCCATGTCGCGATGTACGTCGGCGACGGCGCGATCATCCAGGCCCCGCGCCCGGGGCGGACCGTGTCGGTCGGCGGCGCCGGGACGATGCCGATCCTCGGGGTGGTACGGCCGGACGCCTGAGCACCGCAAGGCACTTTGGGCGTGATGCCCCTTTCGTGAGCTGCGCCATGTGACCCAGCGCACGCCAACACCCTTTGAAACCCGGGCACCACGTGACCTTCGTCATCCCCGCCTGGGGGCCTTCTTGTCCAACTGCGTTACGGCACGCGGCATATGCCAAAGGCTTGAGACAGAGCGACGCGGCTCACACCATTCCGTTGCGGTGGCCAGTACCGCTATGGTCCCCGTCGGGTGGGTCGAGGTCCCTCGCCCCGCCATGCCCTCGGGGGGAGGGAAGGAACCCAACACGATGCCCGTACCCGTACCGCGGCAGAGAGCGATCCCGGCCGTGGAGAGTGGTCAGGCGCCGGTCGCCATACCCGCGCAGGGCGGCGGCCCCCTCAAGGAAGAGGCCAACCGCACGGAAGCCGTCGCCCCGAACAGCGGCGGCACCACTCTCACCCTGCTGCTGATCGAGGACGATCCGGCCGGTTCGCCGGTGCTGCCCGAGTTGCGGGACGCGTCCGGCAACTCGATCCGCGTCCGTACCGCCCGCAACCTCACCGAGGCCGAGCGGCTGCTGACCGACGACGTCCACTGCATCCTGCTGGACCTGGCGCTGCCGGCGCCGGGCCGCGCGAGCGCCGCCACCGGCGACGGCGCCGACACCGACGAGCTCGCCGTGCTCCGGCACGTGCTCCAGCTCGCGCCCCGGCACGCCGTGCTCGCCCTCACCGCCTCCGGTGACGCCGAACGCGGCACCGAGGCCGTGCGCGTCGGCGCGCAGGACTACCTCTTCCGGGACGAACTGGACGGCCGGCTGCTGAGCCGCGCCATCCGGTACGCCGTCGAGCGCAAACGTTCCCTCACGGTCGAGCGCAAGCTCGCTGAGGGGCGGATGCGGGCGCAGGAGAACCGCCGCCTGGAGCGGGGCCTGCTGCCCACGCCGCTCCTGGACGGCTCCTCGCTGCGTTTCGCGGCCCGCTACCGCCCCGGCCGCTCGCGCGCGCTGCTCGGCGGTGACTTCTACGACACCGTGCGCACGCCCGACGGGACCGTGCACGCGATGATCGGTGACGTCTGCGGGCACGGCCCGGACGAGGCCGCGCTCGGTGTGGAGCTGCGGATCGCCTGGCGGGCGCTGACCCTGGCGGGGCTGTGCGGCGACGAGCTGCTGGGCACGCTCCAGGAGGTGCTGGAGCACGAGCGCTCCGACGAGGAGATCTTCGCGACGCTCTGCACGGTCGACATAGCGCCGGACGGGCGCCGGGCCGGGCTGTGCCTGGCCGGCCATCCGGCACCGCTGATCGCCCGGCCCGGGCGGCCGGCGGAGCTGCTGCCGTACGACAACAACGGACCGGCGCTGGGGCTGCTGCGGGGGGCTCGGTGGCCGCGGATGCAGGTGGAGCTGGGCGCCGAGTGGAGCCTGATGCTCTACACCGACGGGCTGATCGAGGGCCGCGTGGGCTCGGGCGGGGAGCGGCTCGGTCAGGAGGGGATGGTCGAGATGGTGCGCCGGCAGCTGGGCGAGGGGCTCAGCGGGGAGGCGTTGCTGCGCGCGGCGGTGAACGAGGTGCGGGAGATGAACGGCGGCGAGTTGACCGACGACGTCGCCCTGGTGCTGCTGGATCGGCAGGCCTGATCGGCTGCTCGCCGTGGGGGGGCCGTTGGGGGGTGCCGTATGCCTTTGGGGCGCGTCCAGTGGGCGTGTCTCAGCGGGCGCGCCCCGCGGGGTTACCGGCCGCCGTTGTACGGGCCGTACGGGCCGTCGCTGCTGCTGCCGCCGCCTCGGCGGCCGAAGCCGCCGCCGGAGACCTGCCTGAGGGCCGGGCGGACGTCGACGAAGAAGACGATCGTGGCGACCAGGCCCGCCAGCTGGAGGAAGAGCATGGGCACCAGGAGGTTCACCGCGACCGTGATGCCGAGGATGATCAGCCAGAAGCCCTTGTTCTGCTTGCTGGCGGCCCGGTACGCGTCGTCCCGGAAGAGCGCGGCCATGACCAGCGCCACCACGGCGAGGACCAGCATGGCGAGGTAGAGCAGCCCCAGAAAACTTGAGAAGCCCTGCATCAGCACAACGTCCACCACCCGTTTCGGCTTGTTCCTACCCGGCAACCGTACCCGCTGGGCCGTTGCCGCTACACCGATAACGGGCCGGACACCCGAGGAGTGCCCGGCCCGTGCGTCCCGTCGTCCTGCCGGTTACTTGGCCGGCGGGGTGGTCTTCCTGGCCGGGGTGGCCTTGCGGGGCGCCGGGGCCTTCTTGGCGTTGGCGGTGACCGTCGGGGCCTTCTTCACCGCGGCCGGCTTGGCCACGGCGGCCTTCGGCTGCTCCGCCTTCTTCTCGTCGGCCTTGACCTCGACCGGCTCGGGCTTGCCCTCGACGGCGATGGCCAGGTCCTCGATCTCGTCGGCGGCCTCGCCGCGCCAGGTCTTCACGGCCTGCTCACCGTGCTCGGCGACCTTCTCGTAGGTCTCGCGGGCCTTGACGGCGTACTCGGCGGCCACGCCGACCTGGCGCAGCGCGAAGTCCTGGGCGGACTCGCCGAGCTTCTTGAGGTCTCCGTCGAGGGAGACGATGAAGTCGTTGACCCTGGCCTGGAGGCTGGCCTGCGCCTCCTTGGCCTTGGCACCGGCCTCCTTGGCGCGGGTGGCGGCCTTCTCCTGCACGGCCTTCGGGTCGGCGTTGCGGACGGCCTCGATGCGGGCCGGGGCCTCGGCGCGCAGCTGCTCGACCAGGCCGGGGACCTTCTTGGCCTGCTGGAGGGCGAGGTCGGCGGTGCCGGCGGCGAAGTAGAGCGGAGTCGGGTCGCTGAGGGTCTTGCGCAGGTCGTCGGTGATGGCCATGGTGATGGTCCTCCCGGATTCAGGTTCGGCTGAGGGTTTTGTGGTCCGCGGCGCGGCGGTCGGCGCGCTTGGCCGGCTCATCCGGCCGTCCGCCGTGGATCGGTCTCGCTGCCGGCATCACTGCCGGTGTCGCTGTCGGCGTCACCGCCGATGTCACTGCCGGCTTCGCTGCCGTCGCCCCGCACGCCGTCGGCCTCGCTGCCGGCGGCACTCGCGCGCTCCTCGCCCGACCCGAAGCCGTTCTCTTTCCGGAACGACTCGTAGATCTGAAGCAGCACCTGCTTCTGCCGCTCGTCGAGGGTGGGGTCGGCGAGGATGACCGCACGGGTCTCCACCTCGTTCAGATCCCGCTCGGCGTCGAGGATGCCGGCGCGGACGTACAGCGTCTCGGCGGAGATCCGCAGGGCTTTCGCGACCTGCTGGAGTACCTCCGCGCTCGGCTTGCGCAGCCCGCGCTCGATCTGGCTCAGGTACGGATTGGACACCCCGGCGGCGTCGGCGAGCTGCCTGAGCGACAGTTGCGCGTTGCGCCGCTGTTCGCGCAGATACTCACCGAGATTGCCGACGTTGAGCGATGCCATACCCCCACCCTGCCTCACCCTCGCTAACAATTGCAAGCACCCGCTTGCAAAAGTGTGTCGCGCCATATCCGAACGGCCGAGTCACGCCCCCCTACGGACGACGCGCGACGAAGACGAACTCCGTGCCCGGCCTGTCAGGAGCGTCGCCCACGTCTTCCACGGCGTACCCCGCTGTCGGCTCGGCCGGGTGCGTGATGAAGGCGGGGCTCCGGTGTACTCGCGTGTCCACGACGGCCAAGGGTGCTAGAGGCCTGGAGCGTTGCGCACATTCCGCTCGCTGACGTCGGGCAGGAAGCGGGCCACGGTGACGAAATCAGCGTCGTCGTGCAGTACAACCAGTCCATGATGCACGGCGGTCGCGCAGATCATCAGGTCGAGCGGCCCGGCCGCACCGAGCGCCCCCTTCTCCGCGAGCGCGTACTGGGCTGTTTCAATCCAGTCCCACAACCTCTTCGGGAGAGGTACGTCCGGGTACAGATCCATGAACATTTCCCCCATGGCCTCGTACTCCACCGCGTTACGCGCTGAGCGCCGGAACTCGGCCCGCTGGGGAGCGCACGACCCGATGGCCCGGAGGGTGGTGGTCTCCAGCCACGCGTCCCTCAGCTGCTCCTCGCGCAGGAGGCGCCACAGACCCGAGGAGTCGAGCAGGTAGTGGATCACGCGCCACCCTGCTTGTCCTCGACGCGGCGCTGCTGCCAGCCCTCGTAGTCCCACTGCTGGGCGGCGTGGAAGTGCTTGGCTACGAGCGCGGCCCGCTCATGGCGTTCGGCGTACTCGCGAAGGGCGGCATTGACCACATCTTTCTTGGTGCCACCACCGGCGACACGCATGGCCTTCTCCAGCGCATCGTCATCAAGGTCGATCGTCGTCACGCTCATACTGGACTCCTCTATTCAAGGACAATATCCAGTATATGTATCCGCGGGGTGCACGTCTGTCACCGGCGCGTTCCGCCCCCAGACCTCCTGTCGTGGTTCGCTGAACGCCGACAGACAAGGTCGCGGCTTCGCCACGGGCGGACTGCATACCTTCATTCGGACGCCCCACCCTCCCAGAGTTGCCAAAAAGGGTGGGGCGACAAGCGCTCAATGGTTCGTCGGTCAGTAGGCGTGTCCGCCGCTCGTGGTCACCGAGGCTGGTAGGAGGTGGCCAGGACGGAGACGGTGACCTGGCCAGGTAGGGGACCGTGATCGCTCACGTCCGCGTGGGTCACGTGGCGTGCGCTCGGTGTCATCCCCACCAGGTCGATGGCTTCTTGCCTGGTCAGGGGTGCGGTGTATTCGACGTGCTGGGTACCGGCGGCCTGGAAGTAGGGGCCCAATGTCTGTTGCAGGCGCTGTTCCTTGTCCGGGTCGATCGTGACCATTGCGGGGACTTGGCCCCGCAGCTCGGCCAGATGCCGCTCGATGGGGCGCACCACGATCAACCGGCCGGTCGGACGGAGTACTCGGTGGAACTCGGCCGGGTTGCGCGGGGCGAACACGTCCAGCAGTACGTCGACCGCCTAGTCAACCATGGGGAATGGGCGGAAGACATCCCAGCTTGCCGCAGCAGCTCGTGGATGGGCTCGGGCTGCCGAGCGCAGGGCGCGTACTGACGCGTCCAGCCCCAGGCCGCGGGCGCGGGGCAGTTGATCGAGGACGCCGGCCAGGTAGTAGCCGGTGCCGCATCCGATGTCCACGACCGTGCCTTGCCCAGGCAGGACGTCGGCTGTCATACCGGCCAGGGTCTGTCGAATAGGGGCGTACCTGCCGGTGGACAAGAACTGATTTCGGGCCTGAACCATGGATGTGTCGTCACCGCTGGTGGCGCGGGCGCCCGTCAAGAGGCTGACGTAGCCCTGACGGGCGATGTCGAAGGTGTGGCCTGACGGGCAGCGCAGTGAGCCACCGTCGGATCGGAGACTGGCGCGGCACACCGGGCAGCGCAGCGAGTCGAGGAACGGTTCGAGGGCAGGGGGAAGCAACGCAGGCACAAGGCACTCCCGGCAACGGTGAAGGAAAGGGACCGTGCCTGTACGCGCTCTCAGAGGCCGCCGTCGTAAGAAGAACAAGGCCCGGGGCATCCCGCCGCCTCGGTGCGGGCGGCGCAAGGAAGAGGGATCACGTAGCAGGCACGCCAAGGAGGGCGACGCCCTACGGCATCGCCCTCAATGCCTCGTGATCACAGAGCCTGGGTGTGCTGGGTCCACATGCCTACACCTTACGAGGCTCACTGAAAGCCCCTTGCCTCGCCTGAGCAGTTAAGACACGGCCCAGCGCCGGGGGTTCGCGCCGGACTGGGTAATCAGCCGGACGAGGGGTTTGGTCCCATTCAAGCTGCCCAGTCCCTGCAGGTCTGCAAAGTGACATACATGGGGCTGGGTGCGTTGGAGGGGACGAAGCCGTCACAAGTAGACGGCTTCGAGGTCGGCTGGCGGGACGACCAGGGTGAATATCGGCTGTCGTTGGCGGATGCGGTCTCGGTGCCGTTCGAGGCCGGGCGGCCGGTCCGCGACTTCCCGTCATATCGCGGGCAACGGCATTTCCCGGGGTTGTACTGGTCGTCGACGACTGGTGGGCACGTGGGGTTCGAGTCCTGCTGGAGCGGGATCTTAACCGAACTGATCTTGCTGGTGCCCTGTGTGTCTTGCACGCTCACAGACTGTGATTGGGAAGAATCTTGTAGCACCGCGAGTTTGGGCGTGTCGTCCCGGCGGGGCGCCGTTGTGAAGGGGCCGGTGCCCGGTTGGTCCTTGAGGCAGTTCAGCGGAAGTCGCGGAAGAACGTCCGGAGGTCGTCGATGAAGAGGTCGGGTTCTTCCATCGCGGCGAAGTGGCCGCCGCGGTCGAACTCCGACCAGTGGACGATGTTGTGCTCCCGTTCGGCGAGTTGTCGGACGGGACGGGCCAGGTCGGCGGCGAAGACCGCCACGCCGGTGGGTGTGTCCAGCGGCTCGGTGCGTGGTGGGTGGGAGGGGTGCAATGCTTCCCAGTAGTGGCGGGCGGAAGATCCTGCGGTCGCGGTGAGCCAGTAGAGCATCACGTTGGTCAGGAGTCGGTCGCGGGAGACCGCGTCCTCGGGTGCCTCGGTGCTGTCCGTCCACTCCTTGAACTTCTCCACGATCCAGGCGAGTTGTCCGACCGGGGAGTCGGTGAGTGCGTAGGCCAGCGTCTGGGGGCGGGTGCCTTGGATTTTTGCGTAGCCCGACATCTCGGGTTCGGCGCTGGTCAGCCGGTCGAGCCGGGCGCGGTCGTCGTCGGTGAGTTCGGCTGCCTCGGCCGGGTCGGTGGGGGGTGGTGTGAGCAGGGTGTTGAGGTGGATCGCGATGACGTGGTCGGTGTCGATGGCGGCCAGTTCCCGGGTGATCGCGTGCCCCCAGTCGCCACCTTGGGCGCCGTAGCGGGGGTATCCCAGGCGTCGCATCAGCTCGGCCCATGCCTTGGCGACGCGGTGGATGTCCCAGCCGCGGTCGTGGGTCGGCCCGGACAGCCCGTATCCCGGGATGGAGGGAATTACCAGGTGGAAGGCGTCGGTTGGGTCGCCGCCGTGGGAGCCAGGGTCGGTCAGTGGGCCGATGGTGTCGAGGAATTCGATGATGGATCCGGGCCAGCCGTGGGTGATCAGGATGGGCAGAGCGTCGGGCTGGGCGGAGCGGATGTGCAGGAAGTGGATGTTGGCGCCGTCGATTGTGGTGGTGAATTGGGGCAGCCGGTTGAGATGTGCTTCGTGTTCCCGCCAGTCGTAGGTGGTGTGCCAGTAGGCGGTCAGCTCTTTGAGGTAGGCCATCGGCACGCCGTGGGACCAGCCGACATCGCTTAACTCGTCGGGCCACCGGGTGGCGGCGAGGCGGATGGCCAGGTCGTCCAGATCTGTCTGGGGGATGTCGAGGGTGAAGGAGCGGACGGCGGTTGCTGTGTGCTCGTTCATTCGGTGTCCTCGTCTTCGGGTTCGCCTGCGAGTGCGCGTGCGGCAGCCAGGTCGCTCTCGTCCCAGCCCCAGTGGCCGGGGTGCTGGGGCTGCTCGGCCTGTTCGTCGATCCAGCGGTTGTGGGCTTCCCAGGCCGCCTGCTTGCTGGTGCCCAGGGCCGCACCGATCTGCGACCACGAGGCGCCGACTCTGCGGGCGGAGCGCACCGAGAGCTGACGTCCATAGCTCGCCTTGCGCGCGATCACCTCACCCAGTGCGAGAAGCTCCAGCGCCTCGCCCTGCGTAAGAGGCTCTGTGCCGGGGGCGGGCGGCGAGAGCGCGGAATCGTCCTCATCCGTCGGCGGCGCCAGAGCGTCGCGAGTCCGTAGTACGTCATAACGCACGACCGCGGTCACCAGCGTGAACTGGTGTTCAAGCTCGTTGAGGGTAGGCACGGCCCGAGTATTTCGTCAGGGCACCTTGACGTCAAGGTGCCCTGACGCTGTTTGGAGTGGTGTCCCGGGGTCAGCTCCTTTGGGGCAAGCCAGGCATGCCAAGGCGGGTCGGTTCGGCCCGTGTGCTGAGCTTTTGCATGGTCTGGAGCTTCTGCTCGGCGGCGTCGAGGGTGGCCTCCAGGCCGGCGATCTCGCCGAGCCAGCCCTCGTGGCGGGCCTCGGCGATCCGGGCCCGCAGGTTGTCGCGGATCTCCAGGAGCCTGGGTTCCTGGAGGGGGTCGGGACGGAGCAGCGGACATCGCACGCAGCTGTGCTCATGGACGCATGGGCTGCCGAAGTCCCTGGTGCAGACGCCGAGTGCGACCTTGCGGAGCTCGAAGTGGTGAAGGAACTGGTCCCACTCTTCGGCGGTGAGGTCGCGATATTCCTCGCCGGGGCGGAGAGTGCGACGGCGGGCGATGATCGAGATGGCCGAGGATTTTGGCGGCGATGTGGGGCGGGAGTCCCGAGCGCAGGGCGTCTGTCGCGAATAGCCTGCGGAAGTCGTGCGGGGTGAACTGCAGTGGGCGGTTCGTGGCGTCTGTCAGACCCGAGACGGCAAGGGTGTGGTTGAGGAACCGGCGGATGGTGCCGTAGGAGAGTGCCCGGTGTTCAGGGCCGCGAGGCCGCTGGAACAGGAAGGGCATCGGCGGACTCCAGCTGCGGTCGTAGGGATCGTAGGCGGCCACCAGGGGCAGGGTGGCTCGGCCGCCGCGGACGCGGTGGATGACCTCGGCGAGGACTTCGCCGAGTTCGGGTGAGACCAGCAGCAGCCGCTCGGCGTCGGTCTTGGACGGGACGATCTGCAGCATCGGGACGACCTCGCCGGTGCTGGGCAGCTTGTAGGCGATGAAGCTGTGGTGGGACAGCTCGGTGAGTTCCTCGATGCGGATGCCGGTGTGGCGGAGCACTTCGATGGTGGCCCAGCCCCAGAAGGCGCGTTCCTCTTCGAAGGTGAGGTCACGGCGCCGTTCGATCGCGAGGTCGGTGACGTAGATCCTTCCCGCTGCGGCCCGTCTGCGGAGAAACTTCTCGCCTTGGGCGGCAAACACCTTCCCGGGGGAGGCCGCGAGCGCGGCATCGAGGCGGGCGCGGGTCTCCTTGCGTTCGCGTTCGGCTGTACGGATCAGTGCCGGAAGCACGGGGAGGCGGGCGCGGGTGCGTTGGTCCATGGCGGCCTTGCGGTGCTTGCGCTCCTTGTGTAGGGAGCATTCGCTGGCCTTGATGGGGCACGGTGCGGCCCAGGCCGCCCATCGGGACGGGTCCTCGGCAGCCCAGCGGGCGATGTCGAGATAGAACGCCCGGATGATCAGCAGCTGGCTGCGGGCCGTGACCCGGTCACCAGTGGGCCGCCCGTCCTGGTCGCGGAGGTGCTTGAGGCGTTCCTTCCAGGCTGTGGTGACCGAAGTCTCCAGGTGCAGGGAGTCGATTCCGGGTTGGTGCTGTTCCAGGTCCCGCCAGAACAGGCCGCAGAGGGCGTGAGCCATGTGCACGAGGGAGGCGTGGTCGAGCTCGGCGGCCCGTTCGGACAAGTACGACACGAACAGTTCCCGCACCGAGGGGTTCTGCAGTGCGTACTTGTCGACGAGTTCGGCGGGAGTGCGCTGCCCGGGCATCTGGGTGGCTCGGAGGCGGGGCGGCGAACTGGCGGGCAGAACCCACGTCTCGGCCAGCAGGGCATAGAAGAGCGGCCGGTTGTTGGATCCACTGCACTGGTATTGGCACAACGCGGTGTTGAGCTCGATGCAGTCGCCGACGGTGATGTCGCTGATCCGCCCGCCCTTGTTCAGCAAGATCCAGGTGATCCGGTTGAGGGCCTCCTTGCGGTCGAGGGGATTGCGGCGGCCGGTCGCTTCGCAATGGGCGAGCAGCCGGGCGACGCCGGCGGAGTCCAGCCGGCTGCGGGCTTCTTCGAGGAGCACGCTGGGCCGGTAGCGCAGCAGCCACCGGTAGCCGGGGCGGAGCACCTTACCGGTGAGCAGCAACCGCATCGCCGCGAGCAGATCAGCGCGGACGTGCTTCGGCGGACGGTCGGCGAGAGCCGGGACGCTTTGCACGACGAGATCCGTCCAGGCTGCCCCTGCCGTCTCGGCGCCACTGGCCAGCCAGCGGTCCTGCCAGGTCTGTCCGGGGTGTTCACCGAGCCAGTGCAATAGCGCGGTGAGCCCGCGGCGCATGGCCCGCCGGATGTCGGCACCGTCCGGTCGGAACGGTGGCTTCGTCAGGCGCTCGAGGAGCTCCTCACGGGACTGCTCTGTCTCTGCCCAGGTCTGTGGCTGAGGCCGAGGAGGGTACTGCTGCGGGACGCGGGCGGGCGCGTCGTGCCGGGCTGTGGGAAGGACCGTGTGTGCGACGTCTGTGGTCACGAGGTCGTCTCCTCACTCGGCGGCAGGGTGCCAAAGAGGGCCTGCAGCACTTCGGGGCGGTATCCCGGCGCCGGCCGTGGAGGGGCCGCTGCCGCTTCGCTCTGCCGCGCGTGGTGAGCGAGGAGACGTTCGACCACGTGGTCGGGGTTGGGTGTCAGATATAGCTCCGTCGTGGACAAATGAGCGTGTCCGAGGACCCATTGGACGTCGACCAAGGTCATGTGCGGGTCGTTGACCATGCGATATGCCGCGCTGTGGCGAAGGTCGTGCAGGGACCAGTTGGAGTCGAGGGTCTGCTGGGCCCGGGTGAACATCATCCGGGCGGCGTCATAGGACAAGGGACGGCGCGGGCGCCGTTGCGTCCACCACAGCGGATCGTCCGGCCCTTTGGGAACGTCGTCAGGAAGGCTGTGTTGTTAGAGCCGTAGCCAGACGAACGCATCGGCGGAGGCGGGCAGCATCTGCAGAGCACGGCTTCCTTTGCGGATCACGCCGATGAGCTGGTCAGCCGGGTCGACTCTGCCGCGGACCGCGCCAAGGAGCTCTTCGGCCCGGGCTCCGGTGGAGATCCAGAAGGCCAGCAGGGCCCGGTCGCGGTGGCATGACAGCGCGGCGAACAGTTCGTTGAAGCACTCATCCGGGATCGCGCGGGGAACCCGCTTGGGTGCCTTGGGCTGGTAGGGCGCCGGCCGTCCGGGCCGCCGCCAGGGCTGCAGCGGGTTGTGATGCGCGATGACGTACGCGTCCGAGGCGCCGCGGCCAGCCGGGAACGGGTTGACCAGCGGGTGTCCGTGTTCCGCGCGGTGATACTCGTAGAAGCCGTGGATCACCGCGCGGGCATGCCGACGGGTCGCCACCGCGTAGGACTCCGCTGGATGCCTTTTGCCGGTGACCGGGTTGACCGCCCCGGGCGGCGGGCTGTCCTGGCGCCGGGGCCGGGGCGT
This sequence comes from Streptomyces sp. NPDC048254, assembly GCF_043201895.1. NCBI lineage: Bacteria > Bacillati > Actinomycetota > Actinomycetes > Kitasatosporales > Streptomycetaceae > Streptomyces > Streptomyces sp. NPDC048254. Next base: position 366,662 of record NZ_JBICZJ010000009.1, read on the forward strand.
CTTGGACGCGCGGGCCAGCCAGAGCGCGTAGTCGCGCGCCTCGGCTCGCGATGCCCGATCCCACGAAACCGCCACGGCCTGCAAGAACCGGAACCAGCCGAGGAGTTCGTAGGCGTACGACCGCAGGGTCGCCGGCGAACAGTCGGACGCTGTGAGATCTCGCAGGAACTCGGTCACCGCCAGCACTTCACTCCCGCAGGCGTCGAACAGCCGGTACGGGATCGGGTCGCCCAAGATCTGCTTGACCTTGCCGACCCGCGGCACGACCAACGCCTGGATGTTCCGGACCTGCCCGTCTGCCACCTCTGCCCCCAGGTACGTCGCGAACGCTGACGACCCGGGATCTCAGCACAAGTCGGAACTTGATCGAGGACGCTCTGGAGACGGGTGACAGAGGGAGTGGCTACCGTCTGCTACTTCACGGCACGGTGAGCAGAGGGCCGTGACCTCGGTTAGTTCGGTCAACAGGACACGCGATGCTGCTCGACTTCACGCCGCAGGTGACGGGGCTGCTGTCGCAGCCGTTGTGGCTGTTCTGGGAGGACGAGCGGGGCAAGCGGGTCTCGCACGCTCCGGACTACTTCGCTCGGTTCGAGGACGGGCGGGGGCTGGTGGTGGATTGCCGCCCCCTGGACCGGATCGACGCACGGTCGGCGGCCAAGTTCGCAGCGGCGCGGGCGGCTTGTGAGGCAGTGGGGTGGGATATCGCGTCGTCGGCGAGGTGGATCCGGTGCGGATGGTGAACGTCCGCCGGCTGGCGGGATACCGGCATCCACGGCACGGGGCCGATGACGGGCTCGCGGCCCGGTCGCTGGCCCTGTTCTCGATGCCGTCGCCGCTGGTGGCACAGGCTGCGCTGCTCGGTGATCCGATCGCGGTGTTGCCGACGGTGTTCCACCTGCTCTGGCTGGGACGACTGACAGCTGACCTGTCGCGGCCCCTGTCGGATGCCACGCTGGTGTCACGGGCGGAGGCTCGGTGAGCGGGCCCCCAGGGGCACGGGGAGCGTTGAGGGTCGGGGATCAGGTGCGCATGGACGACCGGCTGCACACGGTCGTGGGCCTGTCCGGGACGACAGTGCGGCTCCTCGACGAAGCCGGGTCGGCGAGTCTGGTGTTCCTGTCGCATCTACTGGTCTCGGAGGGCTTTGAGCTCATCGGCCAGGGTGCCGATCAGGGCCGCATGCCGCCGTTCGCCCTGTTGGACATCGTGCCGGAACGGGAAGCCGAGAAGGCGGTGGCCTGGGAACGGCATGTGACCGAGGTGGAGTTCGGCAGGCCGCTGGATGCTGATCCCACGGCCCTGCCTCGTCCGGAATACGACCCGGCCCGCCACACGGTGGAGGAGCGGGTGGCGGCCAAGGCGGCGGAACTGCGGGCTATCGGCTGGCAGGCCAGTGTGGGGACCGTTCAGCGGATGCGCAGGCGCTACCGCGAGCAGGGGCTGTGGGGCCTGGTCGATCACCGTGCGACTCGTCTCTCCTCACCGACGGGACGAGCCGATGACCGGGTCGTGTCCGCCATCACGGAGATCCTGGCCGCGACGACGAACGAGTCCACTGGCACCCGCGGCCGGCTGCGTCGGCGGGTGGAGGCGCTGCTGGCGGAACGGCACGGACCGGGCAAGCAGGCTCATCACCGTTCAGATCCGCTGGGCCGGTCAGCTTCGGAGCTGTCCCAGCAGAACTGACAACGCCCAGCTCAGAGAACCTCGCCCATTCAGATCATTTGGGAACGGACACCCGAGTGCCCTACGGACGACGCGCGACGAAGACGAACTCCCTGCCCGGCCTGTCAGGGGCGTCGCGTACGTCTTCGACCACGTATCCCTGCGCGGTCAGCTCGGCCTCGACCTCCTGCCGCCCACGGAAACGCAACGTGGAGTCCGAGGTGAGCACCTGCCCGTCCGCGCCGAACACATACGTCCAGCGGAACGTCACCAGCGGCTCGCTCACCTCGGTCAACCGCACCCAGCTCGCGACGGCGCCGACGTCCGGGATCTCCGTCACCGTGTACGAAGCCTCACGGTTCCACTCCTCCCAGGCGCGCCCGGCCGGGTCCCGGGTCTCGAAGACCAGATGCCCGCCGGGTCGCAGTGCTTCGTATGCTCCTCGCAGGGTCTTCCGCCACGTCCGCGGATCGACGATGGCCTGGGCGACGTTCGCCGTCATGGTCACCAGGTCGACCCGCAGCGGCGGGAGTGTCGTCGCATCCCCACAGATCCAGCGCACGCGCTCGCTGCCCGGTTTGCCGCGCGCCACGTCGACGGACGCCACGGCGGGATCGACGCCGACCACCTCGACCCCGCGATCGGCCAGCAGAAGCGCGAACACACCTGTCCCGCAGCCGATGTCCAGCACCTGACGTGCCCCGAACTCCTCCGCCATCCGGACGTACGCGTCGAGATCGCGGCGATCGGGGTCGAGCGGGTCATAGATCGCGGCGAGCCGTGGATGCCCGAAGCACTCGTCAGCCATGCGGCCGAACGTACGGGGAGGCCGAGTTGCCCACCAGTCGATTTCCGCGGCAGCCGGCGGTGGGGCAGGACGCCCGGTCAGCCCAGGCAGATGCAGAAGGGGTGGCCGGCCGGGTCGGTGAGGACGCGGGCCCTGGCTGCCTCGTGCGGCTGGTGGTCCGGCTTGCCCGCGCCCAGCGCGAGCAGCCGGGTCTCGGCTTCGTCCAGGTCCACGACGTCGAAGCACAGGTGCAGTTGCTGGGGAACGGTCTGCTCGGGCCAGCGTGGCGCCCGGTAGTCGTCGACCCGCTGAAAACCGATGAAGAGGCCGTGCTCGCCGTTGAGGCCCGCGAATTCGGCGTCGGACTTCGGGTGCGGTTCAAGACCGGTGGCCTGCTGGTAGAACGCCGCCAGAGCCGTCGGGTCGGGGCAGTCGAGCGTTATCGCAACCAGCTTCATCTGCAGGGACATGGGCACCTCCGGGCCGGCCAGTGGAGATCTGCGAGGAGCAGCCTAGGGCGGCCGCCTGCGGCCATCCGGAATAAGACGGCAGCGGTCAGGGCCGCGGGTCCGGTGCGCAGCCCCGCAGGATGAACGCGATCACCTCGTCCAGCCCCCGTTCCGCGATCTGCGGAGCGAGCATGCCGGTCGCGGCCAGGTCGGCGTAACCGTGAAGGGTCGCGAAGACGGGGACCCCGATCCACTCCAGGGGCCCCGCGCTCACCTCTCCCCCAGCACGCTCCGGCAGGACTCCCAGGCCGGTCGGCTCAGCAGGGGGCGGAAGCGGGTGAAGAGGGCGAGCAGACCGGCGCCCCACCGCTCGCGGAAGGACGGGTCGATGACGGCGAGGTCGAGTTCGTTGGCGGCCGTCAGTTCGGCGAAGTCCCGGCACGCCTGGATGCCGGGGACGCGGGCGCGGCCGGTGAACCGGTCGTGGACGGCGGCGTCGGCCTGCGCGAGCGCCGGATAGGTGGCCTTCCGGTCGCACGAGCCGTAGCGGTACACCAGGGCTTCGGCCTCCGCGCCGATCACCGCGACGAGTTCGGCACGGCGGCTCAGGGGCAACAGCGCGGTGGGGAAGCCGTCGGTGCCGTAGAACGCGTGGCAGAGGCCCGCGAGCCGGAGGGCGGGCCGGGCACCCCCATACGGCGAGTTGCTCCTCGACGCGCTGGAGGTGCGCGAGGAGGGTCCCTCCGGGGTGGGTGATCCCGGCGGCACCGAGATCGCGCAGCAGGGCGACGGCCTGGGCGGAGGCGGCGACAGGGAGATCGGGCACGGCCGGGATCCTTCCCCGGCAGGGGGGCCGGCACCCGTGCCCCTGCCCCGGTCCTCAGCGTGCCCTCAGCGGCCCGTCAGCCAGGCTTCCACGGCCCTGAAGTCCGCGTCCGTCAGGCCGAACTCGTGGGCGACCCGGTGGAGCAGGGCCGGGCCGGGATGGTGGGTGGCGACCCAGGCGCGGTCGGCCTCGGTGATCTCGTCGTCGATCCAGATGAACGGCCGCTCCCCCGCCCACTCCACCAGCGGCCGCGTCTTCCAGTGCAGCAGGGCGGGCGGCTCGTCCTCGTCCGGCCACCGCACGACGGGCAGTGGGGGCAGGCCCAGCCAGGGGGCGACGGTGGTGTTGGCGTCGTCCATCCAGGTGGTGGCCCAGACGAGTTGGCAGCCGAGTGCGGCGAGGCGCGGGCCCAGTGCCGGGTCGATGCGGGTGAGCAGGGGGTTGGCGGGGGCGGCGTGCGCGGTCTCGTAGACCGGGTAGGTGTGGCCCGCCGGGGCGCCGAAGGGGATGAGGGGACCGTCGATGTCCAGGAAGAGAAGCATCGGGGACAGGATCGCTCAGAACGGCAGCGGCCTCGCGTGCACCACGTCCAGCCTCGACACCGCCCGGCTCAGCACCACGTACAGCCGGTGCAGCCCGCGTTCCTCGGCCTCCGCCACCGCCGCCGGTTCCACCGCGACCACGTGGTCGTACTCCAGTCCCTTGACCAGGCTCGCCGGGACCACGGCCACCCTGGCGCCCAGCCGGTCCGCCTCCGCCGGGTCGATGCCCGCGGCGGTGAGCGCGGCGCGTACGTCCGCCACCTGCGCGTCTGCCGCCACGACGCCCACCGACCCCTCGCGGGCCAGGGCCTCGCGTACCGCGGCGACCGTGGCGGCCGGCACGTCCCGGGTCGGCCGGAGGGTCAGCTCTCCGTCCGCGCGGTAGGAACGGGCCGGGGGCACGTCCGTGTCCAGGTGCGCGAGCAGCCGGTTCGTCAGGTCCACGACCGCGGCGGGGACCCGGAACCCGGTGGTGAGCGGGACGACCGTCGCGTCCGGTTTGCCCAGGTGGCGCAGTACGGTGTCCCAGCTCCGCGCGGACCAGGGCGTGGTGGCCTGGGCCAGGTCGCCGAGGACGGTGAGCGAGCCGAAGACGGCCCGGCGGGCGATCGCCCGGCACTCCATGGGAGAGAGGTCCTGGGCCTCGTCGACGACGATGTGGCCGTAGCCCTCGGGGTGTTCGACCAGCCCGGCGATCTCGTCGAGGAGCACCAGGTCGGCGGGTGACCAGCGGGCGGACTTGTGGGAGCGCGGCGGCCGGGGCCAGCGCAGGGTCTGTTGTTCGGAGGGGTCGAGGAGCCCCTCGGCCGCCCGCGCCAGCACCTCGGCGTCGGTGAGGAGTGCGGCCAGCACCTCCTCCGGGCGCACCTTCGGCCAGACGGTGTCGAGGCAGGCGCTCATCGCCCGCGACCGTTCGAGGCGGCGGGTCCAGGCGGCCGGCTGCGGCCCCGCCCGCCGTTCCGCCTGGAGCTGTACGGCCCGCATCGCCCGCCCCCGCACCCGCTCGCGTCCGACGGCGTACGGCGGCTCCTCGCGCCGTACCGCCGCGACGATCTCCGTCAGCGCGGCGGCGGACACCCGCCAGGTGTAGGTGCCGTCGGAGAGGGAGAGCGGGTGGACGGCCTCGGCGGACACGTGGGCGTACAGGGCGCGGCGCAGGACCTCGGCCATCCGGGGGTCGTGCTTGAGCGCGGCGGTCCGGGCGGAGTCGGTGCCGGTGGCCGGGTGGCGGGCGATCTCGTCGGGGAGGGTGGTCTGGCGTACGCCGGTCTCGCCCAGGGCCGGCAGGACCTCGGAGATGTAGGAGAGGAAGGTGCGGTTGGGGCCGATGATCAGCAGGCCCGAGCGGCGGATGCGCTGGGGGTGGGTGTAGAGCAGGTAGGCGGCGCGGTGCAGGCCGACGGCGGTCTTGCCGGTGCCCGGGGCGCCCTGGACACAGACGGAGGCGGCGAGGTCGGCGCGGACCAGGTCGTCCTGGTCGGGCTGGATGGTGGCGGCGATGTCCCGCATGGGGCCGACACGGGGCCGTTCGATCTCCTGGGCGAGGAGCGTGCCGGGGCCGGACTCGCCCGCGGTCAGCCGCTCGTCCTCCCATCCGGTGAGGTCGGCGGAGTCGCCGCGGCTGCCCGGCGCCCAGCCGAACCGGCGCCGTACCGCGACGCCCTGCGGTTCGTCGGGTCCGGCCTGGTAGAAGGCGCGGGAGACGGGCGCCCGCCAGTCGACGACCAGGGGCGGGGCGGTCGGCTCCTCGCTGATCCGCAGCCGGCCGATGCGGTAGCTCTGCCCGGCGTGTTCGCCGGACTCGAAGTCCAGCTTGCCGAAGAACAGCGGGCCCTGGGGCAGCTCGCGCATCTCCTTGGCCCGGCTGCGCAGCCGGTGGCCGAGGACCTCGGCGTCGGCGCCGGAGGCGGAGACGTCCGCGCCGGTGACGACGTGCTCGGCGGCGCCTTCGACCATGCGGGCGAGGGCGGCCCGGCAGGTGTCGTGGTGGGCGCGTTCGCGGTCGAGTTCCTGCTGCATGGGAACAGCGTAGACGAGAAAACGTAACCCGGTTAAATTTTTAACCGGGACTCGCGAGCTCCGGCAGGGCCCGCTCCAGCCGCTCGAAGGCCCGCTCCGCCGCCCGCACCGCGTCCTCCCGTACCTCCTCCACCCCCTCCCCCGCCACGATCCGCCGCCAGTTGTCCTGCGCGAGGATCCGCTGCACGGCGATGATCTGGCCGGCGGCCAGCCGGGCGTCCAGGGTGCCGCCGAGGGCCTCGGCGAGCGCGGCCTCGGACCGCTCCAGATAGGTGTGCTGGCGGGCGACCAGGGTGGCCGTGCTGTTGAGGAGGGTGTGGAAGGCGAGGACCTGCGGGTGGTCGTTGAGCCCGGTGATCGGGTCGTTGCGCCGGAGGCCGTCGAGGAAGCGCTGCCGCAGTACGCCGACGGGCGACTCCGCCCCGGCGACCAGCCGCGCGGCCTCCGTCTCGTGGTCGGCGATCCGGTGCAGCACCAGGTCCTCCTTGACCGGGAAGTACCGGAACAGCGTCGGCTTGGAGATACCGGCCGCGGCGGCCACCTCGGCGACCGGCACCGCGTCGAACCCCTTCGCCAGGAACAGCCGTACGGCGATGTCCGACACGTCCTCGTACATCCGCCGCTTCTTGCGCGCGCGCAGGCCCGTCTCACCCATGGGACCGAGCCTACGCAGCGGGCGTCAGGCGAGGGCGCGGGTGAGGTAGGGGTTGGCCCGGTAGGGGACCGTGAGGCCCAGGGAGGCGGTGGCCGCGGCCAGGGTCATGGTGTACGTGTCCACCGCGCGGCGCACGTTCGGCGCGTCCAGACCCGCCCCGGTGACCAGGCGGTCCAGGTCGACGTAGGCCGAGCGGACGATCTCGGTCCACCGGTACACCCGCCAGTCCCGCTGCCAGTCCACGGTGAACCTCTCCGGCAGCAGGCGCTCCCAGCGGCGGAACATCCGGTCGCGGATCTCCGGCCGGGTCGGGGTCAGATGCATGTGCCGGACCAGGTCGTAGAGCGGGTCGCCGACCAGGGCCATCTCCCAGTCGATGATGGTCAGCGCGAGCGGGTCGTCGCGGCGCACCAGGTTCCAGGGGTTGAGGTCGCCGTGCAGGAGAGCGGGGGCGCGGGAGCTGAGCCGGTGCCGGGCGAGGATCTCGCGCAGCCGGGCGGCGTCGGGCAGGCCGAGGAAGCGGGCCAGCTGCTGGGACTCCTTGGGGAGGCCGGCGACGAGGGCGAAGAGCTGGTCGCTGAGCCACTCGTAGAAGTACGGCTGGCTCGCGACCGGGTCGACCTCGGTGTAGTCGACCTCGGTGAGCGCGGCCAGCTGGTCGACGAGCCGGTCGGCCTCGTGCGGGCGCAGGCCGTGCACGGGGTGGTCGGGTCTGCGGTCGATGTCGGCCGGGCCCTCGTAGGTGTGGATGGCGAAGCGGTCCCTGGAGTGCGCGAAGAGGTAGTGCGAGTGACTCTCCCCGAGGGCCAGGACCCGGGGTGCGGCCACCCGCGCGCGGGAACGCTCGATCGCCCGCAGCACCGCGTGCTCGCTGAGGTAGCTGCGCTCACGGCGCAGCACGTGGGGCACCTTGCGGCGGACCACCACGGGACGTTCGATGCCCGGCACCCGGATCACCGAGTTGAGGTGCGCGGTGCCCTTGAACACCTGGCGGGCCGTCGCCGCTCCTTCGAGAAGCAGGGCCGAGGACACCGCGTGATACGGAAAGTCGGGGTGCTCCGGGACCCGCCGGTCCGGCTTCCACTCGATGACACCGGTGATCCGGCCGCGCCGGGTGCCGTCGACGGCCGGGGACGTCGCCCAGCGGGCGAGGATCCGCTCGATCTCCCGGTCGCCGGGCACCGTGCGCAGCCGCAGCGGCTCGGCGCCCGCCGTCAGCGCGCGGCGGACGGCCGCCGTCGCCCGGTCCAGGCTCTTCTGGTCGAGGGACTCCTCCAGGGACTGCGCGGCCCGCATCACGTCGGGGTAGACGGACTGCGCCCGCTCGAAGTCCACGTAGTGCCGCAGGTCCTTGGCCGTCCCGTGCACGGCGGCGGGCCGCACCGCCTGCATGGCCGCCGCCCACGCGTCGACGGCCTCGTCCCACTGGTGCTCCGGGTACCGCATCCGGACCAGGTGGGTGGCGAGGTCGTGCAGGGGGTCGCCGTAGCTCGCCAGCTCCCAGTCGACGCAGATGAGGGGCGCGGGGCCGTCGTAGGACATGATCAGGTTGTCGCGGTGCAGGTCGGCGTGGAGCAGGCTGTAGGGACGCCGGGCCATCCAGGGCACCCGGTCGGCGAACCGGAGCAGGGCGTCCTCGGGGATGCCCAGGGCCGCGAACAAGCCGCCGAACGCGGGCCAGTTGGCCTCGCGGATCTGGATGTCGGCCATCCGGGCCAGGGTCCGCAGGAAGCCCTGGCTGTCCACGTGGTTCCGGGGCCAGATCGACGGCAGCGACGGCAGCGCGCTACCGCGGACCTGCGTCATCTGGGCGAACAGCTCCACCAGGTCCTTCAGCAGCAGGTGATCGACCGGCTTGTCGTTCGGGCAGACGGCGGAGAGCGGCACTCCTTCCACATAGCTGTGGATGGTGAAGCGATTCCCCTCGAAAAGGCACGCCGGCACGTTGGGCAGCACGCCCTGGATCGCCCGCAGGATCGCGGCCTCGTTCTGCCAGGTCCTGATCACCACGGGCAGCGCGTCGGACCTGCGGACCCGGACGGTCACGGCGGTGCCGGGCTCGCGGCCCAGGTGCCGGGCCATCGGCTCGGTCAGCGGCAGGACGTAGTTCTGGTTGTGGAAGCCGCTGCTGGCGAGCCCCCGGGTCGCGGCGTCCCGCAGGAACGCGTCGTACTCGTCGACGGGCGGCGGTCTGCCGTTGTCTCCCCCGTTCACGACGTCAGGGGGGACAGGCGGTACACCCACTGGCCGCTCCGGGGTCGTGCGCGCGAGATCGCGAGGAATTGGGCAGGGAAACGGTAATGCCAGACAACGCGCGACACGACTGGAGGCCTGGCCGAGTGACCCCGTCGGGTGGTGGTGGGCACTCGTCTGCCGGTCCTCGGTCGGCCCAGGCCGGTGCTTTCGCCGTGCCTGACACACGCACTCATACGCGTGAACCCGAGTTGTTGCTCAGACGGTTGGCCGCATGGTAGCGCACGGCGGGCCGGGTCAGACCGTGAGCAGGTCCCACACCGCGTTGAACCACCTGGTCGTGTTGGCGACGAAGACCGAACCGGGTGACTTGGGGTCCGAGTCGCCGACATGGTGGGTGAGGGTGGCGCCGAAGCCCAGGACGTCCACGGCCTCCACTTCCGTGCCGTCCGTCAGGATCACCGTGCGCAGGATCGGCTCGTAGAAGCCGTGCAGCACCTCGTCGTGGTTGATGACGTACAGCTTGAAGGTCGGGGTGAGCTCGGTGCGGCGGACCTCCAGCCGCACGTCCGGCACCAGGTTCTCGGTGTGCAGCTGGTCGAGGACCGTGCGCAGGGACGCGGTGTGGGCCTCGGTGATGGCGCGCAGCCGCGCCGGCAGCCGCGGGTCGTCCTTGTTGTCCCTCGCCCGGGGGTACGGCATGTTCTGGGTCTCGGCCGGAAGCAGCATCCGCAGGTGGATCCGCCGGGGCGAGATGTCGCCCGCCCGGATCCGCTCGGCCTGGATACGGATGTGGGCGTCCAGGCTCTCCGAGGTCAGGGTGGAGATGTCCAGGGTGACGTCGTCCCGTTCGAAGGCCTCGCCGATCAGCGGCCCCAGCGTCATCGGGTGGTGCCGGGACCGGCTGGCCCGGGGTGCCGAGGACTGTATGTGCTGCCGCATGACGACCCTGGAGCGCTTGCCCCGGCCGCCCTCGATCCACCCCTCGCTGCCCAGCTCGCGCAGGGCCCGCTGGACGGTGTCGCGGGAGACGCCGAACTCCTGCGCGAGCGTCTCCTGGGACGGCAGGAAGGAGTTCAGCGGGTAGCCGCCGTCGGAGAGCCGGACCCGGAGCTCCTCCGAGACCCGCTGGAACGCGCCGCCGTCTTTCGTCCGGTTGGTCACATGCCGTACGTACCTCGTGCGGGTCCCCGGCAAACAACTTCCAGTCATGCAACTTGCCAGTCAACTTGCCGGTTACTGGATCTAGTTGCCTGGGCATTCCTGCGGTAGGCAGTCAACTTCTCAGTCAACTGCGGAACTTGAGAGGTTGACGGACAGCTGCGGGGTCAAAGGGGGGTGGAAAGCCATGGCCATCCAGGTGTTCGGGATCGGCGTACAGGTCGACGACCTGATGCAACTGGTGTTCTGGGCAACGGGTTTACTGGTGTCCCTGACGGCATGGGTCCGCAGGCGCCGGCGGGCGCGCGAACTTGCGGCTAGTCCCGCAGCATCGCCAGCAGAGGCTCCAGCGAGCCCACGACGCACTCCGCCCCGGCCTCGGTCAAAAGCTTGGCTTTCCGTTCGTTACGCGCGTAGCCCAGGAACGGCACCCCGGCCCTCCGGGCCGCCTCGAGATCCGAGGGGGAGTCGCCGATCATCAGGGCCGCGCCGGGGGCGGCGCCCATCGCGTTGAGGGCGCGGTTGAGGCAGTGCGGGTCGGGCTTGAGGTGCTGGAGTTCCTCGGTGCGGCCGTAGAGGTGCGGGTGGAAGCAGGAGATGAGCTCGCGCTCCTCCAGGTAGGCCCGGACCACCCGCGGGGAGTTGTTGGTGGTGATCGCCATCCGGGCGCCGTGCGCCCGCCAGGTCTGTATGAGGACGTCCGCGTACGCGGTGGGCATCGCGGTCGACGTGGCCCGCAGCTCCTCGTTGGTGAGACGTTCCTCCAACTCGGCGACCAGGTCACTGCCACGGCGCCGGCGGTCCACCGCGCGCAGCACGAGGTGCGGGTCGAGGGAGTCCCGCTCGGTGCCGGTGACCAGGCCCCGCAGGCCGCGGCCCTCCAGCCAGCGCACCAGGTCCGCGGCCACCCGGTCCGCCGAATGGCCGGCGAACAGCCGGCAGATCGGCCCGTCGAAGTCCCACAGGACCACTTGGGCACGCGTGATCAGTTCTCGCAGCTGCTCGGTCTCGCGCGCCGTCTCTTCCGTCACTGGTTCAGTCTGCGTCGTATCAGGAGTCACTAGGAGAGTGTCAGGTCCGTGGTGATGGTTTCCCAGAGGGCGTCGAACCACTTCTGCGATTGCTCCACGAACGCGGCATCCCGGTGACCTGCCCGCTTCTCGAAGGAGAAGAGCAGCGACTCGGAGCCGACGGCGTCGTACATGTCCAGCGTTCCGCTGTCGGTGAGCTCCTCGCGGCGCATGACCATGTAGTACCCGAACAACGCCTCCACGCCGTTGAGCAGATACAGCTTGGCCGGCGGGGTGAACGGCAGGGCCCGGAAGGTGACGTTGACCTCGATCTGGTGGGTGGAACGCAGGGACTGGAGGTTGTACTGGAGGACCTGGCCCTGGGCGTTGCGCATGCCCAGCCAGCGGCTGTGCACGGCGTCGTCGTCGCCCTCGACCGGGACCGGGAAGGCAAGGTTGATGTCGCGGCCGGGGAGCAGCACGCGGACGTCGATGCGGTCGGGGCGGATCCGGCCCTCGTGGATCAGGCGCAGGGGTTCGCCGAGGGCCGGCAGCAGGCTCTGGGCGGTGAGGCAGGCGGCGTCGATGCGGACGTGCGGGGCGGCGAACGCCTCCGTCATGCGGGGGCCGAGGCCGACCATCGTCGGCTGGGGCTCGTCATGGGGCCGCGGGCCGGGTACGGCGATCCGCGGTGGGCTGCCCTTGGTGACGTTGGTGAGGAGACCGTCGTCCTGCAGTACCCGCAGGGCCTGGCGCACGGTGCCCCGCTCCACGCCGAACTCGTCGGCCAACTCGGCCTGTGTGGGCAGCCGGTCGCCCGCCTTGAGGTCACCGCTGCGGATGCGCTTGCGCAGGGCGTCGGCGATCTCCTGGGGAGTGAGTCTGCTTGCGCCGTTCACTGCCACGTTCTCCTGAGTCACGACCAAACGCTACAACTTTGATTTATTTGGCGGGAGTTGTTTGAAAGTTGTTTATAAGTCCCAACCAACTGGGGACAACTTAAGCATAGTTGGTTACCAACTTGGTCGAGTTGGTGGAAGCTTTGCTTCCCGACGATGGGGGAACCGCCATGCCTGCCGCCCTCGCACTTCTCTCCGCCGCCTTCGTCTTCGGCTTCGAACAGATGGTCCAGTCGAAGTACGGTGCCACTGGCATTATCGGTCTGCTGTTGCTCACCGTGGGGATCAAGGCCAAGAGTCCGGCGGTCAGCTCCGTCGGCGCGGTCCTGCTCGCCCTGCTGCTCACCGGTCCCGCACTGTGAGGACCGGCCCGGCGCGGACTAGGCCGTCAGCTGCAGATCCGAACTGATCGTCTCCCACAGGGCGTCGAACCAGCGCGTGGACTGGTCCACGAACGCGGTGTCCCGCAGCCCGGCGCCCTGCTCGAACGCGAAGAGCATCGACCGCGTGCCCTCGGCGTCGTACGTCTGCAGGTGCTCGTGGCCGATCTCCCGCTCGTGGCGCCCCAGCGTGTAGTACGCGAACAGCGCCTCCGCCCCGTTGAGCAGGTACAGCTTGACCGGCGGGGTGAACGGCAGGGCCCGGAAGGTGACCTGGACGTCGATGCCGTGCGTCGCGCGCAGCGCCTGCAGGTTGTGCTGGAGCACCTGGCCCTGGGCGTTGCGCTGGGCCAGCCAGCGGTTGTGCACCGCCTCCTCGTCCGAGGCGTCCAGCGCCGTCGGGAACGCGAGGTCGATGTTCCGGCTCGGCAGCAGCACCCGGACGTCGATCTTGGCCGGTTTCAGGCGCCCCGCGTGGATGAGGCGCAGCGGCTCGCCGAGCGCGAGGTTGAGGGAGACCGAGGTGAGGCAGAGCGCGTCGATCCGCACCTGCGGGGCCGCGAAGGCCGCCTCTATCCGGGAGGCGAGGGCCACCATGGTGGGCTGCGGCGCCGCCTCCGGGCCCACGGCCAGCCGGATCGGCCCCGGATCAGGGGCGACGGTCGCCGGCGCGCCCTTCGACGCGTTGGTGAGCAGATGCTCCGACTGGAGGATGCGCAGCGCCTGCCGTACGGCCCCGCGCTCGACGCCGAACTCGTCGGCCAGCTTGGCCTGGGTGGGCATGCGCTGGCCCGGCCGCAGCACCCCCGACCTGATCTGGGTGCGCAGCGCGTCGGCCACCGTTCGGTGTGACGCCAGAGGCCGCTGTGGCCTCTCCCGCCCACTGGCGGAGGCGCGTTCCGGGTCCACGGACAAACAGTACAACTTCCCGCCATCTTTCGGCAGTTCCCGGGAAGGTGGTTATGAGTCGCTTCCAAGTGGAGATAAGTACAGTGAAGTTGGCCACCAACTTCTGCAACATGGTCATACTTCCTCGGTGGTTGGCCGACAGGGTTCCCTTCCGGAGGGGAGCCGGGAGCCCGGTCAATCAGGGCGGCCGCCGAGGCGCACGACCAGTGCACAGCACCTGAGCACAGTCACAACTGAACACCGACAACTGAACACCCGCAGATCCGCACAGCCACAACTTCACAGCTCGAACAGCTCGAACAGCTCGAACGGCTCGCTACGGATGAGCACAGCTGAACAAGTGAACAAGGTGATTCAGGCACCGTCGCCGGAAGAAAGGAGACCGTCTCAGAAGACGTCCGGGCACCAGGGGCGCCCGGACGTGCGCAGCAGGGCGTCGGCCTTCCGGGCGGCGCCCACTCGCGTTTCCCGGACCCGGCCGAGGGCGTGCAGCCGCGCCACGGACTGGTCGCCAAGCCAGACGCTCGCCAACTCGGCGATGTCGACAGTGAGTTCGGGGGCGTCGGCGGTCGGGACGCAGGACGCCCCTTCGGGGGAGGCGTCCAGCCGGAACCGCCCGCCGGCCAGCCCCTGCCGGTCCACCACCTCAAGGACCAGCGACCCCTGCACGTCGTAGGTCCGCGCCTCCAGGGCCCGTACGACGTCCAGGATCCGCACCCACAGCCAGTCCACCTGCCTGGTGATCCGCGCGGCGCGCGGGTCCGGGAAGTAGTGCGGCAGCAGGTCGTCCGGCGACCGCCAGCCGCTCTTCACCCTGGTGATCCAGTCGATCGAGCACAGGTAGTGCCACAGGGCACGCTCGGCCGCGGGTCCGGTGGCGAGCAGCCAGTTCACCTCGGCCGTGTTGTGCGGCTGGTTGTCCTGCCATTTGTCGTCCGACTGGTACGACGCGATGCCCTCGACCTCGCCGTCCGCCGACCGGTACACCGCGTAGAACGGCTCGGTCCAGTCGGTGCCGAAGCGGATCTTGCCGGTGCTCGCCCGCCACCACAGCCAGTCCCGGCTGACCGCGCCGGGATGCGCGCGGCGGATGCGTTCGTGCAGTTCGGGGCCGAGCTTGCAGACGTCGTCGGCGTCGACGAGGTCGATCCGCCCGCCGTCCTCGGGGCGCGACCAGCGCGGGTCCAGGCCGGCCCGCGTGACGTCGACCGTCCACTCCGTCATCGTGGTCGCCGGGCCGAAGCCGTAACGGCCGTAGATCCGGTACTCGGCGGCGATCAGGGTCGCGACCACGTCTCCGCGCTCCTTCGCCGCGGCGAGGTCCTGGCTCATCATCCGGGTGAGCAGGCCGCGGCGGCGGTGGGTGGCGGTGACCGTGACGTTGGTGATGGCGTCGGCGGGGACGGTCGCTCCGCCGACGGTGGTCAGTTCCTGGGCGAAGGAGCGGAACGTCGCCACGCAGCGGGGGCCGTCGAAGGCGCCGAGGAGCCTGCCCGGCACGAACTGCCTGCGGCGGGCGTCGAGTTGGTCGGCCGTGAGGGCGGGCGGGTGCAGGAAGCCGGTTCTCAGGGCCCGGTGCCAGTCCTCCAGCTCGGGTTCGGTGACGGTGCGGACTTCGACGGCGTCGTTCATGACAGCACGGTAGGTGTTCGATCGGGGTGGTGCCGATCGAATTTCGGGTGCGGGTGCGCGGGGGCCGCCCCCAGCGGAGGGGCGCTCAGCCCTACGTCAGCAGATCGTCGACCTGGGCCTCGCCCTCCCGGTAGCGCCTTGCGATCTCCCCGCTGGAGTCGTCGGCCGTCCGTTGCAGTCGCTGCCGCCGTCTCGACACCTCCTGCTCGTACCGGACCAGCCTCCCCATCGCCGTCGTCAGTTCCGGGTCCGTGCGGGCCGCCAGGTCGGACAGCTCGACCTCTGCCAGCATGTCGGCGGCCAGGCGGCCGTACTCCTCGTTGTGCGGGGTGCCCAGGGTGACGTGGCGGGCCGAGGAGCGGTGGCGGGCCGGGGCGTCGGTCAGGATCTCCGGGAGGCGGTCCACGACGGCGGCCGCACCCGCCGGGGAGCGGCGGGCCAGTTCCGCCCGCAGGATGTCGATACGGCCCTGGAGCAGCCGTCTTACGTAGCTGAGGTCGGCCTCGTCGCGCTGCGCGTCCCGGCGCAGGACGCGCAGTTCGGGCAGGCTCAGGCGGGCCAGGTCGTGCTCCGGCGGCTCCGCGGGCAGTGCGATGCCCTCGCCGCGTTGTGCGGGCGGCCGGGGCAGGCTCGCGCTCTGCGCGCCCTGCGTCCTCAGTCGCCCGGTACTCGGTGTGCTCATACGCCTCTACCGTCCCCTCGACCGGCGTGTGGAAGCATGGTGCCACCCCAAGTGGCCGCAATGTGACCGAGTGCCCCCGAACGGCCGTAGATGTGAGGTTAAGGATCAATAGTGGGCCCCCCGCGGGGGCCGCCGGGGCACCGGGCATGATGGTCCGCATGCGAGCTGTGGTTCAGCGGGTGGACGGCGCCAGTGTCGTCGTGGACGGCGAGACGGTCGGCGCGATCGAGGGCGAGGGGCTGTGTGTGCTCGTGGGCGTGACCCACGACGACACCAAGGAGAAGGCGGCCCAACTGGCCCGGAAACTCTGGTCGGTCCGGATGCTGGCCGAGGAGCGGTCGTGCAGTGACATCGACGCGCCGTTGCTGGTGATCAGCCAGTTCACGCTGTACGGCGATGCGCGCAAGGGGCGGCGGCCGACGTGGAACGCGGCGGCGCCGGGCGAGGTGGCCGAGCCGCTGGTGGAGGAGGTCGTGGCGCAGTTGCGGGCGCTGGGGGCGACCGTGGCCACCGGGCGGTTCGGGGCGCAGATGCGGGTGTCGCTGACCAACGACGGACCGTTCACCGTTCTGCTGGAGATGTGAATCCCCCTCCCTCAGGTCAAGGGAGGGGATTCCTGGCTCAGGCAGCTGCGCCCTGGCACGGGACTTGCCGAAGTCCCGGAGGATCACGGGATGCGATTGCTCTATGACATGGACACCGTGGCCTCCGCGGAGGAGATCAGCTCGAACTCGGTACGCAGCCCCTCGACGGGCCGGGCGGCCGCAGGCCGGAATCCCGGGAAGAGCCGGAATCCCGGCTCCCTACGGTTCGACGATCACTTCCTGTGCCGCGGCCGTCTCCCCCGCGATCAGCCGGGCGTCCAGCGGGACGTTGCGCTTGACCAGCGCCAGGGCCACCGGACCCAGTTCGTGGTGGCGTGCCGACGTCGTCACGACGCCGATCCTGCGGCCGTCCTCGCCGTCGTCGGCCAGCCGGATCTCCGTGCCGTGCGGCGGCAGGTGCACGTCACTGCCGTCCAGGTGCAGGAAGACCAGGCGGCGGGGCGGCTTGCCGAGGTTCTGCACCCGGGCCACCGTCTCCTGGCCCCGGTAGCAGCCCTTCTGCAGATGCACCGCGCTGCCGATCCAGCCCAGCTCGTGCGGGATGGTGCGGTGGTCGGTCTCGAAGCCGAGGCGGGGCCGGTGGTGCTCCACCCGGAGGGCCTCGTACGCGAGGAGGCCGGCCGCCGGGCCCGCCTTCTCCGCGTACGACTCCAGGTCCGCGCGGGGCAGGAAGAGATCACGGCCGTACGGCGTCTCGCGTACGACGGCACCGTCCGGGGGTTCGGCGATCGAGCCGGCCGGCAGGTGCACGACCGCGAACTCGCCCGTCCGGTCGGCGACTTCCACCCGGTAGAAGAACTTCATCGACTCCAGGTAGGCGATCAGCGCCTCCGCGGTGCCGGGCTCCACATGGGCCCAGACCGTCGTGCCGTCGTCGACCAGGTACAGCGCGTGCTCGATGTGGCCGTGCGCGGAGAGGACCAGCGCCTCGGTGGCCTCGCCGACGGGCAGTTCGCTGACGTGCTGGGTGAGCAGGAGGTGCAGCCAGCCGAGCCGGTCGTCGCCGGTCACGGTGACGACACCGCGGTGCGAGAGGTCCACGAAACCGGCACCGTCGGCGAGGGCGCGCTGCTCGCGGAACAGGTCGCCGTAGTGGGCGGCGACACCTTCGTCCACGCCCTCGGCGGGGACGGCGCCGGGCAGGGTCAGCAGGGGACTCTTCATATGAGTAAGCCTACGACTCGGTAATTGAAGTCTGGACGGCTGCGGCCTTGGCTCTCTTGCGCGCGCAGTCCTGGCAGCGGCCGAAGATCGCGAAGTGCTTCATGTCGGTCTCGAAGCCGAACTCCCGCCGCAGCTTGGCGGTGAATTCCGCGGCGACCGCCACATCCGCCTCGATCACGTTCTCGCAGTCGCGGCAGACCAAGTGGATGTGATGGTGCCGGTCGGCGAGGTGGTAGGTCGGCGCACCGTGCCCGAGGTGGGCATGGCTGACCAGCCCCAGCTCCTCCAGGAGCTCCAGGGTCCGGTAGACCGTGGAGATGTTGACCCCCGACGCGGTCTTCCTCACCTCACCGAGGATGTCGTCGGGGGTCGCGTGCTCAAGGGTGTCCACAGCTTCGAGCACGAGTTGCCGCTGCGGCGTCAGCCGGTAGCCGCGCTGCCTTAGGTCGCTCTTCCAGTCGGTGCTCACCACACCGAAAGTCTAGAACTACTCTGCGGGAACTACTTGAAGAAAGCGATGCCGTCGTCCGGCATATCGGCGGGCAGGGCCTTGGCCCAGCGCTCGACCTCCTCCGGGGTGACGACCTTCTTCAGGTGCGCGGACATGTACGGGCGCAGCTCGACCTCGGGGGTCTGCTTCTCCCCCACCCACATCAGGTCGCTCTTGACGTAGCCGTACAGGCGCTTGCCACCGGTGTACGGGGCGGAGGCGGCGGTGCGGGCCACGGCGTCCGTGACCAGGTCGATCTGGGGCTTCTTGTCGGCCATCTCGCCGTACCAGATCTCGATCACGCCGTCGTCGCGGGTCATCGTGACCTCGACCCTGCGGTTGGCGTCGATGCGCCAGAAGCCGTGCTCGGTCTCCAGCGGGCGGACCTTGTTCCCGTCGTTGTCCAGCACCCAGGTCTGGGAGTGGTACTCCAGGAAGTCACGCCCGTCGTGGCTGAAGGTGGCCTCCTGGCCGAAGTTGCACTTCTCCGAGCCCGGGAAGTCGTGGACGCCCGCGCCGGCCCACTTGCCCAGCAGGAAGGCGAGCGGAACCAGGTCCTTGTGCAGGTCGGACGGAATCTCGATCATGACGGCGGTTTCCTAGGCGGTGGGGATCAGCGCTGGCCCTGGTAAAGCTTCTTCACGGTCAGTCCGGCGAAGGCGATGACGCCGACGCAGACCAGGACCAGCAGGGTTTCGAAGAAGATCTCCACGGGTGCTCCTTGAGCGGGGGTGGGCGTACGTAAAAGAGCCGGGCCCCAGCTTACGCGGCCGGGGCCCGGGGCTCTTGGCGAGGTGTGCCCCTGCGGGGTCAGGCCAGCAGCTCGCCCTGCAGGGTGACCGTCTGCTGGTAGGGGACGGCGAGTGCGCCGCCCTTCCGGGACTGGATGATCACGCCGACGGTGTCGCCGCTGGTCACGTAGGCCTGCCGGACCTGCTCGGCGCCGTACGGCCTGAGCTCCGCGTAGGACGCCAGGGTGACGTCGTCGATCCGGGCCGGGTCCGGGAACTTCTGGTCGAGTTCGTACTGGTCGCCGTCGCGCAGTGCGAAGGTCGGCGACGAGTAGGTCATGAGCTGGTGGCTGAGTTCGTCCGCGACCGCCGCCGTGCCGAACTGGAGGAGGTAGCAGGTAGCCGACGCAGGTGCCGGCGACGACGCCGAGCACGGCGGCGGTGGCGATCAGCACGCCGGTGTGGCGTCTTCTCGGTCTTCCCGGAGGTGTTTCTGGAGGTGTTTCTGAGGCGTCCAATGGATCCCCCTGTGAAAACGGGAGCGCGGATTCCTTGATCCGCGCGCCACAGGAGACTCATGGTCGACTCACTGAGTTGTACAACGATTAATCACGATCAGGACACCGCCGCCAGCCAGCCGGTCACCGCCGCCGCGAGCAGCACCGTGACGTTGAGGGCGACCTGACGGTCCCCCCCTCTTCAGGTGCACCCGGAGCGCGCCGACCTGGAGGACGACGAACCCGGCCGCGGCCGCGGCCGCCAGCCAGGTCGCGACACCGGTCAGACGCGGGAGCACCAGGCCGAGCACACCGAGCAGCTCGACGGCCCCGATCGCCCGCACGGCCGCCATCGGCATCCCGTCCACCCACGCCATCATCGGCCGCAGCCGCTCCCGGCTCCGGACGGCCTTCAGCCCGCCCGCGTAGAGGTAAAAGAGGGCGAGGAGACCGGCGACGGTCCAGTACGCGACGCTCATGAGGCGGGCTCGGTGGCGTACCGGCTCATCACCTCGACGTTCGCCCGCGCGGTCGGTGCCGCTCCGGTCGCGAACAGGTCCCGCAGCTCCCGGAAGTACTGCACGTACAGGTCGGGCGTGAACGTGCTGAGCATGACCGCCGGTGCGTCGGTGACGTTGGCGAAGGTGTGCGGGGCGCCAGGCGGCACCATCACCAGGGTGCCCGCGGTGGCGTCGTAGTCGTCCTCCCCGACGGTGAACCGCACGGATCCGGAGATGACGGAGAAGCCCTCGTCGTGCCCGGCGTGCCGGTGCTGCGGCGGGCCGGGGGTGTGCGGCGCGAGCACGGACTCGGCGATGCCGAGCCGGTGGCCGGTGGTACGGCCGTCCTCCAGGACACGCATCCGGGTGGTGCCGAGGACGAGCACCTCGCCGTCGTCCGGGCCGACGACGGATACGGCGGGCTCATCGTGGTGGTCGTGGGGGTGGTCGTGGGTCGTCATGTCTCGATTCCACGGCCGGGACGTACGGCTGTCCAAGACCTGTTCCGCCGCCTCGATACCCGATCGGTATCGTGGCTGTATGGAGGGGATGAAGCGGAGGGAGCGGAGGGAGCGGATCGAGCTGCGGACGCTGCGCTACTTCGTGGCCGTCGCCGAGGAACTCCACTTCGGCCGGGCCGCCGCACGGCTCCACATGAGCCAGCCCCCGCTGAGCCGGGCGATCAAGGGGCTGGAGGGCGAGATCGGCGCGGCGCTCTTCGAGCGGTCCTCGGCCGGTGTCGCGCTCACCCCCGTCGGAGCCGTGCTCCTCGACGAGGCACGGGCGCTTCTCGACCGGGCCGACCGGCTGCGCGTACGGGTCGCCACGGCGGCGGGTGCCACCACCCTCACCGTCGGCCTCCTCGGCGACAGCACGGATCCCGGCGTGCGCCGGCTGGCCCGCGCCTACCGCGAACGCCACCCCGGCGTCGAGATCCGCATCCGCGAGACCGACCTCACCGACCCCACCTGCGGGCTGCACGCCGGGCTCGTCGACATCGCCCTGACCCGCGCGCCCTTCGACGAAACCGGCCTGGTGGTAAGGGAGTTGCGGGCCGACCCGGTGGGTGCGCTGCTGCGCGCCGACGATCCGCTGGCCCGCCGAAAGAGCCTGACGCTGGCCGACCTCGCCGACCGGCAGTGGTTCCGGTTCCCGGCGGGCACGGACGGCCGCTGGCAGTCGTACTGGAACGGCGGGGCGGTGCGGGAGGGGCCGGTGGTGCGGGCGATCCAGGAATGCCGGCAGGCGGTGCTGTGGAACGGCACGGTGGGCATGACGACGACCGACCACGAGCCGGGCGCCGGGCTCGTGACGGTACCGGTCGCGGACATGCGGCCGAGCCGGGTGGTGGTGGCGTGGCGGGAGGGCGACACGAGCCCTCTGCTCCACTCATTCGTCCGGACAGCGACCGCCGCGTACCGCACCGCGTGAGGGCGCCGGTCTCGGCGTAAGTGACGGTGGCCAGAGCGGTATACCGTGCGGCATACTCGCTGCATGGCCGATACCACAGTCAAGATCGACGAGGCCACCAGGGACATACTGCGAGAGCTGGCAGACGCACAGGGGCTCTCCATCAAGGAGTACCTCGCCCGGTTGGCTGTGGAGCACCAGCGTGAACGAGCCCTCACCACGGCGACCGCCGCCTTCCGCCGCGTGATCAGCGAACCCGGCGTCCAGGAGGCCTTCGACGCCGAGTTCGGCGGGCTCCCGCCCGTCACCGAAGGCACCGGACGGGTGGCCTGACCCTTGGAACTGCACGTCGACCACCGGTGGTTCCTGGATCGCCAGGAAGACATCCTCCGCCGCGACCTCACCGTCAACGACCTCTCCGTCCTCGTCGGCATGACGGCTCGCCACCGTGTCAACACCCCACATCTCGACCACTCCGACCCGGATGCGTACTGGCGGGCCGCGACATTTCTCGAAGAGATCGTTCTGCTGCGCCCGCTTCCCGCCCGCAACGAGCTGTTCGGATACGGTGTCGCCGTCGCCTACCTGGAAGCCTCCGGGAAACACGTGGAGACGAAGTTCGAACTGTGGCGCGACCTCATCCATGACATTCGCGCGCTACGACTTGATTCGTACAGCATCGCCGAGCGGCTCCGATCCTGGCGAGCGACCTGATCAGCCGACGGCAAGGCGACCAGTGGCACCCTGAAGCACGTACCGGCCAGGCGCCCTCGGGCGTCAGGCCTGCGCGGTGGGCCGGACGACGATCTCGCTGATGTCGACACCGGCGGGCTGCCCGATCGCGTAACCGATCGCGGACGCGACGGCGGAGGGCGGCATGGCGATCTCGTCGCGCTGCCGGGCCAGCGCTGCCGCCACCTCGGGACTCCCTCCCTTGCCCACCCCCTCGGTGTCGGTGAACCCGGGCGAGACCAGGGTGACCCGCAGGTCGGGCCCCGACTCCTGCCGCAGCCCCTCCGTCAGCACCTTCACCGCCGTCTTGGTGGCCGCGTAGACACCCATCGGGGATTTCACGACGTAGGCCGCGGTGGAGGCGACGTTGACGAACTGGCCGGCGCGCTGCCGCCGGAAGACCGGGAGCGCCGCCCCGATACCGTTCAGCAGGCCGGTGATGTGGGTCGCGACCATCGCGTCCCAGTCGTCCTGACGCAGTTCGTCGAACGGCGACACCCCCATCGTGCCGGCGTTGGAGACCAGGACGTCCAGGCGCCCGAACCGGTCGACCGCCGTGTCCGTCAGCCGCCCCAGGTCCGCACGGCGTGTCACGTCGACGACGACCCCGACGGCCGAGCCTCCCTTCGCCGTGATCTCCTCCACCACCGCGGCCAGCCGGTCCTCCCGCCGGGCCCCGAGCACGAGCCGTGCGCCCTTCTCGGCGAGGTAGGCCGCCGTCGCCGCGCCGATGCCGCTGCTGGCACCCGTGATCGCCACGACCCTGCCCTCGATCCCTGATGACATGATCAACACCCTTCCAAGGGGGATGTGCGCAGGCCAGAGCATGGCCTACGATGAAAGTGGAGGCGCCACCACTTACCTCAACGCTAAGTGGACACGCCCCCACTTAGCAAGTCGAAGGAGATTTCGGTGCGGGCTGACGCACAGCGCAACAGAGACAAGATCCTCGCGGCCGCGGTGCGGATGTTCGCCGACGAGGGCCTGGACGTGCACCTGGAGCGCATCGCCAAGGAGGCGGGCGTGGGCAGCGCGACCCTCTACCGCAACTTCGCCACCCGGGAGGCCCTGATCGAGGCCGTCTACCGCAACGAGGTGGCCCAGCTCTGCGACGCCGTCCCCGGCCTGCTGGCGGCGCAGCCGCCCTACGCGGCCCTGCACGCCTGGACCCGTCTCTTCCTGGACTACGTCACCACGAAATACGGCATGATCGACGCCCTGCGTGCCATCGCCGCGACGGGAAACAGCCCCTACGGCCAGAGCCGGGACATGATCCGGGCCGCCATCACCGCACTGATGGACCCCTGCGTGGCCGCGGGCGCGATCCGCACGGACATCAGCCCCGCCGACCTGGCCACGGCCCTCGAGGGCATCGCCCTCACCTCGGCGAGGCCCGAACAACGGGACCGCGCCGAGCGCCTGCTCGACCTCACGCTGGACGGCCTGAGGGTCAGCGCTTGACGACTCCGTCGACGAAGGCCGCCCAGGCGGAGGCCCCGAAGAGGAGGGCTCCGCGATCGGGAGCCTTGCTGTCACGGACGGGCACGAGGGAGGGGATGTCGGCGGCGACTTCGAGGCAGGCGCCGCCGTCCTGGTTGCTGTAGCTGCTCTTGCGCCAGGTGACGTCGCTCAGGTCGATGGCTCGCATGGCGCTTCCTCCAGCATCCGCTCGATGAACTGCCGTGATTCGTCCGGGGATAGGGCCAAATCACGTACCCGATCGTATCGGAGCAGGAGGCGTTCGACGGTGGCTGTTTCTTGCACTAGTTCGCCGGAATAGCCGGTCTCGACCCACGCCACCGTCTGGCCATCAACACCTCGGAGAAAGATGGTGTCCGTGTTGGTGAGGGCGTGGAGGCCGGCCGACAACAGCAGCACCTGAACGGTCACGTTGTGGCCTCGCGCCATCATGTCGAGGTACTCCAGCTGTCCACGCCATTCACCGGGATTCCGGAGGGGCGTACGCAACACCGACTCGGAGACGATGGCGCGAAGTTGCAGCGGGTCTTCCCCCAGAAGCACCTCTCGTCGCCCAACGCGTGCTTCAACCTGCGCCCCAAGCTCGTCGCCGGTGAGCCCACCCCGACGGAGCAACTCCCGCGCGTACTCGGGCGTTTGCAAGAGACCAGGAAGGACGCTCGGCGAGTACTGCCACATACTCACCGCTCCCGCCTCCAGCACCATGTACTGGCGATACCGCTCCCGGAACTGCGTAGGATCCGCGACCGCCAACTCCCACAGGGCGAGCAACAGCCCCGGCGTCCCGTAGTACTGGTCGAGCGCCTGGACCACCTCCGGCCCGCCCAGCGTGTGCCCGTTCTCCATCTTCCCGAAGAGGGACGGATCCCAGCCAGCCCGCTCGGCCAGCTCCCGTAAGCTCACCCCCTTCTCCGCCCTCAACAGCCGCAACTCCTCCGCGAACCGTTGCCTGGGCTCCTGACTACGCCCCGTCACCACGCGCCTCTGCGGCACCGCACCCCTCCCTGGTACGCCATGGAATTTGTGGAATTAGCGCCGCCAGACGGGGAAGAACCGCTCGCCATCGGCGTGCCGACGCCACCTCCGGGCCATGCTCGTAGCAGCCTCGATACCCAGAGTAGTCCAACTCACGCATTTCGTATAGATGTTGGACGAAAGGAGCAAATGCCATGGAGCCCGGAACCCTGTTCTACGACACCGCCACCGACCAGGTCGGCGAGTACCGGGACCAGTCGGGGCCGTACGCGATGCTGCGTCCCGTCGGCGGCGGCAGGGAGTGGCAGGCCGACCCGGCGACGCTACGCCCCGCTACCGACAGAGAGCGGCTCAGTGCCGGCGTGCGCGCGGCGAACGACCGAAGTACCTGGGCCGTGCCGCCGTCCCCCGACGACCTGAGCCGACCACCCCGGCCCGTCCCCGGCTGTGCCGCGTGCGCGGACCTCGGCGATCGAAGAGGGACCGCGCTGGTCGCGTACGACCACAGCGCGGCCACCGACGCGAACGTGCTGCTGCGCCAGCACCTGCGCGCGGAGCACCAGCCATGACCCGGCCCGATTACGCTGCACGCATGGCGAAGAAGCTCGTGATCAAGGTGACGGCCGGGGCGGACGCCCCGGAGCGGTGCTCGCAGGCGTTCACGGTGGCGGCGGTGGCCGTCGCCAGCGGCGTCGAGGTGTCGATGTGGCTGACCGGCGAGTCCGCGTGGTTCGCGCTGCCGGGGCGGGCCGCCGAGTTCGAGTTGCCGCATGCCGCTCCGCTGCCGGACCTGGTCGACTCGATCCTGGCGGGCGGCACGCTCACGCTCTGCACGCAGTGCGCGGCCCGCCGGGACATCACGGAGAAGGACGTCATCGAGGGCGTCCGGATCGCGGGTGCACAGGTCTTCGTGCAGGAGGCGATGGCGGAGGGGACGCAGGCGCTCGTCTACTAGGACCGCGCTTGTGGAACCGCGCTTCAGGGGCGCGGGGATCCCGCCTCGTCGTAGCGCTGCCGGGCCGTCTCGACGTCGTCGAGGTGGGTGCCGGCCCAGTCGGCGAGGTGGGCGAAGAGCGGGGCGAGGGTGGAGCCGAGGTCGCTGATCTCGTACTCGACGCGCGGCGGCACCTCGGGGTGGTAGGTCCGCACCACCAGGCCGTCGCGCTCCAGCTGGCGCAGCCGCTGGGTGAGCACCTTCGGCGTGATGCCCTTGATACGGCGCTCCAGCTGGACGAACCGCTGGCGGCCGAAGGTGTGCAGGGACCAGAGGATCGGTGTCGTCCACCGGCTGAAGACGATGTCCACGACCGGGGAGACCGGGCAGGCCAGCTCGGGGTCGGACAGGGGGTCGGGCGCGGGCCGTCGCGTCGCGGTCGTCATGAGCCACACCCCTCTGAGGTAGTCACTTTCCTCTAGGTACCTACTATACCGGCGCTGTTAGCGTCGCTGTCATCGCGTAAGACCACCGGAAAATACGGGAGTTGAGCATGATCGTGGTGACGGGTGCGACCGGGAACGTGGGCAGGTCGCTGGTGGCGGCCCTGGCGGCGGCCGGGGAACGGGTGACGGCGGTGTCGCGGGGGATCGCCCCGGTCGACCTGCCGGACGGAGTCGTACAGGTGCGGGCTGACCTGGCCGAGCCGGAGAGTCTTCGGCCGGCGCTAGACGGTGCGGAGGCGCTGTTCCTGCACGACGGCGGCACGGGCGGCCACGGGCTCGACGCACCGGCCGTGCTGGCGGTGGCCAGGGATGCCGGGGTGGCGCGGGTGGTGCTGCTCTCCTCGCAGGGCGTGGCGACCCGGCCGGAGTCGCCCTCGCACGGCGGAGCGATGCGGGCGCTCGAGGACGCGGTACGCGGATCGGGCCTGGCCTGGACGATCCTCCGGGCCGGCGGCTTCGCGTCCAACGCCTACGCCTGGGCGGAGTCGGTACGCGCCGAGCGGACGGTCGCCGCGCCGTTCGGTGACGTCGGGATCCCGGTGGTCGATCCGGCGGACCTCGCGGAGGTCGCCGCGGTGGCCCTGCGCAAGGACGAACACACCGGCCGGGTCTACGAGTTGAACGGTCCGGCGGCCGTCACGCCCCGGGAGCAGGCGGCGGCCATCGGTGCGGCGCTCGGTGAGCCGGTGCGGTTCGTGGAGCTGACCCGGGCCGCGGCGCACGCCCGGATGGCCGCGTTCATGCCGGAGCCGGTGGTGGAGACGACGCTGGCCGTCCTCGGCGAGCCCAACGCGGGCGAGCTGCGGCTCAGCCCGGACATCGAGGGAGTGCTCGGCCGTCCGCCCCGGACCTTCGCCGCGTGGGCCCTGCGCAACGTCGAGGCGTTCCGGTAGGCCGGGCGCGTCGGCTGTCATTGCCGGGGGCGCTTCTTCCCGTCCAGCTCGTCCCACCACTCGTCGGACTTGGGGTCACCGGAGGGGTCGTCCCACCAGCGGTCGTCGGGGCCCCGCCGGTTCGCGACCATCGCGGCGACGGGCGGGATGACCATGGCCACCACACACATCCCCACGGCGGCGGGGACGGACCAGATGCGCACGACTCCCCAGGCCAGGACGAAGAGACCGATGCAGATCCCCATCATGACGAAGTACACGCGACGACGCCGGGCGAGCATGAGTCAAGGGTAGGTCGGCCACGAAGGTTGAGCACGGCCCCACCGCGGGATCGACGGCCGGAGGCCGACGCAAAGGGTAGGTCCAAGGGCCGGATACGGCGAAGGGCCGCGCCTCGGGTCCTCGACCCGGGGTGCGGCCCTTGCGTTCAGCTGGTCAGACCGCGATCGCGACCTCGGCCAGGCCGCCCTGCTGGGCGACGACCGTGCGGTCGGCGGTGGCGCCGGGGACGAGGGCTCGGACGGTCCAGGTGCCCTCCGCCGCGTAGAAGCGGAACTGTCCGGTGGCGGAGGTGGGCACCTCCGCGGTGAACTCGCCGGTCGAGTCCAGGAGGCGGACGTAGCCCGTCACCGGCTCGCCGTCGCGGGTCACCTGACCCTGGATCGTGGTCTCACCGGGCTTGATCGTCGAGCTGTCCGGGCCGCCGGCCTTCGCTCCACACATGTCGTACTCCTGTTGAGGTCTTGAAAGGTCGGTCTGGGGACTTGCCAGGGGTCCTGCGGGGTCCTACTTGTTGGCGCCGAGCTCGATCGGGACGCCGACGAGGCTGCCGTACTCGGTCCAGGAGCCGTCGTAGTTCTTGACGTTCTCGACACCGAGGAGCTCGTGCAGGACGAACCAGGTCAGGGCCGAGCGCTCACCGATACGGCAGTAGGCGATGGTGTCCTTGGCGAGGTCCACCTGCTCCTCTGCGTAGAGCTCCTTGAGCTCGTCGTCCGACTTGAAGGTGCCGTCGTCGTTGGCGTTCTTCGACCACGGGATGTTGCGGGCGGACGGGACGTGGCCCGGACGCTGCGACTGCTCCTGCGGCAGGTGCGCCGGGGCGAGCAGCTTGCCGGAGAACTCGTCGGGGGAACGGACGTCGACGAGGTTCTGCGAGCCGATGGCCGCCACGACGTCGTCGCGGAAGGCGCGGATCGCCTTGTTCTGCGGCTTGGCCGAGTAGGTGGTCTCGGTACGCTCCGGGACCTCCTCGACCAGCTCGCGGGCGTCCAGCTCCCACTTCTTGCGGCCGCCGTCGAGGAGCTTGACGTTGTCGTGGCCGTAGAGCTTGAAGTACCAGTAGGCGTAGGACGCGAACCAGTTGTTGTTGCCGCCGTACAGGATCACCAGCGTGTCGTTGGCGATGCCCTTCGCCGACAGGAGCTTCTCGAAGCCCTCCTGGTCGATGAAGTCGCGGCGGACCGGGTCCTGAAGGTCCTTGGTCCAGTCGATGCGGATCGCGCCTCGGATGTGGTTCTTCTCGTAGGCGGACGTGTCCTCGTCCACCTCCACGATCGCGATCTCGGGGTTGTCCAGGTTGTCCTGGACCCAGTCGGCGTCGACCAGGACGTCGCTGCGGCTCATGCTCTTTCTCCTCCGGGGCAGTTGCGGCGGGGCGTGCGAGTGCGGGTGGGTGCGCGCAGACGCGCACGGATGCCCTCGGCGTGGGAGGGCTGGGGGGATGCGGAGGCAGGGGCCTCCACCGTCAGAAGGGGCGACAGAGCATGGCGGCGACGCGGCACAGGTCGACTGCCCGCCGCTTCGTGAGATCCGCCTGACGCTTCATGGGCTCGATCGTAGGGACGGATGACCGGGCATGTCACCGGCATGTCGCATGATGAGACGCGATCGTCCGGATTATGGGACGGGTGGGGGGCTCGGGGCGTGATCGCGCGGCAGCCGCCCCGCCCCGTCCGTTGTCATATCTACGGTACGGACACCGCCGTCTCGACAGATGGACGGCTTGCGTCTGTCGTGTCGGCCGCCGCCGTGGCCCCTTCTACCCGGCCAGCCGGACGTTCGAACCCTTCACCCCGATCTCCACACCGTCCGCCGCCGCCTGCACCTTGTCCAGCTGTATGCCGCCGGGAAGCTGGCTGATCGCCTGCTGGAAGTCGGAGGCCTGCCGGAACCGGTCCTCGACGAGGCTGACTCCGGCGAGCTTGGGCAGGTTGTCGGCGTGCACCTGCACCGTGTTGTTCTTGACGGTGACCGTGCTGAGGACGGTCACCTTCTGATGGGCGTCCACACCGGGGACGGTGACGTCGAGGGTCACCTTGATCTTGCCGTTGCCGCCGTCGGCGAGACCGATCACCTTGCCGGTGAAGCCGAGGCCGAGGTCGGTGGGCTGCGCGTCCGCGTTCTTCAGCAGCTCGCTGTAGGAGATGAGCGCGGTGCCCGTGGCGGTCTGCGCGGTGGCGGAGCTGTAGTCGCCGGTGAAGGTGACGCCCTTCATGTCGGCCTTCAGGTCCTCGATACGGATCGTCTTGCCGGCCGTGCCGGTGGTGGCGTCGTAGTCCTGGATGCCGACCTCCACGTCGTCCAGCGTGCCGCCGGCGACCTGGGTGAGGAACGGGAAGCCCTTGATGGAGACGTCCGGGGTGCTCGCGAGGCCCTCCGTCGTCTTCAGCTTGCCGGCCGCCTCGCCCTCGGCGAAGTGCACGGCGACGCGGTCGACGACCACGAAGAGCACTCCGAGGATGACGACGACGATCAGGAATATTCGCAGGGCGCGCATGTGATGGGGTCCCCCGGGTCGGCGAGTCGGCTGTGCACGTCGGTGATCTCACGCTAGCCCCGTGGGAGCGATCCCACCGGAGATTGTCGACCACCTGTGACAGTGCGGGCGGGCCCGCGCCCTTGACGGGCCGCCGCGATCAGCGCCCCAGAATCCACACCGCCGGTGCCGCCGCGGCCAGCGGCAGCGCCACGCCCGCCGTGAAGTGGACGAACTTCGACGGGTAGTCGTAGCTCGCCGCCCGGTGCCCGGCCAGCGCGCACACCGCGGCCCCCGCTCCGATCAGCGCGCCCTTGGTGCCCACGCCGGTCATGCCGCCCACCGCGATGCCCGCCCCGGCCGCGGCCAGCACCGACACGATCACCGACGCCACCGTCGGCAGCGGCAGCGCCCGCGCCACCACCGCCACCGCGACCGCCGCCGCGCCCACCGACGCCGCGTCCGGGTCCGCGCCCAGGAAGCCCGTCGCGATGATCGCCAGCGCGGAGGCGGCGACCGTGGCCATCAGTCCGTACATACGGGTGTCCGGGTCCGCGTGCGAGCGGAGCTGGAGGACCAGGGAGAGCAGGACCCAGATGCCCAGCGGGCCGAGGATCGCCGCCGGGGCCTGGTCGCGGCCCGCCACCAGTACCGCGCCGTCCGCCGCCAGCGCGCCCAGGAAGGCGAGGGCGATGCCCTGGCGGGCCGGCCACATGCCGTTCAGCCGGAACCAGCCCGCCGCCGTCACCGCCTGGAGGATCACCAGGGGCACCACCAGGGCGTACGAGGAGATCGGGGCCGCCACCGCCAGCAGCAGGCCCAGCAGGCCCGTCAGCAGCGCCGGCTGCATCCCCGGCTCGATGATCGGCGAGCGGCCCTCCAGGCGGGCCCGCTGCGCGTCGGTGATGCGCGCGTTGCCGGCGAGGGTCGCGGGACCGTAGCCCGAACCGGAGCCGGAGCCGGGCTCAGCGGGTCCGGAGCCGGGCGCGGGCGCCGGCGTCGGGGGCGTGTGCGCCGACTGCGATGCCTGCTGCGGCTGCGGTGCCTGCTGCGGGTGCTGCGGATGCTGTGTGTAGGCCGGCTGCTGCTGTGCGTGCGCCTGCTCTGCGTGCGGATGCGGCTGCTGTGCCTGCTGCTGTGCCGGTGCGTACGTCTGCTGGGGCATGTACGCCGTCTCCGCCGCCGGGGCCTGCGGCTGTGCCGCCTGCACCGGCGCGTGCGTCTGCGTCTCCCAGGTCTGCCCCTGCCACTGCTGGGTGGCGTACTGCTGCTCCTCGTACCCCCACTGGGGCTGGGCGGGGGGCTGCTGGTACGGGTCGTAGTCCTCGTACGGCTGGTTGGTCATCGGTCTCGCTCACCCTCCTGCGAACGGCGGGAGCACCTCGACCGTGCCGCCCTCGGCCAGCCGTACCGTCTCATGCTCGCGCGTCCCCGCGGGGTCACCGTCGACGAGGAAGGAGCATCGCCGCAGGACGCGCGCGAGTTCCCCGGGGTGTCGCGCACGCACCGCGTCCAGCGCCTCGGCGAGGGTGTCCGCGTCGTACGGCTCCTCGGCGATCCCGGCCGCGGCCTTCGCGGCGGCCCAGTAGCGCACCGTGACCTTGGGCATCAGGTTCCTCAAGAGACTCAGCAAGAACAATTCGGTCGGCTGTGTAACTGTGTAACTGTGTGTGGCTGTGTACCTGTGTGGCTGTTGTACAGGCTCAGGCTAGCCCGCCCGGGAAGCCGCCCAGTCGCCGATCCTGGCCAGCAGCCGGTCGTCCGCGGCGTGTTCGGCGTGGCCCATGCCGGGCTCCAGCCAGAGCTCGGCCGCGCCGCCGGCGGCGTCCGCGAGCATCCGGGGGTGGTCGACCGGGAAGTAGCCGTCGCTGTCGCCGTGCACGATCAGCAGCGGGGTGGGGGCGATCTTCGGCACCGCCTCCACCGGGGACAGCGGCACCGGGTTCCAGTCGCGGTGGTGGATACGGGTGCGGAAGCCGTAGCGGCCGACCAGTCGGCCCTCCGGTCTGGTGACCAGCCAGTGGACGCGCCGCATGGGGGCGGTGCCCCGGTAGTACCAGCGGGCGGGGGACGACACCGAGACCACGGCGTCCACCCCGGCGTTCAGCGCCGCGTGCCGCAGCACCACCGAGCCGCCCATCGAGAAGCCGACGGTCACCACGCGGCTGTGCCCGAAGCGGCGCGCCCAGCGCACCGCCGCCGCCAGGTCGAGGACCTCGCGGTCACCGACGGTGGTGCGCCCGCCGGAGCGGCCGTGGCCTCGGAAGGAGAAGCTGACCACCGGGGCGTAATCCGTCAGAGCGGCGACCACCCGTCGTACATGCGGCCGGTCCACGTCGCCGGTGAAGCCGTGGGCCAGGACGAACACCAGGTCACGGGAAGGTGACCGGGAGCCGTCGTATACGACGGAGGCGGGATCGTATACGGAATCGATGGAAACCCCGTCGTCCGTGCGCAGAAACGTCCGCATAGAGGCGTTTCTGCTCGTCTCATATGTCGGACGAACGATGGAACGTGCCACACGACCTGCCGGACCGATGCTCATGTGGGCTATTCTGCTGGGCAGAGGACTCGGGCAGCGCCGCCACCGGGTCCTTTTGTGCTTTCGGAAGCTCTGTATACGAAGCGGGAAACTCCAGGTGACCGCGGATATACGGAGGCTCGGGAGCGCAGCGCAGTGTCATTGCACACAGTCCTCGCAGGGACCGAGGAGGAACCAGACATATGAGTTCTCTGCTGCTCCTGACCAACGCCCTCCAGCCTTCGACGGAGGTGCTGCCGGCCCTCGGGCTGCTTCTGCACAACGTGCGGGTCGCCCCGGCCGAGGGCCCCGCCCTCGTCGACACCCCGGGCGCCGACGTCATCCTCATCGACGGCCGCCGCGACCTCCCGCAGGTGCGCAGCCTCTGCCAGCTGCTGCGGTCGACCGGCCCCGGCTGTCCGCTGATCCTGGTCGTCACCGAGGGCGGCCTCGCCGCCGTCACCGCCGACTGGGGCATCGACGACGTACTCCTCGACACCGCCGGCCCGGCCGAGGTCGAGGCCCGGCTGCGGCTCGCCATGGGCCGCCAGCAGATCGTCAACGACGACTCACCCATGGAGATCCGCAACGGCGACCTCTCGGTGGACGAGGCGACGTACAGCGCCAAACTCAAGGGACGGGTCCTCGACCTCACCTTCAAGGAGTTCGAGCTCCTGAAGTACCTGGCCCAGCACCCCGGCCGGGTGTTCACTCGTGCACAGCTGCTCCAGGAGGTCTGGGGGTACGACTACTTCGGCGGCACCCGGACCGTCGACGTACACGTACGACGGCTGCGCGCCAAGCTCGGCGTGGAGCACGAGTCCTTGATCGGAACCGTCCGGAACGTCGGTTACCGATTCGTTACCCCCGAGAAGGGCGAGCGGGGCGAGCGGGTCAGCGACGAGGCGAGGGCCCGGGCGGAGGGTCCAAAGCCGGAGGATGCGGACGCTTCGGCGGCCCTGGACGCGGTCGAGGTACCGACGGAGGCGTAGTGGTGGTCCGGGCGAGGCATGGCCGTCGCCCGGACAGGGCATTGCTTCCGCAAGCGAAGCTTCGATACGCCCTGCCCAGAGCGGGTCCATCCGCGTAGACTCCGCGCGTGGCCAAGGTGACTCGGGATGATGTGGCGCGGCTGGCGGGGACTTCGACCGCCGTGGTCAGTTATGTCATCAACAACGGACCCCGGCCGGTCGCACCGGCCACGCGCGAGCGTGTCCTCGCCGCGATCAAGGAACTGGGGTACCGGCCCGACCGGGTCGCCCAGGCGATGGCATCCCGGCGCACGGACCTCATAGGCCTGATCATCCCGGACGCCCGTCAGCCGTTCTTCGGCGAGCTGGCGCACGCGGTGGAGCAGGCCGCGTCGGAGCGCGGGAAGATGGCGCTGGTCGGCAACACCGACTACGTCGCCGAGCGCGAGGTCCACTATCTGCGCGCGTTCCTCGGGATGCGGGTGTCGGGCCTCATCCTCGTCTCCCACGCGCTGAACGACCAGGCCGCCGCGGAGATCGAGGCCTGGGACGCCCGGGTGGTGCTGCTGCACGAGCACCCGGAGGCGATCGACGACGTCGCGGTGGTGACCGACGACCTGGGCGGCGCCCAGCTGGCCGTACGGCATCTGCTGGAGCACGGCTACGAGTACGTGGCCTGTATGGGCGGCACCGCCGAGACCCCGGCCGTCGGCGACCCGGTCTCCGACCACGTCGAGGGCTGGAAGCGGGCCATGAACGAGGCGGGCCTGACCACGGAGGGCCGGCTGTTCGAGGCACCGTACAACCGGTACGACGCGTACCGGGTGGCCCTGGAGGTGCTGGCCGGCCCCGACCGGCCGCCGGCGTTCTTCTGCTCCACCGACGACCAGGCGATCGGCCTGCTGCGGGCGGCCCGCGAGCTGCGCATCGACGTGCCGGGGGAGCTGGCGGTGGCCGGCTTCGACGACATCAAGGAGGCGGCGCTGGCGGACCCGCCGCTGACCACGATCGCCTCGGACCGCCCGGCGATGGCACGGGCGGCGGTGGACCTGGTCCTCGACGACGGGGTGCGGGTGGCGGGGTCGCGGAGGGAGCGCCTGAAGACGTTTCCTTCGCGGCTGGTGGTGCGGGGTTCGTGCGGGTGCGGGTAATTCGTCGGCTGCGGGTGCGTCGTGGTTGCTCGCGCAGTTCCCCGCGCCCCTAAAGGGGCGTTCACCGTGACGCCCTGCTTTAAGGGGCGCGGGGAACTGCGCGAACGGCCCCCACCGGGCCGCAGCCGCAGAACCCCGCAAGACCCACAGGAAACCCTTCATGAACGGTTCATGAGAACCCTGCCCGACCTGCGAGAAGGTTCCTTATATCGGGCAAACGCGCTTCTCGCGGCGTTCTCAGCGGGCCCTCAGGTAGCTCTCATGGTCACGGGACAAGCTACTTGTCATGACCGAGAGCCTCCGCCGCAGCGGCGAGTACGAGAACCCCCAGGGTCCCCAGGGTGACGCCTACCAGGGCGCGTACCCCCAGCAGCAGCACGCCTCCACCCCCGTGAACCCGGAGTGGCCGCCTCCGCCGGCCCACCAGCCGGTGCAGCAGCCGCTGCAGCAGGCCGCCCCGCAGGTCACCATGGAGCCGGAGACCGCGCAGCTCCCGGAGTACTCGGCGGAGCCGCCCCTGCACACGGCGGAGCACCCGGAGCACTCGGCCCACGCGAAGCAGAAGCGCACCCGGGGCCCGATAGCCCTGCTCGCCGCGGTCGCCATCGTCGCGGCGGCCGTCGGCGGCGGCACCGCGTACGCCTTCCAGGAGCTGACCGGCAAGAACGACGTCGTCTCCAGCTCCACCACCACCAGCGTGGTGCCCTCCAGCAAGAAGGGCGACGTCGCCACGATCGCCGCCGCCGTCAGCCCGAGCGTCGTCGAGATCACCGCCACCCTCAGCAACGGCACCTCCACCGGCTCCGGCGTCGTCATCAGCAGCAACGGCGAGATCGTCACCAACAACCACGTGATCTCCGGCGCCCAGTCGATCAAGGCGACGACCAGCACCGGCAAGTCCTACACCGCCGAGGTCGTCGGCACCGACAGCGCCAAGGACCTCGCCCTCGTCAAGCTCCAGGACGCGTCCGGTCTCAAGCCCGCCACCCTCGGCAACTCCGACGGCGTCCAGGTCGGCGACACGGTCGTCGCGATCGGCTCCCCCGAGGGCCTCAGCGGCACCGTCACCAGCGGCATCGTCTCCTCGCTCAACCGGGACGTGACCGTCTCCACCGACGAGGGCCAGGACCAGCAGAGCCAGGGCGGCGGCAACGGCCAGTGGCCGTTCTCCTTCGGCGGCCAGCAGTTCAACGGCGACACGGGCTCGTCGACGACGACCTACAAGGCGATCCAGACCGACGCCTCGCTGAACCCCGGCAACTCCGGCGGCGCGCTGATCGACGCCGGCGGCAACATCATCGGCATCAACTCGGCGATGTACTCGGCCAGTTCGTCCTCCTCGTCCTCCTCGGACGCGGGCAGCGTCGGCCTCGGCTTCGCCATCCCGATCAACACCGTCAAGTCCGACCTGGCCAAGCTGCGGGCGGGCTCCACCAGCTGAAGCACGGCACCACGAGCACACCGAGCGCAAGGGAGTACGTCATGATCAAGCAGGTTTCGCACCACACGAGCGGTCACAACCCGGCCGGCTTCGACCTCGCCCTCGAGGTGGCGTACGAGCTCAACGCGCCGACCGAGGCGGCGGTGGCCCCGGCCCCGCGCGCCCCGGAGATCGTGCCGGCCCCGGAGCTGATGGGGCTGCGCATGACCGCGGCCCGCCCGCACCAGCGCAAGGTGCCGCTGAGCCGTATGACGCTGGTACGCGGCTAGGGGTGTGTTCCACCCCACGAGCGTGCATACCCGACAGCCCGGAAACATGCGAGGCTGAGAGGCGTCCCACCACGAACCACCGCACCCCGATCCATCACACCCCGAGGAACCGCGAGCGATGAGCCCCGCCGAAGGCGACCGTGACCCCCAGCGCATCCTGATCGTCGACGACGAGCCGGCCGTACGCGAAGCCCTCCAGCGCAGCCTGGCCTTCGAGGGGTACGAGACCGAGGTCGCGGTCGACGGGGCGGACGCGCTGGAGAAGGCCACGGCCTACAAGCCGGACCTGATCGTCCTCGACATCCAGATGCCGCGGATGGACGGCATGACGGCCGCCCGCCGGATCCGCGGGGCCGGCGACACCACCCCGATCCTGATGCTGACGGCCCGCGACACGGTCGGCGACCGCGTCACCGGCCTCGACGCCGGGGCGGACGACTACCTGGTCAAGCCCTTCGAACTCGACGAGCTCTTCGCCCGTATCCGGGCCCTCCTGCGCCGCAGCTCCTACGCGGGCACGGTGACCGACGGGGGCGTGGAGGACGAGGCGCTCACCTTCGCCGACCTGCGCATGGACCTGGCGACCCGCGAGGTCACCCGGGCCGGCCGCCAGGTGGAGCTGACCCGCACCGAGTTCACGCTCCTGGAGATGTTCATGGCCCACCCACGCCAGGTCCTCACCCGCGAGCAGATCCTCAAGGCCGTCTGGGGCTTCGACTTCGAGCCCTCCTCCAACTCCCTCGACGTCTACGTCATGTACCTCCGCCGCAAGACCGAGGCGGGCGGCGAACCCCGCCTCGTCCACACCGTGCGCGGCGTCGGGTACGTCCTGCGCCAGGGCGGCGCGGAGTGAACAGGCTCGCCCGCCGCTTCCGCAACCTCCCGATCCGCGCCCGCCTGTCGATGCTGGTCGCGGCGGCGGTGGCGTTCGCGGTGGCGGCGGTGTCGGTGACGTGCTGGTTCATCGTGCAGGGGAAGCTGTACGACCAGCTCCGGAACGACCTGCAGAAGGAGCAGCGCGGGCCCGTGGTGTACGACATTCTCAGCCACGCCCTCACCGACTGCTCCGACACACCTCAGGACGCCAACAGCTACCGGACCAATTTCGGTCAGGCGGTCACGGTGGACGGCAGGGTCTGCCTCTTCCCCGGCTCCACGGGCAAGGTCAAGGTCACTCAGGACGACAAGAACATCATCAAGTCCGGGGACACCGACACGCTCTACTTCCGCAACGGCACCGATGGCGACGGTAACGCCGTACGCGTGATGGTCCAGGTGTTCCCCACTGATACCGGCACCTACGTCGGTCTGGTCGCCGCCGCTCCCCTGAAGAACACCCAGGACACCCTCAAAGACCTCGCCCTGATCCTCCTGCTCGTCTCCGGCATCGGAGTCATCGGCGCCGGAGCCGCCGGCCTCGCGGTCGCCCGCGCCGGTCTCCGTCCCGTCGACGAACTCACCGAAGCCGTGGAGCACGTCGCCCGCACCGAGGACCTGAGCATCCGCATCCCCGTGGAAGAGGAGGCCGACGACGAGATCGCCCGCCTCTCGCGCTCGTTCAATTCGATGACGACGTCACTCGCGAACTCCCGAGAGCTCCAGCAACAGCTCATCGCCGACGCCGGCCACGAGCTCCGCACCCCCCTCACCTCCCTCCGCACGAACATCGAACTCCTCACCCGCAGCGAGGAGACGGGCCGCCCGATCCCCCCGGCGGACCGCAAGGCGCTGCTCGCCTCGGTGAAGGCGCAGATGACGGAGCTGGCGTCGCTGATCGGCGACCTCCAGGAGCTGTCCCGGTCGGAGGGCCAGCGCGGCGAACGCGTCCAGGTGGTGGCGTTGCAGGACACGGTCGAGGCGGCCCTGCGTCGCGCCCAGTTGCGCGGCCCGGAGCTGAAGATCACGTCGGACGTACGGCCGTGGTTCGTGCGCGCCGAGCCCTCCGCCCTGGAGCGCGCGATCGTCAACATCCTCGACAACGCGGTGAAGTTCAGCCCGGAGGGCGGCACGATCGACGTCGCCCTGGACCGCGGCGTCCTCACGGTCCGCGACCACGGCCCCGGCATCCCCGAGGACGAACTCCCCCACGTCTTCGACCGCTTCTGGCGCAGCCCGAGCGCACGGGCCCTGCCCGGCTCGGGCCTGGGCCTGTCCATCGTGGCCCGCACGGTCCAACAGGCCGGTGGTGACGTCACGTTGGCCCGCGCGAACGGCGGTGGCACGGTGGCGACGGTACGACTGCCGGGGGCGCCTACGGCTCCGCCGGAGGCGCCGTAGACGGTTGGACTCCCAGCCAGAAGACCTGTTCCACGATGATCTGGGGGTCTTCGATGCGGGGCGCAAACGAATACATGAGCCAGCCGTTCTCGTCGTCGAAGAAGAGCGCACGAGGGCCCTTCGGATCACTGGATCGGACCGGTGTGACCTGCATACCATTGGGGAGGCAGGCGTCCGTCTCGATGCCTCGGAAATAGGGGTCCTTCGCCGTGACCAATTCGGCGCGCGCGGCGAGGACAATCTCACGAACGTGATCGGGCAGTTCCTCGAAGGCGGCAAGGGCATCAAGCCGCCAGTCCATCTGCCAAGGTGGCCCCATAAGCCCGTCGGTCACTCGCCGGGCTCCAGTTTTTGCACACGGTGACGAATCTTCGACGCCTCTTCGAGAAGGGCCCTGGCTTCGGCGCCCTCGGTGGACTCGGAGGCCCGAAGTTCGAGATCGTGCACGTGCGCGTCCAGCTTGGGGTCGCGGGCAAGGGCGTACTCGCCCCACCAGAAGGCCATGAACGCCGGCACAGGGGGGAGATTGAAGGTGTCGGCGCTTGAGGAAATCGACCTTTTCCAGTGCCTGTCGAAGTCGGGGAGCAGCACGGGAGCATGCTCGGCAATGGCCGCACGCAGCGCCTTCGGCGTCCGCTCCGGCATCGGCGGGATGACCTGGTCGTTCTCCGCGGCGTGAGCGGTCATGACAGGTGCCCTCCTTCGACGCTTCAGGTCTACGACCATAGCCGCCTCGCGCTCCGTGGATCCGTCGTTCGTGTCGTGGTCACGGGATCCAGCGTGGGGGCGGAAACCCTTCGAACATCAGGGCCTCGGGCATATGTCACCCAGATGTGCGCCGACCGGCCTCTCCCTTGACCCCGGCCACGAACACGGACCAGGAAGCGGCCGAGAAGACGAGCGGGCGGGCCTCCGAGACCTTGCTGTCCCGGACGGGGACTATGCCGGGGTGGCCGTCGGCGACCTCGACGCAGTTGTTGTCTCCCCCGTCGCTGTAGCTCGACTTGCGCCACACCGCGGTGCTGAGGTCGGGGGTGCGGGTCATGGTCCGCGCTCCTCCAGTAGGTCCCTGATGAACGCGAGCGAGTCCGGCGGGGACAGTGCCAGGTCGCGGAGCCGATCGTAGGACAGTCGCTCCCGCAGGACTTCGTCCGGATCTTCGAACAACCAACCCTTGCTGTTGCCTTCCGTGTAGGCGACGGCGCCCCCCTCCCGCTGCCAGAGCAGCGTCAGCGACCCGCTCATATGATGATGCGCCCCCGCAGAGAAGGGGAGTACCTGGAGCGTCACGTTGGGCCACAGCGCGGCGGCCTCAAGATGACGCAGCTGGTCCTGCCAGGTCTCGCCCTGGGCGGCAGGACGCCGGAACGCGAACTCGTCCACGATGACGCGGACTTCGGGCTGCGGCTTCTGCCTCAGCAGGTACTGCCGACCGAGTCGCGCGGCCACCTGCTCCTCGACCGACTCGTCTCCGGCTGCCGTTGCCAGCGCCCCGGACAACACGTCACGAGCGAAGTCCTCGGTCTGGAGAACAGCGTCGAGGTGGCTCACCTCGCCTCGGGCAAGGACGTGCTCGCCGGAGCCCGAGCCGTCCTCGCTGACGAGAAAGCAGGCGAGTACGCCGTACGTTCCGCGCTGACCAGGGCGACCGAGTCCCTGGAGGACGTGATCCGCATCGCCGTCAGCCGGGGCGGGCGCCTGCTGGAGCGCGACGGATGAGATGCCGTCGGGGGGCCTCAGTTGAAACCGAGCATGCCCGGGGAGTCGATGTCGACCGTGAGGATGCCGGGTGGGTAGTCGTCCTCCTGGCCGGTCAGGATGATCGACATGCCGCCGGTCTCCAGGTGTGGTTCGGCGACGTAAAGGGCATGGCAGACATCGGTTCCGCCCCAGCCTTCGCGGTACATCGCACCGACCGTGGCCGCCGCTGCCTGGCCGAGCGGGTCGACCATGACACCCGCCAGGCGGAGGACGTCGCTGGCAGCGCCCTTCTCCTTCGCTTCGGCGTGCATGAGGCACAGCGCGGGAATGTGCAACCAGTCTCCGGGGGTGCCGGCGACGTTGTCAGCCAGCAGATGGAGAGCCCGGTGTCCTCGCATCATCGCGACGACAGCGGTCGTGTCGAGAATGATCACGCAGCCTTACCCCGCTGCGCGTGCATCTTCTCGGTCGCCATCGCGTAGATATTGGCCAGCACGTTGGGCGCCTGGTCGAACTCCTCGTCGGTCAGGGTGCAGCCCATCCGCTCCCGCAGCACCTGGCGGGTGGCCGCCACTCGTTCGGCGATCTGCTCAGCCGTGAGCTGCTGCGCCGCCAGATCTTCGACGAGCTGCCCCAAGGTCAGGCCCCGCTCCTTGGCAACCTGGGCGAGGTGATCACGGGCCTGCCGGGACACCTGGATGGTCGTGTTGTCTGCCATAAACACACCATAGTCCCGTCACGGACCCGTCGGCTCAACATCAGACGGCTTCACCCATTCGGGGCACCCCCCGACCGCGAGCCCGACCCCGGCCCCGGCACCCCCCTTCCTGGCCTGCATGGGAACCGCACAAAGAGGCGGCCTATCCTCTCCCCAGTCGCGCACCCGTTCGGTGCGCCCGGGGAGGGCACGGCGCATGGACATGGGTGGGGACACGCGGGAGTACCGGAGACGGCGCAGGCCGCCCGGGGCGCACCTCCTGCTGCTGGGGGTGCTGATGATGAACGGACTCCTCCAGACCGGCCGTCTCAGCGCCGAAGGCGACGGCGGATTCCGGTGGGCGCCGCCGGTCTTCGCGCTGCTGATGGCCGCGGCGCTGGTACGGATCGGGCTGGAGCAGTACCGGGCGTACACCAGGGTCACGACCGCCGGCATCACCAAACAGGGGCCGTTGCGCACGCGTACCTGGTCCTGGTCCGAGGTGTACGACATCCGGGTCGAGCCGGTCCCGCGCGGTTCCGGACGGATGGCTCCCCAGTGGCTCACCTACCTGTACGACTTCCAGGGGCGCCGCTTCCTGCTCCCGCACCTCGACGACTGGCAGCTCGACGACCCCTACGCCGAGGTCGCCGAGCTGTCCCTGGCCGCCGCCCCACAGCGCAGCCTCGCCTGGGAGCGGCGCCCGGACGTGGAGGAGCGGATCCTGCGGGGGGCCACCCGCCGCAAGGCGTGGC
Organism: Streptomyces sp. NPDC048254; assembly: GCF_043201895.1. Classification (NCBI taxonomy): domain Bacteria; kingdom Bacillati; phylum Actinomycetota; class Actinomycetes; order Kitasatosporales; family Streptomycetaceae; genus Streptomyces; species Streptomyces sp. NPDC048254. Next base: position 407,931 of record NZ_JBICZJ010000009.1, read on the forward strand.
TGTGGGGGTCCTACGGCGCAGTCGCGATGATGGTCGTGATGATCGTGGTCAGCCTGGGACTGGTGCTGGCGGAGCGCCCCGACCATCCCTTCCTGCTCATGGTGGGCGTACCAGTGGCCTCGGGCGTCGTCCTCGGCGCCGTACTCCAGTGGTACTGGAGCACCGGAGTGGCGCAGGGTCCCAACTGAGGTCACAGCAGGCTGGCTCATCCTCTCCCCCGGGGGAAGGGGGGACGGCCATGGCCGAGAGCGGCGTGGAGCGGCTGTACCGTAGACGGCGCAGGCTGCCGGGGCGGTACTTCGCGGCGGCGGGCGTGATCATCGGGGTGGCGCTCGTGCGGGTCGACACGGCCGACGGCGGGCTGCGCAGATGGGGCTCTCTGGGGATCGGGCTGCTGCTCGTGACGATCCTGGTCATGGTCCCGCTGAACCAGTACCGGGCACACACCCGGGTCACGGCACACGGCATCACCGCGCAGTGGGCCCTGCGGGCACGGACCTGGGCCTGGCGGGAGGTGTACGACATCCGGGTGGAGCGTGCCGAGGGCAACGGCGCCGGGTCGACGTATCCGGAGTGGGTCGCCTACCTGTACGACTTCGAAGGCCGTCGGTTCACACTCCCTCAGCTCAACGACTGGCAGCTGGACGACCCGTACGCCGAGGTCACCGATCTCTGTCTGGCCGCCGCCCCGTACCGGGGCCTCGCCTGGGAGCGACGCCCGGACGTCGAGGAGCGGATCGTACGGCGGGTCGCGCGGCGCAAGACGTGGACCGTGGTGGCGGCCCTGGCACTGGCGGCGCTGATCATCGCGGCCGTGTTCGCCCTGGCCCCGCTGTGACCGCCCGCCCGGCAGCCGTAGCCCAGCCACATCTCCGGCCCAGGTCTCTCACAGCGCCTCGTCACACTTTTGTCAGATGGCGAGTCAACTGGCGAGGAAGATTTTGCTGGCCGACGACGACGCGGCCGTGCGGGACGGGATCGGCCGGCTGCTCAGGTTCGAGGGGTACGAGACGCTCCTCGCCGGGGACGGCAGAGTGGCCCTCGATCTCCTCGGGGCCCCGGAGTGCGAGCCGGACCTGGTGCTGATGGACGTCGAGATGCCGGAGCTGGACGGGCTGGCGGCCACCCGGCGGATCCGGGCCTCCGGATCCACCGTGCCGATTCTGATGATCACCGGGCGGAACGCGGTGGGGGACCGCATCGTCGCCCTCGACAACGGCGCGGACGGATACCTGGCCAAGCCCTTCGCGCCCGAGGAACTCCTCGCCCGGGTAAGGGCGTTGCTGCGGCGCAGTCCCCGGCGGGAGACGGTGCCGGCCCCGGCCGGGGACCGGTTCCTCGCCCATGACGACGTCTCGATGGATCTGCGGAGCCGGACCGTGCGCCGCGGGGACCGGCCGCTGGATCTGACCAGGACCGAGTACACGCTGCTGGAGTTCCTGCTGCGGCACCCGGGGCGGGTGCTCAGCCGGGAGCGGATCCTGCGGGACGTGTGGGGGTTCGAGTTCGAGCCGGCCTCCAACACGCTGGACGTCTACATCATGTACCTGCGGCGGAAACTGGAGAGCCGCGGCGAACCGCGGCTCATCCACACCGTGCGCGGGACGGGGTACACGCTCAGGAGCACTGCTACCACCTGAGGATCATCGTCTCGTCCGGGGCCGCTGCCGGTGCCGCCGCGATGGCCTCGGGGAGCGGATGGGCCAGGGCGGCGTAGGCGCCGTCGCGGGCGAGGAGTTCGGCGTGTGTGCCCGCCTCCACCAGGCGGCCGTGGTCGACGACCAGGATGCGGTCGGCGTCGGGGGCGAGGGTGAGGTCGTGCGTGATCATGATGGTCGTACGGCCCGCCATCAGCCTGCGCAGCGGGGTCACCACCTGGCGGGCGGCGATCGCGTCGAGGCCCGCCGTCGGCTCGTCCAGGACGAGGACCGGGGCGGCGCGGAGCATCGCGCGGGCGATGGCGATCCGCTGGAGCTGACCGCCGGAGAGGGCGGCCGTGCCGGGGGCGATGTGGGTGTCGTAGCCCTCGGGGAGCGCGGCGACGAAGTCGTGGGCGGCGGCGTCCCGGGCCGCCTGCTCGATCTCCGTGTCGGTCGCGCCCGGCCGTCCGCACCCGATGTTCTCGCGGACCGTGCCGTTGAGGATCAGCGTCTGCTGCGGGAGCAGGGCGACGTTCTCGCGGAGGAACTCCAGGGGTACGTCGGTGAGCGGGACGCCGTCCAGGCAGATCACGCCGGCCGAGGGGTCGTAGAAGCGGGTGAGGAGCTTGGAGAGGGTGGACTTGCCGGCGCCGCTCTTGCCGGTGACCAGGACCAGTTCGCCCGGCCCGGCCGCGAAGTCGACGTCGCGGAGGGAGGCGCGGCGGGACTCCGGGTAGCGGAAGGAGACGTTGTGGAAGCCGACCCAGCCGCGCACCGGCCAGGGGCCGACCGGCCGGGCGGGGTCGGTGACGGCGGGTTCGGCGTCCAGGATCTCGCCGATGCGCTCCGCGCCCGCGGTGGCCGCGGTGAGGGTGAGGCCGAGCTGGCCGAGGTTGCGGATCGGCGGGTAGAGGTAGCCGAGGAAGGCCGCGAAGGCGAGCAGCTGGCCGAGGGTCATCCGGTCGGCGGAGATCTCCCAGACGCCCAGGCCGATCACGGCGAGCACGCAGAGGGTCTCGACGACCTCGACGAACTGCGCGTACATCTCGCTGAGCCGGGCCCCGCGCACGCTCGCCCGCATCCAGGCGCGGGCCTCGACGTCGAGGCGCTTCTCCTCGTCCCGGCGGCGGTTGTACGCCTGGGTGAGGACGACGTTGCCGAGGGACTCCTCGACCACGGAGGTGATCGCGCCGTCGGCGACCCGCTCGTCCTGGGACGCCGTCCTGATCCGGCCGGAGAAGCGGCGGGCGGCGAACAGGAACAGCGGCGCGAGGACGAAGGTGGCCAGGGCCAGGTCCCAGCGCAGCCAGAAGGCGGCGGCCGCGTAGAAGACGGCGGAGAAGGCGGCGGCGACGGTGCCGACGACACCGGACACGACCATCTGCTCGATGGCCTCGACGTCACCGGTGAGGCGTTCCACCAGGTCGCCCTGGCGGTGCCGCTGGAAGAAGTGCGGGGGCAGGTCCTGGACGTGCCGGAAGACCTTGGCGCGCAGGCGCAGTACGAATCGTTCGGCGGTCCAGGTGGCCAGCGAGTTGCCGAGGTAGCCGACGAACGCGCCCAGTGCGGCGACCAGCAGCCAGGCGCCGGCCGGGCCCCAGAAGGCGGAGAGCGAACCGGCCTTGAGGGCGTTGTCGGTGAGGTCGGCGAAGAGCAGGATCGCGGCGGTCTCGGCGAGCGCGGACACCACCACGCAGGCGATGATCGCGCCGAGCCACCTGCGGTCGCCGCGGGTCAGCGGCCAGAAGCGGCGGAAGGCCACCCGGGCTTCTCTCATGGTCGACAACTCCCTTCAGAGGTATCGGTGGGGGGTGTACGGGGCCCGGTCCGGGCGGAGATGGCCGAGGCGGGGCCACCGGTGCGACCACGCGTAACCGGTGACCCCGCCTCACGGCGTTCGTCAGTGCTGGTCGCCGACGGGGCGCTTCGGCTCCGGCTTCTTCGGCGCGGGCTTCTTCGGGGCCGGGGCCGGCTTGCGGTGCTTCTTGACAGGGACGATCTTGTGGAAGCTCATGATCTTCTACCTCTCTGCGGTGACTTCTGTCGTGGTTCTGCAACAGTTTCTCTACTGCCCCGCTGCAACAACCTGTGAATTGATTTGAATTACGTCTGTAAATTCTTTGTCAGCGCTCGTCGCCGACCGGGCGGCGCTTCGGAGCCGGCTTCTTCGGCGCGGGCTTCTTCGGGGCCGGAGCGGGCTTGTGGGTCTTCTTGACGGGGACGATCTTGTGGAAGCTCATGGAAATTTCCTCCTCTGGGCCGGCGAGTCAGCGGTTGCCCACGGGGCGCTTGGGCTGGGACTTCTTGCAGTCCTTCTTCTTCGGCGCCGGCTTCGGGGCGGGCTTGTCGGCCTTCTTCACCGGGACGATCTTGTGGAAGCTCATGATCTTCTCCTTCGTTCTGTCGTCCGCGCCGTTCGCTTTCGACATGGAAAACATTACGTGATCCGAGAGCCGGAGAAAGCCATTTTCAGTTAGACGTCCATGAATTGCGGGTGAGATGAATTTTCAGGAGCAACCGGGAACCGTTCGCTGCCTCACATAGGTTTTATCCAGCAGAAAGGGCCCGGTACGCACGGGGGTGCGTACCGGGCCCGGGGCGGGGCCGAGGCGGGTGACTACTGCACGATCGTGATCCGGTTCGCGGCCGGCGGTGCGATCGGGGCCGTGGCCGAGGAGTTGGCCGTCAGGTAGTCCGCCAGGGCCGACAGGTCGTCGGTGCCGACGACGTCGCCGGTGCCCTGGCCGAGGGTGGTGAAGCCGTCGCCGCCGCCCGCGAGGAAGGAGTTGGTGGCGACGCGGTAGGTGGCCGCCGGGTCGATGGCGGTGCCGTTGAGGCGGATGGAGTCGGTGACGACCCGGTCCGCGCCCGTCTTCGTCAGGTCCAGGGTGTAGGTGAGGTTCTTCGACGGCTGCAGGATCTTCGGGGCGGCCGCGTTGCCGCCGCTCACCTGCTCCTTGAGCACCTGGATGACCTGGGCCCCGGTGAAGTCCTGGAGGTTGACGGTGTTGGCGAACGGCTGGACCGTGAAGCCCTCGGCGTAGGTCACCACGCCGTCGCCCTCGCTCCCCTTGGCCGTGTACGTCAGCCCGGCTCGCACCCCGCCCGGGTTCATCAGGGCCAGGTCGGTCTCCGGGTCCAGCTCCTTGCCGTACGCGAACTGGGCGTCGGCGATCAGGTCGCCCATCGGGGACTCGGTGCCGGTGCTGTTGACGTCGGCGGAGATGTAGCCGATGGCGCGGTTGCCGATCGGGGCGGCGAGGGTGTTCCACTTGCCGATCAGCGCGGTCATGTCGGGCGCCTTGGCGACGTCCCGGGTGACCACGTGGTTCGCCGACTTCACGGCCGTCCGCGCGATGTCGCCGGTACGGCGGTCGTACGTCAGGGTGGTGTCGGTGTAGAGGCGGCCGAAGGAGGCGGCGGAGGTGACCATGCGGGGGTTGCCGGCCGGGTCGTCGATCGTGCAGACGTACGCGGTGTGGGTGTGCCCGGTGACCAGCGCGTCCACGGCCGGCGTCACGTTCTTCGCGATGTCGACGATCGGGCCGGAGATGCCGCTGCCGGCGCCCGCGGAGTCGCAGTCGTAGTTGTAGTTGGACGAGGCCGGGAAGCCGCCCTCGTGCACCAGCGCCACGATCGACTGGACGCCCTGGCGCTGGAGCACCTTGGCGTACTTGTTGATCGTCTCGACCTCGTCCTTGAAGGCCAGCCCCTTGACGCCGTCGGCGGAGACGATGCCGGGCGTGCCCTCCAGGGTGACGCCGATGAAGCCGATCTTGACGTCCTTCTTCTTCCAGACCCAGTAAGGCTTGAGGATCGGCTTGTCCGTCTTGTCGTCGAGGACGTTGGCGGCCAGGTAGGGGAAGTCGGCGCCCTTGAACTTCTTGTCGGTGTAGCACCCGTCGGTGGGGTGGCAGCCGCCGTTCTGGAGGCGCGCGAGTTCCCTGGCGCCCTCGTCGAACTCGTGGTTGCCGACCGTCGTCACGTCCAGGTCGAGCTTGTTGAGCGCCTCGATGGTGGGCTCGTCGTGGAAGAGCCCGGAGATCAGCGGGGAGGCGCCGACCATGTCACCGCCGGCGGCCGTGACGGAGTACGGGTTGCCCTTGCGGGCCTGGCGCAGGTGGGTCGCGAGGTACTCGACACCGCCCGCGTCGATCGTCCTGGTCGTCCCGTCGGCCTGGGTTTCGGTGACCCGGCCGGAGGAGCCGGACGGCGGCTCCAGGTTGCCGTGCAGGTCGTTGAAGGAGAGGAGCTGGACGTCCTGGTAGCGGTCGGCGTGGTGCCCGTGCCCCTTGCCGGTGTGCGCGTCGGCGGGCAGCGCACCCGCCAGCGCGGCGGCGGTGGCGAGCGTGGCGGCGGACGCGAGCAGAGCGTACGCACGGCGTCTGGACGGTCTGGACTTCGCTTGCATGGAACCCCCCTGTGGGTCTGCTGAGAAGTGGCCCGGTCCGGCGCAGCCTAGGATCAACGCGCGTAGCGCAACAGGGGGTTCATGGTTACATCCTGGTTGCCTTTTGCCCCGCCCTTTACCTTCGCCCTTGCCCCCACTTTGTCCGTCAGGACCCGTACCCTCGTACGCATGACCAGCGACGACACCGCACGGCCGCCCATGTACTCCCGCTCCATCGACACCTACTCCGCGCTCGCCCCGGACCATGCCGAGGCCGTGCTGGGGCTGCTGGCGGAGGCGGCCCGTTCCGACGGCCAGCAGCCGGTGTCCGAGCAGGGCCGTATCCAGATCCGCGGCGGCGCCCGCGAGGGCGTCTCCCATCTGCTGCTCACCGTCGGCGACGAACTCGTGGGCTACGCCCAGCTGGAGGACACCGACCCGGTGGAGGCACCGGCCGCGGAACTCGTCGTCCACCCCGCCCACCGGGGCCACGGCCACGGCCGCGCCCTCGGCTCCGCCCTCCTCGCGGCCTCCGGCAAGCGGCTGCGCGTCTGGGCCCACGGCGGCCACTCGGCGGCCCGCCATCTCGCCCAGGTCCTCGGCCTCACCCTGTTCCGCGAACTGCGCCAGCTGCGCCGCCCGTTGACGGACCTGGACCTGCCCGACCCGAAACTCCCCGAGGGCGTGACGGTCCGCGCCTTCGTCCCCGGCCAGGACGACACGGCCTGGCTGGCTCTGAACGCGGCCGCCTTCGCCCACCACCCCGAACAGGGCTCGCTCACCCAGCGCGACCTGGACGACCGCAAGTCCCAGCCCTGGTTCGACCCGGCCGGCTTCTTCCTCGCCGAGCGCGCGGGCGAACTCGTCGGCTTCCACTGGACGAAGATCCACGACCAGGAACGCCTGGGCGAGGTCTACGTCCTCGGCGTCTCCCCCACCGCCCAGGGCGGCGGCCTCGGCAAGTCCCTCACCACCATCGGCCTGCGCCACCTGTCCGACCGGGGCCTGCCGACGGCGATGCTCTACGTCGACGCCGACAACACGGCGGCGGTGGCGGTCTACGAACGCCTGGGCTTCACGACCCACGAGACGGACCTGATGTACCGGACGGAGACGTGAGCAGCGGGCAGGACTGAAGGCGGGGGAGGGGGCCCGAGTCAGCCCTCCCCGCAGTCGTCCTTGCCCTGCGGGACCGTCACGCCCAGCAGGCGGGCCGCCGCCGCCGCGGTCGTCCGTGACGAGGTCAGTTCTGCCCAGTGGGCCTTCACCCGGGCCGCGATCGTGTCGTGCGGTTCGCGGAGCAGTTCGCGTACGACCTGGGTCTCCTGGGCCGAGACGCTCATGCTGCCGCCGTCCGGGGTGAGGACCGCGGCCGGGCCGGTGAGGCTGTCGTCGATGCGGAGGTGTCGGAAGGTGTCCGCCGGAGTGGGGTCGGTGGCGAGGGCCAGCCACATCGTCGTGACCGCCCGGGCGTCGCACATCTCGAAGGACGCCTGTTCGCTGCCCGCCACCAGGACCCTGGCGACCCCGACCGCGAACTCGGGGACCCGGTTGCCGCCCCACTGGGTGCCGACCGTCACCGTGCCCCGGGTCGAACTGGACGGCAGGGTGGCGTCCGTGGTCAGGTCGGTGACCGCCTCGATGCGCTGGCGCACGGTGAGACGGGTGGTCGCCGCCTCGCCGCCCGCCTCCGACCGCACCCGGTGCACCACTCCCGCCCAGTCGACCGTCCAGCCCTTCCAGTCGGGGTAGGCGCAGTACCGGGAGCCGTCGCGCTCGACGCACACCTGGAACTTCTGCGGGCTGTCCGCCTCCGCCTTGCGCGCGGCCCGCAACGCGGCGGAGTCGCCCGGGGCCTGCCCGGCCGCGCCGGCCACCGCGGCGGCCAGGGCCAGCACCGTCACCGCCTTGAGCGCACGCGTCCGGCCGCCCGCCACCAGCACCGCGGCGCCCGCCGCCAGCATCGTCAGACCGGTCAGGTACAGCACGTGCCAGCCCGCCGGGCGGCCCAGCAGTTCGCCCGGGACGGGGGTGCCGCCGTTCTCCATCACCGTCGGCCAGAGCCACTGGACGCCGTGCACGCCGCCCGAGATCCCGCCGACGAGGCTGACCACGACCGCCAGGAGGACCACGAACAGCAGCGGGACCGCCGGGTACGGCAGGACCCGGGCCAGCAGGATGCCGACCGCCCCGGAGAGCAGCACCGTCAGCGGGGCGACGGCCAGTTCGGCGAGCGAGCCGTGACCGACCGCGCCCGGCCGCAGCGCCGCCCAGCCGAACTGGACGCCCACCACCAGGGCCACTCCCGCGGCGAACGGCACCACCGACAGGGCGTGCGCCAGCGTGCGCCGCGGCACCGACATGACCAGCACCGAGAACTGCTCGTCCAGCCCGCGCCGCCGGTTCAGCAGCGCCGCCCGGTTCACGCACACCAGCAGGGCGATGCAGAGCAGCACCGGGCCGCCCTGGGTGGCCCGGTCGGCGTCGTGCAGGACCGGATAGGCGTCCATGCCCTCGTCCCGGCCGAACAACTCGTAGCCGACGAAGACGAGATAGAGGAGGGAGAAGACCAGCATCGGTATCTGCAGGGCCAGTTGGCGGGCCTCGAAGAGCGCCAGGGCCAGCACCGGCGCGCCGCGGTGGCTGTTCTCGGGCGCCACCGGCGCCTCCGGCTTCACGAGCGTCGTCGTCATGCCGCCGCCACCTCCGTGGTCTCGTCGTCGAGGACGAGCAGGTAGCCGTCCTCCAGGGTCGGTTCGAGCAGGTCGGCACCGGCCGGCGGATCGCCCACGTTGCGGAAGGCGCCGGTGCCGGTGCGCCAGCCCGCCCGGGCGCCCGGGGCGCGTTCCGTACTGCTCCACACCCGGCCGGCCGCCCGCGCCGTCAGCTCGGCGGGGGTGCCGTCGAAGCGGACCCGGCCGCCCGCCAGGACGATCACGTGATGGCAGAGCATCGCCACGTCCTCGGTCTGGTGGGTGGAGAGCAGCACCGTGCGGCCCTCCCCCGCCTCCGCGATCAACTCCCGGAATCGCATGCGCTGTTCGGGGTCCAGGTGGACGGTCGGCTCGTCGAGGACCAGGAAGCCGGGGTCTCCGACGAGGGCCGCCGCCAGGGCGACCCGCTGGCGCATCCCGCCGGACAGCCGCTTGATGCGCCGGCCGCGTACGTCCGCGAGCCCGACCTGGTCCAGGACGCGCCGCACCTCGCGGTGGCGTTCGGCCCGGCCGGTCAGCTCCTTGAGGACGGCCACGTAGTCGACGAACTCGAAGGCCGTGAAGTCCGGGTGGAATCCGGGGGTCTGGGGCAGGTAGCCGAGCGTGCGGCGGACGGCCAGGCGGCCCGCCTGTGCCGACGGGTCCGCGCCGCGGACGGTGAAGCCGCCGCTGTCCGGCGGTACGGCCGTGGCCAGGACCTTCAGCAGGGTGGTCTTCCCGGCGCCGTTCGGGCCCAGCAGGCCCGTCACGCCGTCCGTCAGGCGCAGCGAGACGCCGTCCAGGGCCCGGGTGCCGCCGTAGCGCACGGTGAGGCCTGCGGCGGAGACAGTGGTGTTCACGTAGGGGCTCCAGCGATCAGGATCAGAAGGTCGGAAGGTCAGTAGGGCTTGGCGTCGAAGCGGTCGCGCGCCTGGTGCAGCAGGAACGTCGCCAGCGCGGCCAGTGCCGCGGCCACCGACTGTCCCGCCGCCGTGAACGCGACCGGCGTGTCCGCGGGGTGCAGCGCCGCCACCGCCATCAGCAGCGTCCAGGCGCCGCCGACCAGGCCGGGGCCGAGCAGCGGGCCCAGCCGGGCGGAGAGCGCGAGACCGGCCGCGGTGAGCGCGAGGGCGGGCAGCAGCCAGCCGAAGGCGAGCAGCCCGTAGCCCGGGAGGGCCAGCGCGGCAAGGCAGTTGAGACCGAGGGACGCGGTCAGCGCGGCGACCGTGCGGATCATCAGCAGCCGGAAGCCGTGCGTCGGGGCGACCGCGGCGATCTCATGGGTGGGGTCGAGGGCCGGCCCGTACGACAGCGCCACCGCGGCCAGCGGGAGCAGCGGGGCCAGTGCCAGGAACAGGGCCGGGGCGTCCACCTCGTGCACCACCACGACCGTCGCCGCCAGCACGAACACGACCGACGCCAGCCACGAGCGGCTCAGCACCGGGGTCGCGGTGAGCAGCCGTGCGGTGTGCTCGGCGACACCGAGGCGGGTCAGCAGCCGTTCGCCCAGCCCGGGCCGGGGTGCGTCCAGTTCGGCGTCCAGGCGGTCCCAGCCGGCGTCCAGCGCGACCGGGTCGGACACCGCGGCGAGCGCCTCCCGGCAGCGTGCGCAGGAGCCGACGTGGGCGTCGGCCGACCACAGCAGCGGCGCCGCCAGCTCGCCGCGCGCGTAGGCCCGTAGATCCTCTTCGGCAACATGCCAGGTCATGCCAACTCCTCCCGCAGCTGCTTGCGGGCCCGCATCGCCCGTGTCTTGACCGTCCCCGGCGGGATGCCGAGCAGGACCGCCGCCTCCCGGGTGGTCAGCCCGTCGATCACCGTCGCCTGGAGCACCGCCCGCAGCTCCGGCGAGAGCCGGACCAGGGCCCCGGCGAGGTCCCCGTGCTCCACCCCCGCGAGCACGCGTTCCTCCGCCGAGGCCTCGTCCCGGTGCCGCAGCCGCGCCAGCGCCTGCCGCAGCCGGCCCCGGGCGCCGTCGCCGCGCAGCGCGTCGACCAGCCGCCGCGACCCGATCCGCCACAGCCAGCCGGCGGCGTCACCCTCCTCGTGGTACCGGGCGGTCCCCCGCCACACCGCGAGGAACGTCTCCTGCACGACGTCGTCGACGACCGCGGGATCCGCGCACCGGCCGCGCAGCCGCGCGGTCAGCCACGGCGCGTACCGCCGGTACAGCTCCTCGAAGGCGCGCCGGTCGGAGTCCGCCGCGATCGCCCGCAGCAGCTCCCCGTCGCTTCTCGTTCCGCTCACGTCTCCTCATCGCACGAGCCCGGCCGATCGGTTCACGGACTCGGGGACCGGTCCGGAAATCTTCCGGGATTGACTTTCGGCCCACCCTTGCACCACCCTTCCACTACTCAATTAGTGAAAGGGTGGTTGTAACGGGTGGTCGAGTACCGCATCGACCGGCGCTCCGGCGTCGCCACCTACGTCCAGATAGTCCAGCAGACCAAGCAGGCCCTGCGGCTGGGCCATCTCCGGCCGGGGGACAAGCTGCCCACCGCCCGCGAAGTGGTCGAGGCCACCGCCATCAACCCCAACACCGTGCTCAAGGCCTACCGGGAGCTGGAGCGGGAGGGCCTGGTGGAGGCCCGGCGCGGCCTCGGCACGTTCGTGAAACGCGCCCTGAGCACCGCCCCGGCCGAGTCCCCCCTGCACGGGGAGCTGGACGACTGGGCCGCCCGGGCCCGTGCGTCCGGCCTGGACCGGGACGACGTGGCCGCACTCTTCACCGCCGTACTCGAGAAGCACTTCTCCGTACACGAAAAGCACCTGCAAGGAGAGAGTTCATGACCGACACCGCGATAGCGGCGGCCGCGCTCGGCAAGCGCTTCGGCCGGCGCGGGGGCTGGGCGCTGCGCGAGTGCGGCTTCCGGCTGCCGGCCGGCCGGGTGTGTGCCGTGGTGGGCCCCAACGGGGCGGGCAAGTCCACGCTCCTCGCCCTCGCCGCCGGTCTGCTGGGCCCGACCGAGGGCGAGCTGACCGTCCTCGGTGCCACCCCGGCCGAGGCGCGCGGGCGGGTCGGTTACGTCGCCCAGGACAAGCCGCTGTACCCGCAGCTCACGGTCGCCGAGACGCTCCGGATGGGCGCCGACCTCAACCCGGAGCGCTGGGACGCGGCCGCCGCCGAGCATGTCGTGGCCGGCGGCGGTCTGGACCCGAAGTCCCGTATCCGTTCGCTCTCCGGCGGCCAGCGCACCCGGGTCGCGCTCGCCCTGGCGCTCGGCAAGCGGCCCGAACTGCTGCTCCTGGACGAGCCGATGGCCGACCTCGACCCGCTGGCCCGGCACGAGCTGATGGCCCTGCTGATGGTGGAGGCCGCCCAGCACGGCACCACCATCGCGATGTCCTCGCACGTGGTCGCCGAACTGGAGGACTCCTGCGACCACCTGCTGCTGATCGGCGGCGGCCGGGTCCGGCTGGCCGGCGAGATCGACGACCTGCTGGCCGCCCACACCAGAGTCGGCGCCACCGCCGACACGGACCTCACCCCGCACACCGTCGTGGACTCCCGGACCACCGGCCGACAGCTCAGCGCCTTGATCCGCCCGGCGGGCCCGCTGCCCGCCGACTGGCGCACCGGTGCCCCCTCCCTGGAGGAGCTGGTCCTCGCCCACCTCCGCAACCCCGAAGCCCCGGTCCTGACCGCCGCGGAGGCCGCCGTATGACCACCATCGCCCCGACCGCACCGACCGCACCGGGCCGGCCGCGCCTGACCCGCTGGCTGCTGCGACTGCACCGCCCCGCGCTGTCCGTCTGGGCGGCCCTCGTCCTCGTGACCGCCGCCGTGCTCCTGCTCCTGTACGGCCCGCTGGCCGACGCGGCGGCCGAGGCCTGGCGCCAGTACAACAGCTGCACGGACTGGCGGAACTGTTCGTACGACCAGAACGCGATCCTGCGCTACAAGGACTGGTACACCTACGCCACCCTGGCCGTGGCCGCGCCGCCCCTCCTCGCGGCCGGCTGGGCGGGCGGCGCGTTCGGCAAGGAGCTGGAGTCCGGCACCGCCCGGCTGGCCTGGACCCAGTCCAGCACCCCGGTGCGCTGGCTGGCCGTCCGGCTCGCGGTACCGGCCGCCGCCGTCGCCGCCGGGACCGCGCTGCTGGTGTGGCTGCACCATCTGGCCTGGGCCGCGGGCAACAGCCGTATCGACACCGCCAAGCAGTGGTACGACGTCTGGACCTTCCACACCAACGGCCCCACCCTCGTCGCCCTGGCCCTGTGCGGGCTGGCGGCGGGCGCGCTGGCGGGCCTGCTGTCCCGCCGCACGCTGCCCGCCCTGGGCCTCGGCCTGCTCCTCACCGGCGCGGTCTGGGTCGCCGCCCAGCTGCTCATGCCCCTCCTGTGGCCGACGAGGACCAGCACCGGAAAGGCCTTCTTCGCCCTCCCCAACAGCTCCTGGACGGTGCGGACGGGCAAGCACGCCGAAGTCCCCTACGGCGACTACCACCCCGCCTCGCACTACTGGCCGCTCCAGCTGACCACCACCGCCCTGCTCCTCGCCGTGACGGCCCTGCTGACCCTGGGCTGCTTCCTGGCGCTGCGCCGCCTGACCGGAAAGACGACCGCCTGATGACCGCCCTGTCCGCCGCCCCCGCCCCCGCCCCCGCCCCCGGTCCCGCGGCCGCCCAGCGCTCCCTGCGCCGGCTGCACCGCCCGGCACTGCTCGTCTGGACCGCGTTCGGGCTGCTGGTGACGGGCTGGCTGCTCTGGCTGCACTTCTCCGAGGTGCCCGCCGAGCGGGCCTGCCTGGGCTTCCACTACTCCGCCGACGGCAACCTCCCCACCTGCGACTACTCGGCGTTCACGGACGCCAACAACGTCTTCAACCTCCTCGGCGAGGCCCTCGGCTACTCCGCCGTCGCCGTCGCCGCCTGGGCGGGCGCCGCGCTGATCGGCCGGGAGCTGGAGTCCGGCACCGCCAAGCTGGCCTGGACCCAGTCGGTCTCCCCGGCCCGCTGGCTGGCGGGGAAGCTGATCGCGGCCGCCGTGCCGCTGCTCGCCGGGGGCGGACTGCTGGCGCTGGTCTACAGCTGGGTGTGGACCTCGGACCGGGGCGCCCTGGTCACCAACTGGACCTGGGACCGCGTCTTCATCCCGCGCGGCCCGCTGCTGCCGGCCCTGCTGCTGCTCGGCCTCGCCGTCGGCACGCTCGCCGGGATCGCCCTGCGCCGCACCCTGCCCGCGCTGGCCGTGGCCGCCGCCGTGACCCTGGTGATCAGGCTGTATCTGCGCGCGGCGTGGAAACCGCTGGACGGCCCCCTGCACGGCTTCTGGGCCCTCAACCTCACGGCCACCGCGATAGTGCTCGCCCTTGCCGCGGCGGCCGTCGCCGGCGCGTTCTCCCTCTTGCGCCACCGAACCCGCTGAGGAACCGTCGGACCCGTGCGTCCCCCCGTCGGCGGAAGGGCGCACGGGATCCGCGGAAAGGTCGTACACGAACGTCGCTTTCGTGATCCCGAAGGGCGCCGCGGCCTGATCTTCGACGTCCGCGAGCCTCCCGCAGCTATCCCATACGCCATGTCTTCGTAACCATTGGTTCAGGCTGTCTTGCGAGGCTCAACCAATGAAGCCCGCCGTACCAGAGCCTTCGCCGCCCCTTCAGGGGTTCGCGGGAAACGGGGTCGTTCAGCTCCCACCCGCGCGTTCCGACGCGCCTGTCACACCCCGGGCGCGGAAGAATGGGGTCATGAGTCAGCAGAACGCCCAGGCAGCCGAGGTCCAGCACACCCAGCCCTCCGTAGGCTCCATCGCCGCGCACCGCCCGCACACCGTGGCCGCCGCGGTCTCCGACCTCGAACCCGACATCGATGCCGACCTCGACGCCTACGAGGAGTCACCGTACGACGGGCCCCAACTGCCCCAGGGGCGCTTCCTCGACCGGGAGCGCAGCTGGCTCGCGTTCAACGAGCGGGTGCTCGAACTCGCCGAGGACCCGAACACGCCGCTGCTGGAGCGGGCGAACTTCCTGGCGATCTTCGCGAGCAACCTGGACGAGTTCTTCATGGTCCGGGTGGCAGGGCTGAAGCGCCGGATAGCGACGGGCGTGGCCACCCGGTCCGCCTCCGGGCTGCAGCCCCGCGAGGTGCTGGAGATGATCTGGGCCCGCTCCCGTGAGCTGATGGCCCGGCACGCCGCCTGCTACCACGAGGACATCGCCCCCGCGCTCGCCGAGGAGGGCATCCACCTGGTCCGCTGGGCCGAGCTGACCGAGAAGGAGCAGGCGCGGCTCTTCACGCTCTTCCGGCACCAGATCTTCCCGGTCCTGACCCCGCTGGCGGTCGACCCGGCGCACCCCTTCCCGTACATCTCCGGCCTCTCCCTGAACCTGGCCGTGGTCGTACGCAACCCGGTGAGCGGCCACAAGCACTTCGCCCGGGTCAAGGTGCCGCCGTCGCTGTCCCGCTTCCTGGAGAGCAGCCCGGGCCGGTACGTCCCCATCGAGGACGTCATCGGCGCCCACCTGGAGGAGCTGTTCCCGGGCATGGAGGTCGTGGAGCACCACGCCTTCCGCCTCACCCGGAACGAGGACCTGGAGGTCGAGGAGGACGACGCCGAGAACCTGCTCCAGGCCCTGGAGAAGGAGCTCATGCGGCGCCGCTTCGGGCCGCCGGTGCGCCTGGAGGTCGAGGAGTCCATCGACCGCGAGGTCCTCGACCTGCTGGTCCGCGAGCTGAAGGTCTCCGAGGCCGAGGTCTACCCGCTGCCCGGCCCGCTCGACCTGACCGGGCTCTTCCGCATCTCCGGCCTGGACCGGCCGGAGCTGAAGTACCGGAAGTTCATCGCGGGCACCCACCGCGATCTCGCCGAGGTCGAGTCGGCGTCCGCGCCCGACATCTTCGCGGCCCTGCGCGAGCGGGACGTCCTGCTGCACCACCCGTACGACAGCTTCTCCACCTCCGTGCAGGCCTTCATCGAGCAGGCCGCCGAGGACCCGGACGTCCTCGCCATCAAGCAGACCCTGTACCGCACCTCCGGCGACTCCCCGATCGTCAACGCGCTCATCGACGCCGCCGAGGCCGGCAAACAGGTCCTCGTCCTGGTCGAGATCAAGGCCCGCTTCGACGAGCACGCCAACATCAAGTGGGCCAAGCGCCTGGAAGAGGCCGGCTGCCACGTCGTCTACGGCCTGGTCGGCCTGAAGACGCACTGCAAGCTGTCCCTGGTGGTCCGCCAGGAGGGCGAGACGCTCCGCCGCTACTGCCATGTCGGCACCGGCAACTACCACCCGAAGACGGCACGGCTCTACGAGGACCTCGGCCTGCTCACCGCCGACACCCAGGTCGGCGCGGACCTGTCCGACCTGTTCAACCGGCTCTCCGGCTACTCCCGCCGGGAGACCTACCGCCGCCTGCTGGTGGCACCCAAGTCGCTGCGCGACGGACTGATCGCGCGGATCAACAAGGAAGTACAGCACCACCGGGCCGGCCGTCCCGCGTTCATCCGCATCAAGGTCAACTCGATGGTCGACGAGGCGATCATCGACGCCCTGTACCGCGCGTCCATGGCGGGCGTACCGGTCGACATCTGGGTCCGCGGCATCTGCGCGATCCGGCCGGGCGTCACGGGCCTGTCGGAGAACGTCCGGGTCCGCTCGATCCTCGGCCGCTTCCTGGAACACTCCCGGGTCTTCGCCTTCGGCAACGGCGGCGAGCCCGAGGTGTGGATAGGCAGCGCCGACATGATGCACCGCAACCTCGACCGCCGGATAGAGGCCCTGGTCCGGGTCACCGACCCGGCCCACCGGGCCGCGCTCACCCGGCTCTTCGAAACCGGTATGTCCGACTCCACCTCCTCCTGGCACCTGGGTGCGGACGGCGAGTGGACCCGGCACGCGACCGACGCGGACGGACAGCCCCTGCGCAACATCCAGGAGATGCTCATAGACGCCCGGAGGCGCCGGCGTGGCACAGCAACATCTTGAACCGACGGACCCGACGGCCCTGGTGGTGACCGGGGACGCCCTCGCGGGCTACCTGCGCGCCCAGGCCACGGAGTTCCTCCGCGCGCTGCGCCTGCACCGGGAGACCGGAACGCCGAGCGCGGCGGAGGAGTCCGTCGACGCGGCCCGCGCGCTGCGCCGCTCGGCCCGGCGCATCAGCGGCAGCCTGCACACCTTCCGCCCCCTCCTTGAGGCCGACTGGTCGGAGGAGATCCGCCCCGAACTGGCCTGGCTGTCGGGCACGTTGGGGCTTGAGCACGCCTACGAGGCAAGACTGGAGCGCCTGTTGCTGGCCCTCCACCGGCTCTCCGGCTCGACGACCCTGCCGAGCCAGGCCACTTCGGAGGTCCCGGCCGAACGCGGCAACCTCACCGTCGGCGCGGCCAAGGCCGGCGCCCTGCTGGACCGCCAGCTCACCCTCGCCCGCACCAGGGCCCACTCCACGGCCCTCCAGGCGCTCGGCTCCTCCCGCTTCCACGCGGTCGCCGACAAGGTCGCGGTACTGGCCAGCGAGGTCCCGCTCACCCCCGCGGCACCCACGGCCGACCTGCGCCCCCTCGCCGCCGCGGCCGAGGAACGCCTCACCGACGCCATCGCGGCCCTCCCCCTGGTCACCGCCGGCCACCCCTACAACGCGGAGGCCCTGGTCCACGGCCTGTCCCCGGACCCGTCCCCGCACCCCCAGGACGGCCCCTGGCACCAGGTCCGCCTCCTGCTGCGCCTGCACCGCTACGCCCGTGAGGTGCTGTGCGGCGAGGGCGCGCCCGTGGACGTACGGCTGTTCTCGGCGGGCCAGGCCCTGAACCGGCACCGCGACGCCTCCGAAGCGGCGGCGGCCGCCGCGTCCGCCGCCCGCACCCCGCGTATCGCCCCGGCGACCGCCTACGCCCTCGGCGTCCTCCACGCCGACCAGCGGCACGAGGTGGAGGCGGCCCGGTTCGCGTTCCAGCAGGCGTGGCAGAAACAGCGGCTGGAGGCGGTGTGAACGACACCCCGGTCCTGGCGGCCGGCTGCATCCTGTGGCGCCGCTCACCGGTGGACGGGGACCTGGAGGTCTGCCTGGTCCACCGCCCAAAGTGCGACGAACAGCAGCATCGTCGAATACGGCGCACTACGCTGCGTTACATGATCGATACGAGGAACCCCGCGCGTCCGTCCAAGACGTTCTCCCGCTCCTACGTCGCTCCCGAGCTGCAAGCCCACCTTGACCAGGGGGGCAAGGTCGAGGATTGGCTCAGCGGGAGAACACCCATCGCGTCCTTAGCCCGCATCTCCGCCGACCGGCTGGAGGGCGACGCCATCGGGATTGGCCGCCAGCACAAGAACAACGCGCGGAACGCGGCTCCTCACAACTGCGCCGTCGTCGTGTGCTACGAGGACAACAACCTCACGGCGGCCAAGCGCGAAGTAGTCCGACCCGCCTTCCTTGAAATGATCAAGGACATCACCCACGGCTACGAGGAAGAGACCGGCATCCCGCTCAAGGGATGTATCGCGGTGGAACGAGAGCGGGTCTGGCGACTCCCCCGCGACTTCATCGCCCTGCAAGACGCCTTGGTCATGAATGGCTCAGGTGTCTTCATCGAAGACACGACCCGTCTGAACCTCGTGGATGACGACGGCTCAATAATCGCTGGTCCAGTGACTTCCGGAACGGGCGAGGACGAGGTACGCAAGATCCACAAGAGGACGACGCGCAACGCCAAGGACCGAGCCGAGGAAGGAGCAATCCCTGGAGGCCCCCAGCGGTTCGGCTGGTTCGGAGCAGACAAGCGAACAGGTCGCCTGGGCAACGAGAAGAAGAATCCTGCCCATTGGCCCTACCTGGTCCAGATGATCAAGAAGCGGGCTACGGGACGCTCTTGGCGTCACATCACAGGTTGGATCAACCGAGAGAGGGACTCGGACGGAAACCCGATCCTCACCGCCCGGGGCGGCACATGGTCCGAGCAGGGCGTGAAGGGGGCCGTTACCAATCCCGCTTGGTGGGGTGGTCGAATCCTGGACGGTGAACTCGTAACGGATCCCGATACAGGCGAGCCCAAACCAGGAAAATGGGAGCACGCCGATCTCGAAGTCGACGGGGTGGGCTACGACACCTGGAAACAGATCATGGCCGGGGTGAAGGCGAACCGCCTTCATCGGGGCATGGCGAAGGCCCCTGTCACCGGGGCAGCAGGAAGCGAAACAACCCGCGTCGGAAAATACCTCTTCTCGGGACCTCTTCGGTGCGGCCGGTTAAATGACTTTGACGAGGTCTGCCACTCAAAGGCCACCGGCAACAAGAGCACAGGAAAAAACGCAAAGTATGGTGACTACTACCGTTGCAATGACCCGAACTGCAAGGGTGTGGGCCGTCGAGTGGGTCCGGTAGATAAATTCCTCGAGGAATTGGTCTTGAGCTATCTGGACAAGCATTTCGCGGGGACCAAGCCTGAAACCATCCCGTGGAGGGGCGCAGAGAAACTGTCCGGGATCGTCACCCAGTGCAAGAAGATCAAAGACTCCGCGGCAAACGGAGAGGTCGACTGGAGCGACGTCCACGACATGCTCACACGCCTCAATAGGAACATTAAGACGCTAGAAGAAGAAGAGCAGGAACACTTCAGAGCAGAATCCAAGAGGAATCTACTCCGAGGCTGGAGTCGGAACAAATGGCATCAAATGGATCTGAGCGAGAAGAAAGAGGTGATCTCGCAGGTTCTCGTATCAGTCGTGATTCTTCCGGTGCCGGAAGGCCGGAGCGACAAGGCCCCATTTGACCCCGATCTCTTGCAGGTAAATTGGCGCAAGGACCAGCAGGTCAAACCTTCATGAGGGGGTCGTCTTCATGTGTGCTGACCTGTGTCATACCGCCGTCATACGAAGTCCCTCACCCTGTAGGACACCGTCATGTCCGGTACGACTCCGGGCGCCTCGTGTCCGTGCTTCCACGCCAGTTCGAGGACATTGGCCGCGACGGTCAGCGCCCACTCGGTTGCGCCGGTGTCCGTCATACCGGTAGCCCGGATGACACCAAGGGCTCGGTTCAAGCGCCGGTCCCGGCGGACGGACAGCGTTTTGGAGTCTTCTCTGTCATGCCGCCGCCTCCGCGGCTGTAGCGGAGTCGAACAAAGCGGTCAGCACTCCGCGCTGCTCCTCGCTGGGCTCGGGAGCACTCTCCAACTGCGCATCCAACCAGTGCGCGACGCTGACAGCCGACGCGCCGTCCCAACGCCGCTCCTGTTGCTCCGGCGTCACAGCCCCCTCATGTCCTCGTCCGTACCGATGGCGATGAGCGCGAGGGAGATCATGCTGCGATCCATGTCTCGGGTGAGGCGATCACGGGCCTCGTCCGGCGACAGCCAGACAAGATCACTGACTTCCGCGTTGGGCTCGAACGCCCCCCCGGTTGCCTCCGCCGCCCAGTAGCGGACCTCTTTGGGCCGGCCCTGATGGTCGATGTACCGAGCCGAGGGGAGCCCTGTCCCCAAGCGGCATGTGTGACCGGTCTCCTCCAGCACCTCACGTCGAGCCGCCTCTTCGGAGGTCTCCCCCCGCTTGAGCTTCCCCTTGGGCCAGGACCAGTCAGCCCACTTGGGTCTGTAGACCAGCGCGAGTTCCACCCTGCCGGCGGGCGAACGACGCCACAGCACGCAGCCCGCCGCGCGGACCGGAGACTCACATCCCATGACCCCTATGTTCCCGCAAACGCCCCGTAATCCCGACAGCACCACGAACTGGGGTGCTGTCAGGCCGAGGTGACATCGGGTTAGGGTCGCCCATGGTCACGGGGCTGGGGGATGGATGAGGCGTGGACTGTCGCTGCGTTTGGCTGTGTGTGCCGGACTGGTGAGTGTTCTTGTCGCAGGGACCGGGTGCACGGATCGCTCGGACAGGACAGCGGGTCCGGCCATGTCGGCCGACGCCAGGTCCTATCTGTCGAGGGCGCTGGACATCATGGAGAAGAACGCGCTTCTCCGCCATGAGGTCGACTGGGAGCGGACACGCCGCCAGGCCTTCGCGCAGGCCCGGGCCGCGCAGAAACCGTCGGACACCTACGACACGATTCGCTTCGTCCTCCGGGAAGTAAGCACTACGCACAGTTCCTTCTACGACCCCAAGGAGGTCAAAGAGGCACTCAGGGCTTCGCCGGACGCTTCCTTCCAGGGGCCGGAGGGCCGATCGCTGGGAGATCACGTCGGTTACGTGTCGCTGCCCGCCGTCGAGGGATCTGACGCGTTGTACGAGCGGTACGTGCGGCAGGGCCGCGCGGCAGTGGCGAAGGCCGACCGCACGGGGGCCTGCGGCTGGGTCGTGGACCTTCGCGCCAACCGTGGCGGGAACATGTGGCCGATGCTCGCGGTCGCGGGCCCGATCCTGGGGGACGGCAAGGTCGGGATGTTCGTGGATCCCGACGGCAAGACCTACCCGTGGACGATCCGGAACGGCAGCCCGCGCGAGAACGGCACACCCCACACCTGGGGAGACGGAACTCCCGTGGCCGACTCCCACGCCCCGGTCGCGGTCCTGACCGACGGATGGACCGCCAGCTCGGGCGAGGCCGTGGTGGTCGCCTTCCGGGGACGGCCGCACACACGGTCGTTCGGTGCGGACACCCGCGGCGTCCCTACCGGCAGGAACGACCATCGCCTGTCCGACGGCGCCGTGCTGGTGCTCACCGAGCTCAAGGACGCAGACCGCACGGGCCGTAGCTACGACGCGCCGATCCCGCCTGACGAGGAGATCCCACTCAGGAGCGGAGCCCACTCGGACCAGGTTCTGCAGGCGGCGAAGAAGTGGCTGGTCAAGCAGGCCGCGTGTCAGTGAGGCCGGCCATCAGGGGGCGGCCCTCGGGGAAAGGTCCGTCGATGTCGCGAACCGCCGGGCCGTATTCACCGTACGGCCGCCGCTCACCCCTCGGCTCTGTGTCCCGCCCCGTCCGTCCGCGCAAGGCTCCGAGCCCTGCGCGCCGGCCCCCGCCACCCACACGTACACCGCGCGTAACAGAACGGCCCGTGCTCCACCAGCCTCGTATCGTGCTGCTGCCCCTGCACGCCCCACCCGGAACCGCCCTTTTCCGCCACCCTGACAACGTTACCCACGCTCGGTAAACAGCCGGTATGCGTGACGGCCCCACCCACCCCTCGTTAAGCGGAACGACAGGGGGCCCGTGACGGACGTACCGGCTGGGGGTAGGCAGGCGATGGATCGGCGGCAGCACAGGCGCGCTGGAAAGACGGCCGTCACCGTAGGGCTCATGGTCGGCCTCGGCGCATGCGCCACCGCCTGCGGCGGCGCCACCGCCGAAGGCGCGGGCGGCGACCCCGGCAACAACACGGTCACCGTCCTGAAGCGCGCGGCGGACACCCTGCGCGCCGCCGCCACCTCCAGAGCGACGACGTCGATGGAGATGGCGACCGGCGGCACCCGGGTCACCATCCGCGGCAAGGGCAGCTACGACTACCGCAACCAGCTCGGCGAACTCACGGTCGTGCTCCCGCAGGACCCCGCCGGCACCCCCGAGCACCGGCCGATCACCGAACTCCTCGCCCCGGGCGCGCTGTTCATGAAGAACCGGGGCGCCGGGGTGCCCGCCGACAAATGGGTCCGCGTGGAGACCGCGAGCCTCTCCGACGGCAACCTGGTCACCGGCGGCGTGACCGACCCGTTCGCCGCGGCCGAGCTGCTCCTCGGCACCCGCACCGCGACCTACCTGGGCAGGACCGAGGTCGCCGGGGCCGAGGTCCGGCACTACCGGGGCACCGCCGACCTCGCGGCCGCCGCCCGCGCCGCGTCCGCCGGCAACCGGCCGGCCCTCGCCGCCGCGGCGAAAGGGTTCGCCACGGCCGAGGTTCCGTTCGACGCGTACCTCGACGACCAGGGCCGGATCCGCAAGCTGCGGCAGCGGTTCAGCTTCGTCAACGACAGCAGCAAGGGCACGGTCGCGGTCGCCTCGACGACCCTGCTGTACGACTTCGGCACTCCGGTGGACGTAAAGTTGCCGCGTTCCCGGGACATCTACGCGGGCCGGATCGCCGAAAACCAGCCAGCGCACTAGTCCGGGACCGGCTCTGTACAACCTGTGAACTAGCCCGTCCGTGCCATGCGCGTTGTGTAGACCGCTCCCTACTCTAGGAAGTCGGTGACGGCAGAGAAGAGGTGATGCACGTGGCTCCGGTCGGCGGTACGGCAGTTCAGGACCACGTGGCCCTCGCCGAGATCGAGCTGTGCGGAGAGCTGATCATCGCGGCGTCGGCCGCCGAGGAGCGGCTCAGCCTGGAGAGCATCGACGAGGTGCTGCGCGTGGCCGAGGAGCGCGAGGACGGCTGACTTCGGCCAGGTCCGCAGGTCAGGTCCGCCGGTTCAGGTCCGCAGCAGCCGGGCGATGGCCTGGGTGGCCTCTTCCACCTTCGCGTCGATCTCCGCACCACCCTTGACGGCGCCCTGAGCGGAGCTCTCAATGGCTGCAGTGGCGACGCAGTGCCGCAGGTGTTCCTCAAGGAGCTGCAGGGCGAAGGACTGCAGGGCCTTGGTGGAGGCGGAGACCTGGGTGAGTATGTCGATGCAGTAGGTGTCCTCGTCGACCATGCGCTGCAGCCCGCGGATCTGGCCTTCGATCCGGCGCAGCCGTTTGAGGTGCTCGTCCTTCTGCTTGTGGTAGCCGTGCGTGGTCGCCGGAGCCCCGTCCCCGGAGGGCTTCGTGGCGCCGGCCTCGGTGGTCGTCATCGCGTCCTCCGCATTGCCGATACATATACCCCTAGTGGGTATATGGTAACGAACTTTGCTGGGTATACGGCCCTCGGGACGCCCCCGTACTGATCACCACGCCCGATGGGCGACACTGGTGGGCGGCCCGATAGCCGTGGCCGGATGATGCGCCTAGCATCAGCCTGACCGAAACCCATGCATACCAAGGACCCCAAGTGCGCTTTCGTCTGACCCCCAGGGAGACGAGCTTCTACGACATGTTCGCCGCGTCCGCGGACAACATCGTCACGGGCTCGAAACTCCTGATGGAACTGCTCGGGGCGGACCCGTCCGCCCGGGCCGAGATCGCAGAGCGTATGCGGGCAGCGGAACACGCGGGTGACGACGCCACGCACGCGATCTTCCACCAGCTGAACTCCTCGTTCATCACGCCCTTCGACCGCGAGGACATCTACAACCTCGCGTCGTGCCTCGACGACATCATGGACTTCATGGAGGAGGCCGTCGACCTGGTCGTCCTCTACAACGTGGAGGAGCTGCCCAAGGGCGTCGAGCAGCAGATCGAGGTGCTGGCGCGCGCCGCCGACCTGACGGCCGAGGCGATGCCCAACCTGCGCACGATGGAGAACCTCACCGAGTACTGGATCGAGGTCAACCGGCTGGAGAACCAGGCCGACCAGATCCACCGCAAGCTCCTCGCGCACCTCTTCAACGGCAAGTACGAGGCGATCGAGGTGCTGAAGCTCAAGCAGATCGTGGACGTCCTGGAAGAGGCGGCGGACGCGTTCGAGCACGTGGCGAACACGGTGGAGACCATCGCCGTCAAGGAGTCCTGAGGCGTCGATGGACACCTTCGCGCTCGTCGTGACCATTCTGGTCGCGCTCTTCTTCACGTACACGAACGGCTTCCACGACTCGGCGAACGCGATCGCGACGTCCGTGTCGACGCGGGCGCTCACCCCGCGGGCGGCGCTCGCCATGGCCGCGGTGATGAACATGGCCGGCGCGTTCTTCGGCACCGGGGTCGCCAAGACCGTCAGCGAGGGCCTGATCGAGACGCCCGAGGGCTCCAAGGGCATGGCCATCCTGTTCGCGGCGCTGGTCGGCGCGATCGTCTGGAACCTCGTCACCTGGTACTTCGGCCTGCCCTCGTCCTCCTCCCACGCCCTGTTCGGCGGTCTGGTGGGCGCCGCCCTGGCGGGCGGCACGGAGGTCCTCTGGAACGGCGTCGTCGACAAGGTCATCATCCCGATGTTCCTGTCGCCGGTCGTCGGCCTGGTCCTCGGCTACCTGGTCATGACGGCCATCATGTGGATCTTCCGCAGCGCCAACCCGCACAAGGCCAAGCGCGGCTTCCGTATCGCCCAGACCGTCTCCGCGGCCGGCATGGCCCTCGGCCACGGTCTCCAGGACGCCCAGAAGACGATGGGCGTCGTCGTCATGGCACTGGTGATTTCCGGCCATGAGACGTACGGCGACGCGATTCCGGCCTGGGTCAAGATCGCCTGTGCCGTGATGCTCTCCCTCGGCACCTACGCGGGCGGCTGGCGCATCATGCGCACACTGGGCCGCAAGATCATCGAGCTGGATCCCCCGCAGGGCTTCGCGGCCGAGGCGACGGGGGCCTCGATCATGTTCACCACGGCGTACCTCTTCAAGGCACCGGTCTCCACGACCCACGTCATCACCTCGGCCATCATGGGCGTCGGCGCGACGAAGCGCGTGAACGCGGTCCGCTGGGGCGTGGCCAAGAACATCGTCCTGGGCTGGTTCATCACGATGCCGGCGGCGGCCCTGGTAGCAGCAGCGGCGTTCGGCATCGTGAACCTGGCCGCCCTGTAGGAACCACCGGCCCCGCGCCCCGCGCCCGCCCGACCTCACCCCGCCGTGGTCCCCTCTCCTCCCGGGTTCGGTGTGATCATGGCTGGTGAGAAGTCGTGCGCCCTGTGCGGCTTCGGAACGGGACCGGTGAGGCTTCGGTGGGTCTGAGGGCAGGGACGATTCATGTCATGGCCGGCAACGGCCTCGGGGACTTCGTGGCCGCGGCGATGGCGCGGCGGCCGGACACGGCGACGCGGGTGTCGACCGTCGTGCTCGTCGGCGACGAGGGCCGGGCCGTGGGCGAGGAGGGTGTCGTACGCCTCACCCCCGCTCTGCTCGGCGCGCTCCCGCAGGACCTGGACTGGGTCCGGGCGGCGTACTCCGCGCCCGTCGAGCTGGTGCTGGTGGACCGGGAGCTGCCGACCGCGGCCGTCCTCGACGTGCTGGCCGCGCTCCGGCGGGAGCTCGGCGACCCGGTGGTCGAGGTGGTGTCCGTCGGCGGACCGTTCCGGTGTTCCTGCGGGTCGGCGGTGCGGTTGCTGCCGCCCGGCCCCGCCGGGGACGCCGTACAGGCGCTGCTCGCGCCGCTGGAGCACTTCACCGTCTGTCTGGTGGGGTCCGGGTCGGCCGGGGACTACTGGTCGTTCGTGTCCGGGCTGACCTCGGCCGAGGGGACGAGGGTCGAGGAGGGCGTCGCCCGGGAGTTCGGCACGTGTGTCGTGCACGACTGCTCGGACGCCCTTGCGCTGGTCTGCGCGGGAGCGCTGGGCTTCGAGGGGAACGTGGCGACCTTTCCGGACGGGGAGATCGTGCCGGTGGACCGGAGTGCGGCCTCGGTGGTCCGGTTCGCCGCGGCGGACGAGCCCCTCGCCCTGGTGCCGCACGAGTGTGCCGCCGAGCCGGCGCCCGGGCGGCCGTACCCGGGCGGAGCAGGCGGCCGCCCGGACGCGGTGACCTGGCGGCGGCTGGCGCAGACCATGGGGCTGACCGGCCTCCGGGCGGTCGAACAGGCCCTGGACAAGATGCTGGCCTCGGGAGCGGAACCGGTCGCCTTCCCCGTCCACAGGATGTGAACAACGGAACAACGGTGTGACCGCCCCGGCGCCGGAACACGCAGACGGGCCCGCCCCCGGGAGCCGGGGGCGGGCCCTCTTGCGTCCTCGCGGTGGCACCGCCATGCAGCACCGCGAGGGGTCGGTTGCGGCCTAGCCGAAGCGGCCGGAGATGTAGTCCTCGGTCGCCTGGACCGACGGGTTGGAGAAGATGCGCTCCGTGTCGTCGATCTCGATCAGCCGTCCGGGCTGGCCGACGGCGGCCAGGTTGAAGAAGGCGGTGCGGTCGGAGACACGCGCGGCCTGCTGCATGTTGTGCGTCACGATGACGATCGTGAAGCGCTCCTTGAGCTCACCGATCAGGTCCTCGATGGCGAGGGTGGAGATCGGGTCGAGGGCGGAGCAGGGCTCGTCCATGAGCAGCACCTTCGGCTCGACCGCGATCGCGCGGGCGATGCACAGACGCTGCTGCTGACCACCGGAGAGGCCGGAGCCCGGCTTGTTCAGGCGGTCCTTGACCTCGTTCCAGAGGTTCGCGCCCTTGAGCGACTTCTCGACGATGTCGTTGAGCTGGCTCTTCTTGTAGTTGCCGTTCAGCTTCAGACCCGCGGCCACGTTGTCGAAGATCGACATGGTGGGGAAGGGGTTCGGACGCTGGAACACCATGCCGATCTCGCGGCGCACCGACACGGGGTCGATACCGGCGCCGTAGAGGTTCTCGTCGTCGAGGAGGACCTTGCCCTCGACGCGGCCGCCGGGGGTGACCTCGTGCATGCGGTTGAGCGTGCGCAGGAACGTCGACTTGCCGCAGCCGGAGGGGCCGATGAACGCCGTGACGGTGCGCGGCTCGATGTTCATCGAGATGTCTTCGATGGCCTTGTGGGAGCCGTAGTAGGCGGTGAGCCCGCTTACGTCGATTCGCTTGGACATTACTTCTTCACTTCCAGGGAGTCGGTCGCTGTAGGCCGGTCAGCGACCGGTCTTCGGGGCCTTCCAGCGGGCGATGCCGCGAGCCACCAGGTTCAGGATCATCACAAAGGCGATCAGCGTGAGCGACGCCGCCCAGGCACGGTCGTACGCGGCGTTGGCACCCGCGCTGTTCGCGTACTGCTGGTAGATGAACAGCGGCAGCGACGACTGCGCACCCTCGAAGGGGTTGTTGTTGATGAACGGGTTGCCGAACACCAGCAGCAGCACCGGGGCGGTCTCACCCGCGATACGGGCGATGGCCAGCATGACACCGGTGGTGATACCGCCGATGGAGGTCGGCAGGACCACCTTCAGGATCGTGCGCCACTTCGGCACGCCCAGGGCCAGCGAGGCCTCGCGCAGCTCGTTGGGGACGAGCTTGAGCATCTCCTCGGTGGAGCGGACCACGACCGGCATCATCAGGATGGCCAGGGCCAGGGATCCGGCGAAACCGAAGGGCTCCATGTCGAAGATCAGCATGAGGCTGAGGATGAACAGACCCGCGACGATCGACGGGATACCCGTCATCACGTCCACGAAGAAGGTGACCGCCTTGGCGAGCCGGCCACGGCCGTACTCGACGAGGTAGATCGCGGTGAGGATGCCGATCGGGGCACCGATCAGGGTGGCGAGACCGACCTGCTCCAGCGAGCCGATGATCGCGGCGTAGGCGCCGCCGCCGGCCTCGGAGTCGGCGACCACGCCCATGGAGTGGCTGAGGAAGTAGAAGTCCAGGACCTTCACACCGCGCGAGATGGTCACCCAGATCAGGGAGACCAGCGGGATCACGGCGACGATGAAGGCGACCCACACCAGCGAGGTCGCGACCCGGTCCTTCGCCTGGCGGCGGCCCTCGACCCGGGCGGCGATGCCGTAGGTGCCGAAGACGTAGAGGAGGGCGGCGATCAGGCCCCACTGGATCTTGCTGTCCAGGCCGCCGACGAGGCCGATGACCACGCCGAGGACGATGGAGCCGCCGATGATGGCGTAGGGGGTCCACTTGGGGAGGGTGGCGCCTTGCAGGGTGCTGGGGCGCTTGACTGCTGCGGTGCTCATGCGTTGGCCCCCGAGTACTCCGCGCGGCGCTGGATGATCACGCGGGCCGCGCCGTTGACCAGCAGGGTGATGACGAACAGGACCAGACCGGACGCGATCAGCGCGTCACGGCCGTCCGCGGTCGCCTCGCTGAACTTGCTGGCGATGTTCTGGGCGAAGGTGCCGCCGCCCGGGTTGAGCAGGCTGGCGTGGATGTCGAAGTCCGGGGAGAGCACGGTGGCGACGGCCATCGTCTCGCCGAGCGCACGGCCGAGGCCGAGCATCGAGGCGGAGATCACGCCGGAGCGGCCGAAGGGCAGCACCGACATGCGGATGACCTCCCAGCGCGTGGCGCCGAGAGCGAGTGCCGCTTCCTCGTGCATCTGCGGGACCTGGCGGAAGACCTCGCGGCTCACGTTGGTGATGATCGGCAGGATCATGATCGCGAGCAGGATGCCGACGGTCAGCATCGAGCGGGGGGCACCGCCGTCCCAGGAGAAGATCCCGGTCCAGCCGAAGTACTTGTCGAGCCAGCCGAACAGGCCGGTCATGTGCGGTACCAGGACCAGCGCGCCCCACAGGCCGTACACGATGGACGGCACCGCGGCGAGCAGGTCGATCACGAAGCCGATGGTGCCGCCGAGCCTGCGCGGCGAGTAGTGCGTGATGAACAGCGCGATCGCGACGGCGATCGGGACGGCGATGGCCATGGCGATGATCGAGGAGACGACCGTGCCGAAGGCCAGGACCGCGATGCCGAAGGTCGGCGGGATGAGGTTGGTGTTCCACTCGAAAGTGGTGAGGAAGTTGCCGTGGTCGCGGTTGATCGCGAGGGCGGCACGGTAGGTGAGGAAGACCGCGATCGCGGCCATGATCACCAGCAGCAGGATGCCGGAGCCTCGGGAGAGACCGAGGAAGGCCCGGTCACCTGCCCGGGTGGCACCGCGGGCGTTGCGCTTCTGCTCGGCCGTGCCGGGCTGTGGGGTGGGGGGAGATGCGTCTGTCGTCTGCGTGGATATGTCCATCGGGTTCTCCGGTCTGCGGAGCCGTCCTGCGGGGCGGCTCGGAGGAGCCGCACACCCCGGCGTGTGGGCGTACGGCTCCGGGCGGCGGTGCACCGGACGGTGCGGCCGGGCTCCTTGCGGAACTCGGCCGCACTCGCGGATCTTTAGCTCAGGCCCTCGATGGTGGTGCGGACCTTGGCGATGATGTCGTCGGGGACGGGGGCGTAGTCGATCGTGGAGAGGACCTTCTGGCCGTCCTCGGAGGCGATGTAGCGCAGGAACGCCTTGGTCGCCGGGAGGGTGTCGGCCTTGTTGCCCTTGTCGCAGACGATCTCGTACGTGACCAGGGTCATCGGGTACGCACCCTCGGCCTTGGTCTTGTAGTCCAGCTGCAGCGCCAGGTCCTTGCCGGTGCCGACGACCTTGGCGGCCGCGATGTCGGCGGTGGCGGACTCGGTGGACGGGGCGACCGGCTTGCTGGCACCCGTGTCGATGGAGACGGCCTTGACGCCGTCCGCGACGTAGGAGAGCTCGAAGTAGCCGATGGCGCCGGAGGTCTGCTTGACCTGCTGGGCGACACCCGCGGACTGCGGAGCGGACTGGCCGCCCTTGGCCTGCCAGGCCTTACCGCCGGAGTACTTCCAGTTGTCCGGGGTGGCGGCGATCAGGTACTTGGTGAAGTTGTCCGTCGTGCCCGACTCGTCCGAGCGGTGGAACGCCTGGATCTTGAGGTCGGGGAGCGTCGCGTCGGGGTTCAGCTTCTTGATCGCGGCGTCGTTCCACTTGGTGATCTTGCTGTCGAAGATCTTGGCGATCGTCGGCGCGTCCAGGACCAGGTTGTCGACACCCGGGACGTTGTAACCGAGGGCGATCGGGCCGCCGACCATCGGGAGGTCGATGCCCTGGCCGCCGGAGCAGATCTTCTTGGAGGCGGTGACCTCTTCCGGCTTCAGCGCGGAGTCGGAACCGGCGAAGGCGACCTGGCCCTGCGTGAAGGCGGTCACACCGGCGCCGGAGCCGGAGCCCTTGTAGTTGATCTGCACGCCACAGGCCTGGGAGAAGGCCTTCACCCAGGCGTCGATCGCGTTCTTCTGCGCGGAGGAGCCGTCGGCGAGCAGCTGGCCCTTGGCGTCGTCGCACTTGATGGAGCCGGCGTTCGCGGAGGCCGAGGAGGTGCTCGAACCGCTGCCGCCACCGTTGTCGTCCGAGCCGCACGCCGTCAGGGCCAGGGCGCCGGAGACAGCGACAGCACCGAGAGACAGGGCGCGCAGCCGGTTCTTGCGCTGAAGCTTCACTTTCGGGGGTTCCTTCCAGAGGCGCCACCTTCGGCGGCGTGCGAAGTAGTCGTGATGGGTGAGGGCCTCCTGACTGGGCACATAGGGCCGCTCACCGCATCGGGTACGGCCGAAATTAGGCAGAACAGGTGAAGCCGCCGATGGCCATAGGTAAACGGAGGGTGAACCCCTGCCGTCGACCCGGTTAGGTCACGGAACGCTCACAGTGAGGGCACGCGTCGGTTCCGACCGCCGGGTTACGCGAACATTTATTCGCCGTTCGCCATCACAGCCGTTACGGCGTCACAGCGTTCGTTACACCGCACGGGAACCCGTGTGCGACGGACGCCGTCTCGTCCCACGAAAGCCGACGAAAGGCACGGGCATGGAACGGCGTACCTTCATATCCGGCGGGGCGGCCGCCCTCGCGGCGACCGCGCTGACGGGATGCAGCACCGGCGGCGCCACCGCGTCCCGCACAACCGGCGCGCCACTCGCGTCCACATCCTCTCGTACGGCGCTGAAGACCACCAGCGCAGCGGCCCCGGCCGGCTGGACCGCTCTCGCCCACACCCTGGACGGCACCCTGGTCCGCCCCGGCGACGCGAACTGGACGACGGCCCACCAGCTCTACAACACCCGCTTCGACGGACTGAAGCCGTCCGCGGTGGCGTACGTGGCCCACGCGGACGACATCCGCACCACGCTGTCGTACGCCCAGGCCCACGGACTGAAGATCTCGATCCGCAACGGCGGTCACTCCTACGCCGGCTACTCCTCGGGCAACGGCCGCCTGGTCCTCGACGTCTCCAAGCTCAACCGCATCCGGGTCAGCGGCGGCACGGCGGTCGTCGGCGCCGGCTCCAAGCTGATCGACGTCTACCGCGGCCTCGCCGCCAAGGGCGTGACCATCCCGGCGGGCTCCTGCCCCACCGTGGGTGTCTCCGGCCTGGTCCTCGGCGGCGGCCACGGGGTCGCGTCCCGCGCGTACGGCCTGACCTGCGACAGCCTCACCCAGGCGACGCTGATCACGGCGGACGGCACGCAGGTGATCGCCAACGCGAGCACCAACAAGGACCTCTTCTGGGCACTGCGCGGCGCCGGCAACGGCAACTTCGGAGTCGTCACCGAGCTCCAGTTCAAGACCCACCCCACCCCGCAGGCCGTGACCGCGTACCTGACCTGGCCCTGGTCGAAGGCGGCGCAGGTCCTCAAGGCCTGGCAGGAGTGGGGCCCCTCCCAGCCGGACGAGATCTGGTCCTCCCTGCACCTGGAGAACTCGGGCAGCGGCCCGCGCGTCTCCGTGGCCTGCTTCTCGATGGGCACGTACGGCGAACTCCAGAACGCGGTGGACGCCCTCGCCCACAAGGCGGGCGCCAACGCCTCCTCCGTCTCGCTGCGCCGCCACGGCTACGAGGAGGCGATGGAGAGCTACGCCGGCTGCTCCTCCTTCGCCACCGAGCCCCAATGCCACCTGCCCGGGTCCACGCCGGGCCGCTCCACGGCGGGCAGGCTGGGCCGGGAGACCTACGCGGCCCGCTCCGACTTCTTCGACCGCTCGCTCTCGGCGGCCGGCATCCAGACGGCCCTGCGGCAGATCGGCGCGGTGCGCGGCGGTGCGGGGAGCATCGCCTTCACGGCGCTCGGCGGTGCGGTGAACCGGGTCTCCCCG
This sequence comes from Streptomyces sp. NPDC048254, assembly GCF_043201895.1. Lineage (NCBI taxonomy): Bacteria > Bacillati > Actinomycetota > Actinomycetes > Kitasatosporales > Streptomycetaceae > Streptomyces > Streptomyces sp. NPDC048254. The sequence continues at coordinate 440,110 of NZ_JBICZJ010000009.1, forward strand.
ACCGCGACGGCGTTCGTGCACCGGCGGTCGCGGATGCTGGCGCAGTACATAGTGTCGTGGGGAGCGGGTGCCTCCGGCGGTACGGGCCAGACGTGGCTGAACGGGGCGCACACGGCCATGAAGCCGTACGCCTCCGGCGCGGCGTACCAGAACTACACGGACCCGACGCTGGCCGACTGGAAGAAGGCGTACTACGGGGATGCGGCGACGCGTCTGGGCAAGGTGAAGGCGCAGTACGACCCGAAGCGGTTCTTCTCTTACGCACAGGGGTTGTGAGAGCACTTCGGCCGCGGGTGCGTGGGGGCTGGTCGCGCCCACACGGCGGAGCCGCACATCAATACAGCCCCGCGCCCCTCACGGGGCACGGCTACGCCGCCAGGTCTCGTTCCTCAGGGTCCATCGGCGTACGTGCCCCCGGCACCACACCCACCGGCGCCGACCGCCTCCGCACGATCCACCCCACCCTCGGCGACCCCTCCACCGCCTTCATCACCGGCGTCAGCACGGCCGTGGCCAGTGGGGAGAGGAGCAGGACGACCGCCGTGCCCAGCGCGAAGCCGCCCACCACGTCCGTCGGGTAGTGCACGCCCATGTACACCCGGCAGAACCCCTCCACCAGCGCCAGCCCTATGCCCACCAGCCCGAACCTGCGGTTCGCGATGAAGAGCCCGACGCCCAGGGCCATGGTGATCGTCGCGTGGTCGCTGACGAACGAGTAGTCGGTCTTGCCGGAGACCAGGACGTCGAGCCCCTGGTGGCTGAGGAACGGCCGGGGCCGCTCGACGAACCCGCGGATGGGAACGTTCACGAGGACGGCGATCGCGGCGGCCAGCGGCGTCCACACCAGCGCGGCCGTCGTGGCCGCGGCGTCCTCGTCCCCTCGGCGCCGCACGGACCACCAGCACCACACCACCAGCAGCACCATCGCGACCAGCAGTCCGTACTCCCCGACGAACTCCACGGCCCGGTCGAACCAGTGCGGTGCGTCCTTGGCCAGGCCGTTGATGTCGTAGAGCAGGTCGACGTCGGGGTTGGATCCGGATTCGGCGAGTACAGCCATCGTGCCTGCGGCCCCTTCGTCGTCGTCCCGGACGCACCTCGTGTGCGCCGCTCGCTGCCACCCCCGTGGTCGGCTTCGTCAACAGGAACGCACGGTCCCCGTCACTACGTTCCAGGTTCCACCGAATGATCACGCAGACGTTATCGAAGAGAGACACAAAGCCCCAGCTCAGGGGGTGGGTTATACGCTCCGTTCACACCGAGGTGGGCAGCGCTTTCGCGCCATCCTCGGTGACCCGGGTGGCCCCGAAGTAGTCGGCGCTGTCGATGGGGTCGAACCGGATGACCGCCCCGGTGTACGGCGCGTCGATCATGTACCCGCCACCGACATAGATCCCCACGTGGTGGATGGCGCGGGAGTTGGTGAGGTCGGTGGAGAAGAAGACCAGGTCCCCCGGGAGCAGTTCCTTGCGCGAGGGGTGCGGACCGGCGTTGTACTGGTCGTTGGCGACGCGCGGCAGCGTGATCCCCACACGCGCGTACGCCGCCTTGGTCAGCCCCGAGCAGTCGAACCGGCCGCCGTCCTGAGCTGTGCCGTTGCCGCCCCAGAGGTAGGGGGTGCCGAGCTTGTTCTGGGCGTACTCGATGGCGCCGGCGGCCTGCTTGGTCGGGGAGAGCCGGCTGACGGGCGCGGCGAAGCTGTCCTCGAGAGTGGTGATCGTCCTGACGTAGTTCTGGGTCTCCTTGTACGGCGGCACACCCTTGTACTTGATGACCGCGTACGCGCCCGCGTTGTAGGCGGCGAGCATGTTGTCGGAGACGTCGCCGGGGACGTCCTTGACGTACGAGGCGAGCTGGCAGTCGTAGGAGGCGGCCGACGGAATCGCGTCATTCGGGTCCCAGACGTCGCGGTCCCCGTCGCCGTCGCCGTCGATGCCGTGGGTGGCCCAGGTCCCCGGGATGAACTGAGCTATCCCCTGCGCGGCCGCCGCGCTCTGCGCCTTCGGGTTGAACCCGCTCTCCTGGTACAGCTGCGCGGCGAGCAGGGCGGGGTTGATGGCGGAGCAGAGGTTGCCCCACTTCTGCACGAGCGTGGAGTACGCGGCCGGCACGGCTCCCTTGGCCAGCGCCTTGGTCGCACCGCCGGCGCCGCCCAGCAGGTTCCCGGCGACGACGTACACCCCGACGACGAGCAGCATGACGAAGCTCAGCCCGAGCCCGACCGCCGCACCGCCGATCACCCATACTTTCCGCACGCCCCAACCCTCCCCCATGTCAGGGCTGTTCAACGCCATTTCGGCCGAGAGTGGCGCTATTTCACAGCAAGACGGCGCACATGACGCCGTCTCAGCCGCCTGCGGCGTCCTTGTACAGTTCGCCGGCCTCGCTCCCGAGCACGACACTGTAGGACGTGTCGGCGGTCGAACCGCCCTGCTCGTGCCCGCCCAGCACCCCGACCACCTGATGGTCCCCGTTCACCCAGGGGCTCCCGCTGGTGCCCCCCGTGAACTCGGGGCAGTCGATCCGCTGCTGAGTGGCGCTGTGGGCGACGGGCTTGTTGGTGCAACTGATCGGCACCTCACGGGAGTCGGGATACCCGGTGACGGTGACGGCGGTGGCCCCGGTGGCCACGCCGCTGACGAACCGATTGGCGCCGGTCACCTCCTCGACCCGCTTGCCGCCCAGTTCGTCCACGACGGCGAAGGCGACGTCGCTGTCCTCGTCCTGCCCCTTCGCCCACCCGTCGGGCAGATACCGCCTCCCCACCTTCCACACCCCGTACGGCGCCTGCCCGTCCCGGTACCCCGGCACGAAGACGAGCCCCGTGGTGTCGTCCCCGTCGACGCAGTGCGCGGCGCTGACGATCAGGTCCCGCTGCGGGCTGTGCACGACGGAGGCGGTGCAGAAGTGGTGGCCGGCCAGGCTCCCGGCCTCGTCGGCGGTGAACAGCGCCCCGACCCGCGCGCTCTCCGCGGTCGGTCCGACCAGCGCGGTCACCCCGAACGGGCCGGGCCCGTCATCGGCGGCCGCCACGGAGGCCGAGGTGGCGGCGAGCACGACCGCCGCGCCGAGCGCGACACGGCGCGAGGCTGAAGAGATGCGTGAGGTGCGCTTCATCAGGCCCCACTGTGTCCCACAAAGGTGAGAAACGGTTCCCTGCTTCACTGAGATTTACCTGTGAACCGCCCTCACCGCACCCCGCTCAGAACGTCGTGGTCATCCCGCCGTCCACCGCGATCGTCTGACCCGTGATGAAGGACGCCGCGTCGCTCGCCAGGAAGACGACGATGCCGGCGATCTCGGCGGGTCGGCCCCAACGGCCCAGGGCCGTGCGGGTGCGCAGCCATCGCGCCCACTCGGGGTCCTTCGCCAGCTCCGCGTTGACGTCCGTCGCGAACGTGCCCGGTGCCACCGAGTTCACCGTCGTGCCGCTGGGTCCGAGGTCGGCCGCCAGGGCCCGGGTCAGACCGTCGAGGCCCGCCTTCGCCGTGGCGTAGGCGATGTCCCCGGTGCGGCCCAACTGGCCGACGACCGACGAGACGTTGACGATACGGCCCGGGGTGTCACGGGCCGCCAGGCCGCGGGCGACCGTCTGGCTCAGCGCGTACGCCGAGGTCAGGTGGACGTCGAGCAGCGCGGACAGCTCGTCCGGGGTCATCTCGTGGACCCCGCGCCGGTCGCGGTGGCCCACGTTGTTGACCAGGACGTCGATCGCACCGAGGCCGGTCACCGCGGCCTCGGCGGCCTCCCGGTCGGTCACGTCGAACGCCGCGCCCACCGCGTCGAGCCCCTCGTCGCGGAGCGCATCGGCCGCCGCCTCCAGTGCCGCCGGGTCACGGCCGTTGAGGATCACCCGCGCACCGGCGCCGGCCAGCCCCCGGGCCATCTCCAGGCCCAGTCCGCGCACGGAGCCGGTCACCAGGGCCGTACGCCCGTCGAGCGCGAAGTCCACGCCCCCGCTCATCCGGCCACCTCCCGGAGAACTGTTGTATCCGCCGTACCGGCTCACCGTATCCGGCGGCCGCGGACGGACCGACGGGCGTCCGGGTACTGGGAGAAGGCGTACTGGGAGAAGGCGTGCCGGGCGGCGGTGTGCCGGGCGGCGGTCACACGGCCTCGACCCCGAGCGGCCACGTCACCCCCGTCATCTCCTCCGACAGCGTCCACAGCCTGCGGGCCGCCACCGGGTCGCTCGCCGCCGCGCTGCGGCCCGCCAGCGCCGGTGCGCCCCGCATCTCGCCGAGGCCGCTCGGGCCGACGTAGCTGGCGCCGGGCAGGTCCTGGGTCGCCGCGTACAGCGTGGGGAGCGTGCCCCCGCGGTCGTCCTGGGCGACGAGCAGGTTGCCGAGGCGCATGCCGAGCCGGGCGAGCGGGTTGGCGGTGTGGCTCTGGAGGTTGGTGGCCGCGTAGCCGGGGTGGGCGGCCAGCGCGCGGACCGGGGAGCCGGCCTCCGTCAGACGGCGCTGGAGCTCCAGGGTGAACAGAAGGTTCGCCAGCTTGGACTGGGCGTAGGCGCGGGTCGGGCTGTAGGTGCCGCGCAGGTTGACGTCGTCGAAGTGGATCGTGCCGTCGCCGCCGCGGTGCAGCCCGGAGGAGACCGTCACCACCCGGTCCTCGAGGAACGGCAGCAGCAGGTTCGTCAGCGCGAAGTGGCCCAGGTGGTTCGTGCCGAACTGCATCTCGAAGCCGTCCTTGGTGGACTGCTCCGGGAGCATCATCACGCCGGCGTTGTTGATCAGGAGGTCCAGCGGCCGGTCCCAGCCCGCCGCGAACTCCCGTACCGAGGCCAGGTCCGCCAGGTCCAGGCGGCGCACCTCCGTACTGCCGGACACCTTCACCGCGGCCGCACGCCCGCGCTCCAAGTCCCGTACCGCGAACACCACGTGCGCACCGGACCGGGCCAGCGCGTCCGCGGCGGTGAAGCCGATGCCGCTGTTGGCACCGGTGACCACGGCCGTACGGCCGGAGAGGTCGGGGAGACGGGACGCGTTCCATGTGCCAGTTTTCTCAGCCATGCCCGCCAATGTAGGCGGCGCCTACAATGATGTCAACGACAACAAAGATGGCACTGCCAACAAAGATGGCGACGCCAACATCCGGGTTACGATGACGCCCATGCCGCACAGCCGCCCCTACCACCACGGAGACCTGCGCGCCGCCCTGCTCGCCAGCGCCGAACGCACTTTGCGCGAGAAGGGTGCCGCCGCGCTGTCCCTGCGCGAACTGGCCCGCGACATCGGGGTGAGCCATGCCGCCCCCGGCCGGCACTTCAAGGACAAGCAGGCCCTGCTGGACGCGCTCGCACTCAACGGGTACGACCGTCTCAACCAGGGCCTGGAGTCGGCGCACGATCCGGACACCCCCCTCGAATCGCGCATCGTCTCGCTCGCCCGGACCTATCTGACCTTCGCCGTCGAGAACCCCGAGCTGCTGGAACTGATGTTCTCCCGCAAGCACGACCCGGACATCTCCACGCCGTTGGCCGAGGCGGTCGACCGCTCCATGGGCTCCTTCGTGCGGCTGCTCACCGACGCCCAGCAGCGGGACGAGATCGTCGACGGCGACCCCGAGCGCATCACGCTGGTCGCGGCGTCCGCCATCCACGGTCTGGCCACCCTGGTCGCCAACTGCATGCTCCCGGCGGACGAGGCGCTGGCCGGCCTGGACGAACACGTCCATCTCCTGCTGCACGGCCTGAAGCCCCGCTGACCGCTCGGTACGCCCCGATCAACGCGCATTGACCCACCGCCGCCGGCACCCCCAGGTCAACCGAACCCCAACTTCCGGCCATCCGCGACCCAATGATCAGTAACCCCAGGCCGCCCTTCAGTAACGCGGAAGTCAGGATTCCGAAACCCGTCTTGTTGTCGCGTCCCCAACAACGCGATGGTCGTCGCGGGCCGCCGCCCCCACCGGCAACCACACCGGTGGCCCCCACCCGCAGGCCTCTCTCCCCCTCATCCAGGAGGCTGTACGTTGCGCACGACCACCCCCAACACCCCCCACATACGCGGCAGATGGCGCCGCGTCGGCTCGGCAGCCGCGGCCACCGCCGCCCTGCTCGTCGCCGGACTCGGCACCGCGGCACACGCCACCGCGGCCACCGCCACCACGGCCCACAAGGCCAGCACCAAGGCCATCGCCGCCCAGGTCGCCAAGGCCCATGTCCAGTACGAGAAGGCCGGCTGCGGCGCCACCCCGAAGAAGGGCTTCGCCGCGTGCGACGCCCTGCGGGTCACCGGCGGCACCACCGCCTTCATGGAGAAGCAGGCCGCGCTCAAGGGCGTGACGCCGAAGACCGTCAAGCCGGACGCCGCCTCCGACACCCCCACCGGATACGGCCCTTCGGACCTCCAGTCGGCCTACGGCCTGCCCTCCGCCGCCGCCTCGAACGGCTCGGGCGAGACCGTCGCCATCGTCGACGCGTACGACGACCCGAACGCCGAGGAGGACCTGGCCACCTACCGGTCGTACTACGGCCTGTCGGACTGCACCACCGACAACGGCTGCTTCAAGAAGGTCTCCCAGACCGGCTCGACGACCTCGCTCCCCTCCGCCGACAGCGGCTGGGCCGGTGAGGAGTCCCTCGACCTCGACATGGTCAGCGCGACCTGCCCGAACTGCAACATCCTGCTCGTCGAGGCCAAGTCGGCCTCCGACGCCAACCTGGGCACCGCGGTGAACGAGGCCGTCAAGCTGGGCGCCAAGTTCGTCTCCAACAGCTACGGCGGCGCCGAGTCGTCGTCGGACACGTCGTACGACACCTCGTACTACAAGCACGCGGGCGTGGCCATCACCGCGAGCGCCGGTGACGAGGGCTACGGCGCCGAGTACCCGGCCGGCTCCCGCTACGTGACCGCCGTCGGCGGCACCGCCCTCAAGACCTCCTCCACCAGCCGCGGCTGGACCGAGAGCGTCTGGAAGACCAGCTCCACCGAGGGCACCGGCTCCGGCTGCTCCGCCTACGACGCCAAGCCCACCTGGCAGACCGACACCACCTGCACCAAGCGCATGATCGCCGACGTCTCCGCGGTCGCCGACCCGGCCACCGGCGTCTCCGTCTACGACAGCTACGGCTCCGACGGCACCGGCTGGAACACCTACGGCGGCACCAGCGCCTCCTCGCCGATCATCGCCTCGGTCTACGCCCTGGCCGGCACCCCGGGCAGCAGCGACTACCCGGCCCAGTACCCGTACGCCGCGGCCGGCACCTCCGCCCTGAACGACGTGACGAGTGGATCCAACGGCTCGTGTTCCACGTCGTACTTCTGCACCGCCAAGTCGGGCTACGACGGCCCGACCGGCTGGGGCACTCCGGAAGGGACCGACGCCTTCACCGGCTAGGCCCCGGCAAGACCTCCCCGTCGGGTCACGGGGAGCCGCCACCGTGAGGGGGACGTGGGGTCCCCTCGGCGGCACAGAAAGGGAAACGGGTCACGGCAGCCGGCCGTGACCCGTTTTCCGCGCCTCAGGCACCTTGGCAACGCCCGTGAAAATTCTGTGAGTTGGGTCAATCATCCGTCACCCGCAGGACAACGGGCGGCCATCGACGGGTCACGCGAAGGCCCCGTTCGGCAATGCGGAAGTCATGATTCCTGAACCCTCTTGTTGTCGCGTACTCAACAAAGGATTCTCATCGCGCACCACAACGCACCAGATCGCACCCGCACCGCCCCTGTTCCTCCCCCATACCGGAACTCAGGAGGCTGCACGCATGCGTTCCACTCCCCCCAACAGATCCTCCCTGCGCGGTGGCTGGCGCCGACTCGGCACAGCGGCAGCGGCCACGGCCGCACTGCTGCTCACCGGATTCGGCACCGCCGTCCAGGCCGACGCGGCACCTTCCGCCTCCTCCGCCAAGGTGACCTACACCGCGACCCCCTGTGCCACCCCGAGGCACACGGGCGAACTCGCCTGCAACTCCTACCGCGTCACCGGCGGCCTCACCGCCGCCCAGAAGCAGCAGGCCGCGAAGACCGGCATCACCCCCAAGGCCGCCGACGCCACCACCCCCTCCGGCTACAGCCCGACCAACCTCCGGGCGGCCTACGGCCTGACCTCGGCGGCCGCCTCCAACGGCTCGGGCGAGACCATCGCGATCGTCGACGCGTACAACGACCCCAACGCCGAGACCGACCTCGCGACCTACCGCTCGTACTACGGCCTCTCCGCCTGCACGACGGCCAACGGCTGCTTCAAGAAGGTCAGCCAGACCGGTTCCACCACCTCGCTGCCCTCCTCCGACGCCGGCTGGTCCGAGGAGATCTCCCTCGACCTCGACATGGCCTCCGCGATCTGCCCGAACTGCAACATCCTGCTCGTCGAGGCGACCAGCGCCACCATGGCCAACCTGGGCACCGCGGTGAACGAGGCGGTCACCCTGGGCGCCAAGTTCGTCTCCAACAGCTACGGCGGCAGCGAGTCCTCGTCCGACACCTCGTACGACTCCTCGTACTTCAACCACACCGGTGTCGCCATCACCGTCTCCGCCGGTGACAGCGGCTACGGCGCCGAGTACCCGGCCGCCTCCAAGTACGTCACCTCGGTCGGCGGCACCAAGCTCGCCACCTCCTCCACCACCCGCGGCTGGACCGAGACGGTGTGGAAGACGTCGAGCACCGAGGGCACCGGCTCCGGCTGCTCCGCCTACGACGCCAAGCCCACCTGGCAGACCGACACCACCTGCACCAAGCGCATGATCTCAGACGTCTCCGCGGTGGCCGACCCGGCGACCGGCGTCTCCGTCTACGACTCCTACGGCGTCACCGCCGGCTGGTACACCTTCGGCGGCACCAGCGTCTCCGCGCCGATCATCGCCGGCGTCTACGCCCTCGCCGGCACCCCGTCCAGCGGCTCCTACCCGGCCAAGTTCCCGTACAACTACGCCGGCACCTCGTACCTCAACGACGTGACCAGCGGCAACAACGGCACCTGCACCACCTCCTACTACTGCACCGCCACGACCGGCTACGACGGTCCGACCGGCTGGGGCACCCCGGAGGGCACCACGGCCTTCGCGGGCTGACACGACCTCAGGAAGCCAGTGGGCCCCGGCCGGTGCCGGGGCCCACTGGCCATTTCCCCATGACTACCGTGAGAACATCGTCTCGACCCCTCACCCGACCGGCCGCCATCAAACGTGCCAGGTCATAGAGGGGGTCAACGACGGAACCACACGACAGGTTCCGCTCAGGCCTCATTGCCCGGCGTGACCTGCCGTGATACACAGAGTGACCGTACGAGCACTTCGTACGAAACCCGCCAATCGATGACGTCAAGTCGACATACTCCGGCGACGTTTTCGGCGAGAATGATGCGTGACCTCTGCACCCGGCAGGGGCGAACGGAACTACCCACCAGGGGCGGTGACTTACGTGTTCTATGCGGCCGACAAGGGAGACATCAACACCATCATCGGCGGGATCGCTCCGGACTGGGGCCCCTTCGGCAGCCTGGGCAACGAGGCGAAGACGATGATCCAGGTGGTCATGGCCGTCGCCATCCTGCTCTGCCTCGGCATCGCCGTCTGGGGCGCCGCCAAACAGCGCATCGGCGCCACGGCCCTCCGCGACACCTTCAGTGCCGAACAGGGCAAGGGCCTCATCATCGCCGGACTGACCGGAGTCTTCATCATCGGCTCACTCGGCACCCTGTTCACCATCGTGTACGGCATGGCCGTCTAGCCAATCTGCACCTCCCTTTCCCCCGCTCCGAGGTTGCGTTTCCCTGATGTCGAGTCACCACACCGCGCCCGCGCGGGAACCAGCACGGCTACCGTCGTACTGCTACGCGTTCCGGTACGACGTGGAGGGGGAGTACGCGGCATGAGCCTCGGAGACGAGCCCGGCTACCCGGATACGGGCCACACCCGCACCCGCCTGCCCGAGAGCGACCCGTACGGCGGCGCGTCCCGCCGCGGCGGCCGCTCCTCCTCCAGAAGCCTGGTCACCGTCGTAGGCGTGGTCGTCCTCCTCATCGCAGCGATCGCCTTCGCGAACAGGGGCGGGGACGGGGACTCGTCGTCCGCCACGGGCAACGGCGGCAGCGGCAGCGGGGGCCAGCCGACAACTTCGTCAACGGCGGCGAGCGGCACGAAGCCGGTGGAGACGAAGAGCGGAGAGGGAATCCCGACCGGGTTCGCGCACAGCTCGCAGGGGGCGCAGAGCGCGGCGGCGAACTATTCCGTTGCACTTGGCTCGACCGACATGTTCGTCATGGCCAAGCGACACGCGCTCGTGAACACGATCTACGCCCCCGACGTCGCCGCGAGCAGACAAGCGGGGCTGGACAGCGCCTATTCCAGCGCGAAGTTCCTCACAAACATCGGCCTTAACAACGACGGCAGCGCACCGGTCGGCGAGACCTTCGTCTCCCGGGTCATCCCGGTAGGCACGAAGGTCACCGCGTCCAGCACGGACGCCGCCACGGTCGCGGTCTGGTACACCTCGCTCTTCGGACTGTCCGGTGCAGCCTCGACCAACCCGGTGACCGAGAGCTGGTACACCACCACCTATGAACTGACGTGGGTCGACAACGACTGGAAGATCACCGACTTCCAGCAGAAGGACGGCCCAGTCCCCGTCGGTCGTGACCAGCAGGCCTCCACCGCCGACGACATGACCAGGGCCGTGGAGGAGTTCGGAGGGTTCACGTATGCGCGCTAGCCACCGTTTCCTCAAAGTCGGCGCGATCCTCGGCGCCCTTCAAACGGCCGCAGTGCTGCTGGCCACCCATGCCGTCGCCGCCCCCACGCCCTCCGCCACTCCGTCCCCCACGGCGAGCAACGACGCCTGCGACCTCATTCGCGGTCCCGCGAAGGACTACTGCGAGAATGGCAGCGGCGGCAGCACCGGCGGCTCCACCACCGACCCCCTCACCTCCACCCTCGACCCCCTCTCCTCGCTCGCCCAGGGCTGTGCCAAGGCCGCCTCCTGGACCGTCGACAAGCTCAGCGACGCCGTGAAGGAGACCGCGAACGTCGACTTCACCAACGAGAAGTTCCTCCAGCAGTACGCCGTCGTCTTCGCCGCGTCGACGATCCTCACCCTCCTCCTGTGGCTGCTGGCCGTGGCCAAGCGGGCCGTACGCGGGGTCCCCCTCAGCACCGCCATCTCCGAAGCCGTCGGCTTCCTCTGGCTGACCGTGCTGGCGTCCGCCTTCACGCCCCTCATCCTCTACACCGTCGTATCGGCCACCGACGGCGTCACCGACGTCCTCGCCAAGACCACCGGCAACCAGACGGACACGTTCTTCGGCACCTTCTCCGGCGCCCTCAGCAAGGGCGACGACATCGGCGGCGGCCCGATCATGCTGATCGTCGTCTCCCTGGTCAGCATCCTCGCCGCCGGCGTCCTCTGGCTGGAGCTCGTCATCCGGGCCGCCCTGCTCTACGTCGGCGCCCTCCTCGGCACCGTCGTCTACGCCGGCCTCGTCGACAAGAACCTGTGGGGCCACGTCCGCCGCTGGGCCGGCATCATGATCGCCGTCATCCTCGTCAAGCCGGTCATCGTGATAGTGCTCGGCCTCGCCGGCGCCCTGTCCTCCGACGGCGGCCCCGACGCCTTCTCCGCCGTCGTCTCCGGCCTCGCCATCATCCTGCTCGCCATCTTCGCCAGCGCGATGATCTACCGCTTCGTCCCCGGCTTCGGCGACGAGATCGCGGCCGGCCGCAACAACCGCATCATGCAGGGCGCCGAGGGCAAGGCCGCCGCCGTCATCAGCAGCCCCGCCAACCTGGTCGCCCAGGGCATCAGGACGCACAGCGCCCGCGCCGACAACAACGGCGGCGGGGGCGGGGGCGGCGGTTCCGCCTCCTCCGGCGCCCGCCCCTCCAACCCGGCCTCGGGCGGCGTCGCCGCGCACAGCACGCGCACCCCGAACAGTGGTGGCGGCGGATCTGTCCCCTCCGCCGCACCCGCGCCCCGCGCGCCCAGCCCGATGAACACCCCGCACGCCGGCAACACCCGCAACAACAGCTCGGGAGGTGAAGGGCGTTGACGACCGAGTCCCATCTGTCCCATCCGGTCACGCCCCGCCGTACGTATCTGATCGGCCGCGCCCGGCCGAACGCGATCGTCGGCCGGAACCGTGAGTCCGGCGAGATCGTGCTGATCATCGCGGGCGCGTTCCTCGGCATGATGTGCGGGCTCCTCGTCCCGGTCCTCTCCCTGCGGATCGTGCTCCTCATGGGCTTCCCGCTGCTCGCGCTGGCGGCGGTCTACGTGCCGTACAAGCGCCGTACGTTCTACAAGTGGTTCGAGATCAACCGCAGTTTCAAGCGCACCCTGCGCCAGGGCACGGTCTACCGTTCCACGGCCGCCGAGGCCGGCACCCGGATCGACGGCCGCGAGGTCGAGGTCGGCCCCCCGCCCGGCATCGGCCGGATCAGCTGGCTCGCCGCCCCGTTCGGTCCCGACGAGATCGCCGTCCTGCTCCACGCCGACCGCAAGACGGTCACCGCCGCGATCGAGATCGAGGGGCCGGGCGTCGGCCTGCGCGACTCCGAGGACCAGGAAGCCCTCGTCGACCGCTTCGGCACCCTCCTCAAGCACGTGGCGAACGGCGACGGCTTCGTCACCCGCCTCCAGATGCTCGCCCGCACCCTCCCCGCCGACCCCGACGCCCACGCCAAGGACGTCGCCCAGCGCGGCGACGAGAAGGCCCCGGACTGGCTGTCCCGCTCCTACGACCAGCTCCAGTCCATGGTCTCCACCAGCAGCGAGCAGCACCGCGCCTACCTCGTCGCCTGCATGCACTACTCCCGCGAACTGGCCGCCGAGGCCCAGGCGATGGCCCGCGCGGCCCGCCCCCAGGGCGGCCGCAAGCTGGACCGCGACGCCGGTCTCGCCGTCGTCATGGCCCGCGAGCTCACCGACATCTGCTCCCGCCTCCAGGAGGCGGACATCCGCGTCCGCCAGCCCCTCGGCCAGGGCCGTCTGTCCTCCCTCATCCACTCCATGTACGACCCGGACCACCCCATCGACCACATCCAGGCGATGACCCAGCGCAACGCCTGGCCGGCCGAACTGGACGCCATGGAGCCGACGTTCCTCCAGGCGAAGACCCGCGAGTCGAGCACCCGCCAGCCCTGGTGCCACGCCACGGCCTGGGTGAAGGAGTGGCCGATGACCCCCGTCGGCGTCAACTTCCTCGCCCCGCTCCTCGTCCACACCCCCGACGTCATCCGCACGGTGGCGGTCACCATGGACCTCGAACCCACCGAGGTCGCCATCGAGCGCATGCTCACGGAGAAGACCAACGACGAGGCGGAGGCGTCCCGCGCCGCCAAGATGAACCGGACCGTCGACCCCCGCGACATCGCCGCCCACAACCGCCTCGACCAGCGCGGCGAGGACCTGGCCAGCGGCGCGGCCGGCGTCAACCTGGTCGGCTACATCACGGTGTCCTCCCGTAACCCGGAGGCCCTCAACCGCGACAAGCGCACGATAAGGGCCTCCGCCGGAAAGTCGTACCTCAAACTGGAGTGGTGCGACCGTGAGCACCACCGCGCCTTCGTGAACACACTTCCCTTCGCCACCGGAATCCGAAGGTAGAGGCTGATGCGCTGATGAGGGACCCGCTGTCCGTCCTCACCGAAGCCTTCACGTCCTTCCTGTTCGGGAAGGTCGAGACGACCCGCTCCCCGGTCCGCACCTCCACCGGCCAGGCCCAGGCGGTCTACCTCCCCACGGCCGCCCCCGGCCTGGGCGACTCGGGCGTGATCATCGGCCGCGAGGTGTACTCCGGCAAGGGCTACATCTACGACCCGTTCCAGCTCTACGGCCAGCAGCTCCCGGCCCCGCACTGGCTGGTCCTCGGCGAGTCCGGCAACGGCAAGTCGGCCCTGGAGAAGACCTACGTCCTACGGCAGCTGCGGTTCCGCGACCGCCAGGTCGTCGTCCTGGACGCCCAGGGCGAGGACGGCGTCGGCGAGTGGAACCTCATCGCGGAAGAGCTGGGGATAACACCCATCCGGCTCGACCCGACGGCGGCCCTCAACCACGGCATCCGCCTGAACCCCCTGGACCCGTCGATCACGACGACGGGCCAGCTCGCGCTGCTCCGCACCATCATCGAAGTGGCGATGGGCCACGGCCTCGACGAACGCTCGGGCTTCGCCCTGAAGGTCGCCCACTCCTACGTCAACGAGACGATCCTGGACCGCCAGCCCGTCCTGACGGACATCGTCGAGCAGCTACGGCACCCCGAGCCGGAGTCCGCGGAGTCGATGAACGTCGCCATAGACGACGTACGCGCCTGGGGCCTGGACGTGGCCCTGGTCCTGGACCGCCTGGTCGACGGTGACCTGAGGGGCATGTTCGACGGCCCGACCACGGTCGGCATCGACCTCGACGCCCCCCTCATCGTCTTCGACCTCTCCCACATCGACCGCAACTCCATCGCCATGCCCATCCTGATGGCGATCGTCGGCGTGTGGCTGGAGCACACCTGGATCCGCCCCGACCGCAAGAAGCGCATCTTCCTGGTCGAGGAAGCCTGGCACATCATCAACAGCCCCTTCGTCGCCCAGCTCTTCCAGCGCCTGCTGAAGTTCGGCCGCCGGCTCGGCCTCTCCTTCGTCGCGGTCGTCCACCACCTCTCCGACGTCGTCGACGGCGCGGCGGCGAAGGAGGCGGCGGCGATCCTGAAGATGGCGTCGACACGGACGATCTACGCCCAGAAGGCGGACGAGGCCCGCGCCACCGGCCGGGTACTGGGCCTCCCACGCTGGGCGGTGGAGATCATCCCCACCCTCACCCCCGGCATCGCCGTCTGGGACGTCAACGGCAACGTCCAGGTGGTCAAGCACCTGATCACCGAGACGGAACGTCCGCTCGTCTTCACGGACCGCGCGATGACCGAGTCGTCCGCCGACCATCTCGCCGCCGCCGACGACGCCCTGCGCGCCGCGGAACTGGAGGCGGAGCAGCGGGCGGCGGCCTTCGTCGAACAGCACCTCGGCGACTCGGAATCGACGGTGGCGTAGGGAGGACCCGATCGTGAGACCGGACCCCCGGCAGGAGCGCGAACAGCAGAGCGGCGGCGGCATCCCCGACGGCCTGCTGATCGGCATACTCGCGTTCCTGCTCGGCATCACGGTAATGGTGTGGACGGCGACCGGCCTGGCAGCCTGGTTCTCCCACGGTGCCTGGCCGTCGACCGTCAACCTGTCCCACACCCCGCCCGCGATGCGCCACCTCATCGGCGAACCGCACGACATCACAGGCGCCTGGCCGGACACACCGCCGGCCCAGCTGTCGGGATGGGGCCTGTTCTGGGGCCTGTTCATCGGCCAGCTGATGATCCTGCTGGTCCTGACGGTCTTCGTGATGGGGACGGTGGCGAGATGGCGCGCGGGGAGAAGAAGACGGGCGGCGGAGAAGCACGCGCCTACGACAACGCCGGTCCCGGAAGCACGCACAGAACCGGAACCGAGGCCGACGCCGACGCCGACCGTGCACGAGACGATCGCCCCGGAGACGACCGTCCTTGAGTCAACGGTCCCCGAAGCGGGAGTCGAACACGCGGCTGGAGTTCACACCGGCACGGCCCCCGCCGGCTTCTACGCTCACCCCGCTGCCAACGGTGACCAGGTGGGTGGGTGGACGAAAATCCACATCGCCCCCAGGGACACCCGCCACACCACCGCGACCCAGGCCATCCGCGACGCGGCCGGCCCCACCCTCACCGTCACCTCGAACCCCGACCTCTGGTCCGACACCAAGGACGCCCGGGCCAAACTCGGCCCGGTCCTCCTCTACGACCCGAACCACCTCTGCGACACCCCGGCCCGCTTCCACTGGTCCCCCACGACCGGCTGCGAGGACAAGCAGACCGCGGTCCTGCGCGCCCAGGCACTCCTCACCCCCGTGAAACCCACCGCCAAGATCGACCAGGCGGTCACCGACACGGCCGAAACGCTCCTGCGCAGCTACCTGCACGCCGCCGCCCTGGAGAACCGCACGATCCGCCACGTCCACCGCTGGGCACAGGGCACCGGCGTCCAGGACGCCGTACGCACCCTCCGCACCCATCCGAAGGCGGCCCCCGGCGCGGCCGGAGAACTCGAGGCCGCACTCACCTCGCACCCCGAACGCCGGGACATCGCCCAGGAGCTGACGGCCCGGGCCCTGGCCGCCCTCTTCACGGTCAACATCCGCGAAGCCTGCACACCCAACCGATCCGACGCCCTCGCACTGGATTCCTTCGTGGCCGAAGGGGGCACGCTTTATGTGGTCGGTGAATCCATCGAGGACCCCAGGACCAACCCCGGAGCGATGCCCCTCCTGACGGCCCTCGCCTCCAGCGTGGTCGAGCGCGGCCGGCGCATGGCCGAACGGTCATCCTCCGGTCGGCTCGACCCACCACTGACCCTGGTCCTGGACGACGTCGCGGCCGTGGCCCCGCTCCCCCAGCTGCCCGACCTGCTCGCCAACGGCGTCGACCAGGGCCTGCCGACCCTCGCCCTGCTCCGCTCCCACGAACAGGCCCGCTCCCGCTGGCCACACCGGGAACTGCCCGTCTAGGCGCGGGCCCGGGACGGCCACTCCAGGACGAACTCCACCTCGTCCTCCGCCTCGTCCTTGACGAACGGCACGAGTACACCGCTCGGCACGAACCCCGCCTTGCGGTAGGCCGCCTGGGCCCGCGCGTTCTCCTCGTGCACCAGCAGCCGAACCCGCTCGGCACCCTGTTCCCGCGCCCACGCCACACCGGCGTCGAACAGTGCCTTGAGCAGCCCGCTCCCACGGTGCTCGGGCCGCACGAACACCCCGACCACATGCCCTTGCCGCCGCTCGACCGGAACTCCGGCCCAGTCCGTCGACCCGGCCTCCTCGACGAGCACGGTCACGCTCCCGGCCCACACCCCGTCCGCCGCCTCGGCGATGAACTGCCGCGCACCGCTCGGCTCCTGGGCCGACCGGGCGGCCCGCTCCTGATAGAAGGAGTCCGGCCGGCCCAGTGCGTCCTCATAGCTCTCCAGGAACGCGATATCCGCCACCGGATCCCGCAACGCGACGAGCCGCAACCGCTTCACGGCCTCCCACTCCTCGGCCCGTATCGCACGAACAACGTAATCACCGCTGGTCATCGCACTCATACGGCCACGGTAGCCGCCACCGGCCGCCCCGCTCACCTCGTTTACGACGCTCACACAAGGCCCGTTGTCAGTGCCCCCGCCTACTGTGGACGCCATGACGACTCTGCCGAACCGCCCGAACACCGCCCTGCTGGTCGTGGATGTGCAGAACGGTGTGGTGGACAGCTCCCACAACCGCGACGAGGTCATCGCCAACATCAACACCCTGATCGCCAAGGCCCGTTCCGAGGCGGTCCCGGTGGTCTGGATCCAGCACTCCAGCGACGAGCTGAAGCCGGACAGCGCCCCTTGGCAGTACGTGCCGGAGCTGACCCGGGAGGAAGCCACCGAGCCCCTCATCCACAAGCGCTACGGTGACTCCTTCGAGGACACCGAGCTGGAGTCCGTCCTGGCCGAACACGGCGTCGGCCGCGTGGTCGTAACGGGCGCCCAGACCGACGCCTGCGTCCGCTCCACCCTGCACGGAGCGATGGTCCGCGGGTACGACGCGACCCTGGTCGGCGACGCCCACACCACGGAGGACCTCACCGCGTACGGCGCGCCGGCCCCGGAACAGGTCATCTCGCACACGAACCTCTACTGGCAGTGGCAGGAGGCCCCCGGCCGAAAGGGCGGCACGGTCGACACGGCGGACGTGACGTTCTAGCCGCAAATACGGCCGGGAATACACCCGGAAATACAGAAAGGCCCACGCCATGACGGCGTGGGCCTTCCCTAAAATTTGTTCGGCGGTGTCCTACTCTCCCACAGGGTCCCCCCTGCAGTACCATCGGCGCTGTAAGGCTTAGCTTCCGGGTTCGGAATGTA